>NZ_QTQJ01000103.1:0-215 GCF_003853795.1 Burkholderia sp. Bp8991 | reverse complement strand
AGGTCTTCCGGCTTCACCGTTTCCAGCGGCTTCTTCTTCGCCTTCATGATGTTCGGCAGCGTCACGTAGCGCGGCTCGTTCAGGCGCAGGTCGGTCGTCACGACCGCCGGCAGCGACAGCGACAGCGTTTCGGCGCCACCGTCGACTTCACGGGCCACGGTTGCCTTGCCGTCGGCGATCGTCACCTTCGACGCGAACGTCGCTTGCGGCAGGCC
>NZ_QTQJ01000102.1:0-217 GCF_003853795.1 Burkholderia sp. Bp8991 | reverse complement strand
AGCCGAACATTAAGTTCGAATCATCTTGAGATACATCGATACAATCACAACCCGGATAGTTTCCACGTCCATCTCAAAGACGCTTCCGCTATCCAAATTACTTACTTCTTCCAGATTGTTAAAGAACGACAGCCGATACTTACTACGTATCACTCTGACTGGCTCAATCGCCAATGACAAAGACTCGACCCAAGTCGAACGCTTGTCATTGAAGATT
>NZ_QTQJ01000101.1:0-223 GCF_003853795.1 Burkholderia sp. Bp8991 | reverse complement strand
TCTGGATCAGTTCGCCCAGGCACGCGCGTCGTGCCCGTGGCTGGTAGACCTTCGGCGGCCGCTGCCGGCGCGGCACCCACAGCCCGGCGTCCGTCATCAGCCGCCTGACCGTTTCCTTCGCCAGCCGGATGCCGTGGCACTCATACAGCTTCTCGCAGGCCAGCGTCGGCCCGAAATCGGCGTAGCGATCACGGATGATCGACAGTGCTCGATCGGCCAGATC
>NZ_QTQJ01000100.1:0-243 GCF_003853795.1 Burkholderia sp. Bp8991 | reverse complement strand
GTGACGCGGCCATACGTCGATTCATTCAATCCGTGCCTCGCGCGATCCTCTTGCGCCGCATAAGACCGATTGCTGGTCGGCGAGACCCGCTCGTTTTCCATGTCCTCATCGATTTTGTCGGCAGGCTGTTCGTATGCTTTTCGAGCACCGATGATCGAGAGGAATTTGCCGAATGTCTTCGTGCGCGCGGCGTAGGTTTGTCGTCCACGCCGGCCGCTGCCGTCTTTCGTCGCGCGTTGCGAC
>NZ_QTQJ01000099.1:0-260 GCF_003853795.1 Burkholderia sp. Bp8991 | reverse complement strand
CACGATCAGGTGATTTCGGCGGTGACGGTGCAAGGGATCGGCTGGCGCGGCATCAGCAAGCACGAACTCGACGATATCGGCGCGGCCGGTATCCTGACGCAACGGGTCTTTGCTTCCGATTTTCCGGTCGGCGTGAAGAAACCGTACCGATACTGGGAAGACGATTGGCGGCATGGCAAACAAGGAACGAAGCCGGGGTTCTGGTATCCGCCGTCGCCGCCGGCCAAATTCAATCTCGTCGGCGCGGTCAAAGGAAATGA
>NZ_QTQJ01000098.1:0-281 GCF_003853795.1 Burkholderia sp. Bp8991 | reverse complement strand
ATGCGAATGGAAGCGCGTCGGACATTGAACACCGAATGGTTCGACGGCGACGGCCACGTGATCGGCGAGGACGGCAAAAGCGCGATGCCCGAAGGCTACAAGGATTGGCGCGACAAACAGATCGTCGATTGGCTCGATCGCGGTGCGACCAACAGCCCGACGAATCACTCGACGACGATGACGAACCCCGAGCATGCCGAAAAGGCGCTTGCGTATGACGTTGCGGTGGGCCTGTGCTACATCACGCCCGAACAACTCTACGACTTGCGCATCGAGGCGGA
>NZ_QTQJ01000097.1:0-296 GCF_003853795.1 Burkholderia sp. Bp8991 | reverse complement strand
CACGTCCATCTCAAGACGCTTCCGCTATCCAAATTACTTACTTCTTCCAGATTGTTAAAGAACGACAGCCGATACTTTCGTACCACTCTGACTGGCTCAATCGCCAATGAGAAAGACTCGAATGAATCATCATTCGAATATTTTTCATTGAAGATTATCGAAAGCGGCCGGCATTGTAACCGATAAAACCGCTAACAGACAGTCTTTCTGTCTTAATCAACAGCCGATAAGCGTGAGCGCTCAATTTTGCGAGAAGCTCTGGAAAGGAGGTGATCCAGCCGCACCTTCCGATACGG
>NZ_QTQJ01000096.1:0-311 GCF_003853795.1 Burkholderia sp. Bp8991 | reverse complement strand
TGCGCCAGTCTGCCCGATCTTTGGCACGGCGGGCTGGATGATCGAACGATGGGGTGGATGACCGTGCAAGGCATCAACCCGACCAACCGGCCGCTGTATCGCGCGCCCCCTCGAGCGTATGGCGTACTCGCCGCGCTGCGCTTGGCCAGACTGATCGAGTCGATCCGAAGCATGCAGGCCGATGTCCCGATTACCGTCGTATGCCACAGCCAAGGAAATATCGTGGGCCTCACTGCGGCGTTCTTCGGCGACGCATTCCCCGATGTCGAAGATCCGTGGGGACGCACGGGCCACTGCGTGGCGGACGCCTA
>NZ_QTQJ01000095.1:0-346 GCF_003853795.1 Burkholderia sp. Bp8991 | reverse complement strand
CCCAGCGGAAATGAATGACGGGCGAGAACGACGGCTCGGGCTTGACGTAGTTATTGGGAAGCAGCTTCGGATTGAGATACCCATCCGGCGTCACACTCTCCGTGTACTTCGCGGGCGTCAACTGTCCGGCATCGATACCGTGATACATCATCTGATCGTCCAGACGCCCGAGCCTGCGATTCAGGCCTTTGCACATCCCTTCCTCCGACGCCTCGAACCATTCGCCTTCGGAATTCACCCCATGCACGAAGATCACGATACCGGGCAATGGCATCTGCTTGAGACAGATGAGCGGCGTGTTCTTCGCAAACATCGTCACGCCTTCGACGCGGCCGACGACGATCGG
>NZ_QTQJ01000094.1:0-353 GCF_003853795.1 Burkholderia sp. Bp8991 | reverse complement strand
ACCAGCAATCGGTCTTATGCGGCGCAAGAGGATCGCGCGAGGCACGGATTGAATGAATCGACGTATGGCCGCGTCACTGCATATTGCTGTCCGCACGATCAGGTGATTTCGGCGGTGACGGTTCAAGGGATCGGATGGCGCGGCATCAGCAAGCACGAACTCGACGATATCGGGGCAGCCGGCATCCTGACGCAACGGGTCTTTGCTTCCGGTTTCCCGGTTGGCGTGCAGAAACCATACCGATACTGGGAAGACGATTGGCGGCATGGCAAACAGGGAACGAAGCCGGGGTTCTGGTATCCGCCGTCGCCGCCGGCCAAATTCAATCTCGTCGGCGCGGTCAAAGGAAATGA
>NZ_QTQJ01000093.1:0-374 GCF_003853795.1 Burkholderia sp. Bp8991 | reverse complement strand
AGGGCGCCGCCCGGGAACACCGTCTTCGGCAGCGACAGCAGGCCGCCGGCCGTGATCGCCCGCGCGCCGTACGACACACGCTTGCCGCCTTCCAGGAATGCGCGGATCGACGGGTGCGTCTTGTAGCGCTGGAACTCCTCGAACGGCGACAGGTACGGGTTCGTGTAGCCCAGGCCGACCACGAAGCCGACCACGACCTGGTTGTTGTCCATGTGATACAGGAACGAGCCGCCGTACGTATCGGACTTCAGCGGCCAGCCGGCCGTGTGGATCACGAGGCCCGGCTTGTGCTTCGCCGGATCGATTTCCCACAGTTCCTTGATGCCGATCCCGTACGCCTGCGGATCGGCGTTCGCGTCGAGCTTGAACTTCGA
>NZ_QTQJ01000092.1:0-374 GCF_003853795.1 Burkholderia sp. Bp8991 | reverse complement strand
AGGGCGCCGCCCGGGAACACCGTCTTCGGCAGCGACAGCAGGCCGCCGGCCGTGATCGCGCGCGCGCCGTACGACACGCGCTTGCCGCCTTCGAGGAACGCGCGGATCGACGGGTGCGTCTTGTAGCGCTGGAACTCCTCGAACGGCGACAGGTACGGGTTCGTGTAGCCGAGGCCGACCACGAAGCCGACCACGACCTGGTTGTTGTCCATGTGATACAGGAACGAGCCGCCGTAGGTGTCCGACTTCAGCGGCCAGCCGGCCGTGTGGATCACCAGACCCGGCTTGTGCTTGGCGGGATCGATTTCCCACAGTTCCTTGATGCCGATCCCGTACGCCTGCGGATCGGCGTTCGCGTCGAGCTTGAACTTCGA
>NZ_QTQJ01000091.1:0-466 GCF_003853795.1 Burkholderia sp. Bp8991 | reverse complement strand
CCATCGACTTCACGGGCCACGGTTGCCTTG
The DNA here is from genome assembly GCF_003853795.1 of Burkholderia sp. Bp8991. NCBI lineage: Bacteria > Pseudomonadati > Pseudomonadota > Betaproteobacteria > Burkholderiales > Burkholderiaceae > Burkholderia > Burkholderia sp. Bp8991. The sequence continues at coordinate 436 of NZ_QTQJ01000091.1, read as the reverse complement.
CCATCGGCGATCGTCACCTTCGACGCGAACGTCGCTTGCGGCAGGCCGGCCAGCGCGGCCAGCATCTGGCCCGTCTGGTTCGAGTCGTCGTCGATCGCCTGCTTGCCGAGGATCACGAGTTGCGGCTGTTCCTTGTCGACCAGCGCCTTCAGGATCTTCGCGACGGCCAGCGGCTCGACGCTGTCGGTCGACTCGACGAGGATCGCGCGGTCCGCGCCGATCGCCAGCGCCGTGCGCAGCGTTTCCTGCGCTTGCGCGACGCCGACCGACACCGCGATCACTTCGGTCGCGACACCGGCTTCCTTCAGCCGCACCGCTTCTTCCACCGCGATTTCGTCGAACGGGTTCATCGACATCTTCACGTTCGCGATGTCGACGCCCGTGTTGTCCGACTTCACGCGGACCTTCACGTTGTAATCGACCACTCTTTTCACTG
>NZ_QTQJ01000090.1:0-534 GCF_003853795.1 Burkholderia sp. Bp8991 | reverse complement strand
CAAGATGGTGCTGCGCGGCGCGGCGATCTACGGCGAGCAGATCCAGGCGCTGTACCGCCGCATCGTCGACGAGCGCTATGAAACGGGCAGCGGCGCGTTCGAGCAGTTCGATGTCGCCGATCAGTACATCGCGCGAATCGTGGGCGACATCAAGCTCGCGCGCCCGCTGAAGCTCGTCGTCGACGCCGGCAACGGCGTCGCGGGTCCGCTCGCGACGCGCCTGTTCAAGGCGCTCGGCTGCGAACTCGTCGAGCGCTTCACCGACATCGACGGCACGTTCCCGAACCACCATCCCGATCCCGCGCACCCGGAAAACCTGCAGGACGTGATCCAGGCGCTGAAGGACACCGACGCCGAACTCGGCTTCGCGTTCGACGGCGACGGCGACCGCCTCGGCGTCGTCACGAAGGACGGCCAGATCATCTATCCGGACCGCCAGCTGATGCTGTTCGCGGAAGAAGTGCTGTCGCGCAACCCGGGCGCGCAGATCATCTACGACGTGAAGTGCACGCGCCATCTCGCGCAGTGGGTGAA
>NZ_QTQJ01000089.1:0-564 GCF_003853795.1 Burkholderia sp. Bp8991 | reverse complement strand
AACCATGGCAAGCGAACCGATTCGCGATCCCGCGAACGACCACCTGCTCACCCCGCAGAACGCGGCGTTCATCGTCATCGACTACCAGCCGGTCCAGGTGAACTCGATTGCATCGATGGATCGCCAGCTGCTGATCAACAACATCGTCGGCGCATCGAAGGCCGCGGTCGCGTACGACCTGCCGATCGTCCACTCGACCGTCAACGTGAAGACCGGCCTGAACAAGCCGCCGATCCCGCAGCTGCGCGCCGCGCTCGAAGGCTATCCGACCTACGACCGCACCAGCATCAACTCGTGGGAAGACGTCGAGTTCCGCAAGGCCGTCGAGGCCACCGGCCGCAAGAAACTGATCATGACCGCGCTGTGGACCGAAGCGTGCCTGACCTTCCCCGCACTCGACGCGCTGAAGGCCGGCTACGAAGTCTATGTGGTCGTCGACGCAGTCGGCGGCACGTCGGTCGCCGCGCACGAAGCCGCGCTGCGCCGCATCGAGCAGGCCGGCGGCCAGATGATCAGCGTCGCGCAGCTGTTCTGCGAACTGCAGCGCGACTGGGCGCGCAGCGC
>NZ_QTQJ01000088.1:0-569 GCF_003853795.1 Burkholderia sp. Bp8991 | reverse complement strand
ACGAGGTTCTCGTTGATCTGCGCATCCGTGGGCGGGAAGTTCGGGGCGTCCCAGTTCATTGCCCATACGGTCTTGTCGGGGTTCTTCTGTAAGTAGTCCAGCGCGTTGTTCAGCGATGTGAAGCCGGCGTTTGCGCCGCCTTGAGTGATTTGCACGTCGGGAGGCGTATCGCGGCTCCACATCGTCGGGAAATGCCGATTGCCAATCGAGAACGTCTTTCGGATCGAGTCTTGCAAGTAGGTTTGAGAGTCGTCGATTTCGAGTCGATTCGGAATGGCAAGTTCGACACGAATGCCCGCCAGTTCGCGCCAGTCATTTTTATTGGCCGGGCTCACCGTGTAGAAATATTTTGGATTGGATGCATAGCGGGAGCTAAGCAGGAGCGGAAACTTGTACATGTACTTGTGGTAGAAGCCCTTGAATGTTTCTTTTCCACGATTGCCGTAAACCAACGCCCCAATCGACTGAAGCGTGGAAAATGACTTCGGGTCGGTGCGCACCATGTCGTCGTTCTTGTTCGGTGCGGCAAGCCCTTGCGTCCACAACAATTGCCATTCGGTCGGGTAGTC
>NZ_QTQJ01000087.1:0-596 GCF_003853795.1 Burkholderia sp. Bp8991 | reverse complement strand
ACGTTGCAATGGATTCAACCAAATCAGGCCGACCACCTGCGCGACGAATGGCTTGACCGGCTTCTCGGCTGCCAGCGTCATATTCCCTGCAGCCTCCTTGGCAGGCGCAGCTTGTGCCGGACGCATCACTGACGTGGTCAACAGAAACACCATGAGCGCAGCCAGGCCAGGTACAACAATGAATCGCTTCATCCAATCTCCTATTTCCAGATGTGCCGGATCGGGTTGCTCTACGTAAGCCATCAGCATGGCCATGAGTACGACGGTAATCAGCCATGCCGAAACGGCAATAGCGACACGTCGCGGCCATGTAGCGATTAGCGCCTTCAAATCACACCCCCGACCTTCAAATAAAGTTCTCCTTCACGTTGATCCACGATCGCGCCGGGAATATTTCCTTCGCTACCCTCGGTGTGTACCCATTCATGCAGCGGCAAGTCATCGAATTTTCCGCGTGAAAAATATTCGTAATACCTCTTGTTTGGATTGTCATCCGGAATACCTTCACCCATCCGCCAGTCCGCCTCGATGCGCAAGTCGTAGAGTTGTTCGGGCGTGATGTAGCACAGGCCCACCGCAACGTCATACGCAAGCGC
>NZ_QTQJ01000086.1:0-630 GCF_003853795.1 Burkholderia sp. Bp8991 | reverse complement strand
GCGTCCTTCATCGCCTGTGATCGCCAAGGCATCCACCACATGCACTTGTTCGCTTGACCCTATAACGAGTCTGTCTCATCGACAGTCGCTACAGGTTGAGTTCTCGCGTTGTGCCGTATTCCAATTGAGCCGAACATTAAGTTCGAATCATCTTGAGATACATCGATACAATCACAACCCGGATAGTTTCCACGTCCATCTCAAGACGCTTCCGCTATCCAAATTACTTACTTCTTCCAGATTGTTAAAGAACGACAGCCGATACTTACTACGTATCACTCTGACTGGCTCAATCGCCAATGACAAAGACTCGACCCAAGTCGAACGCTTGTCATTGAAGATTGGTGGAGGCAGACGGGATCGAACCGACGACCCCCTGCTTGCAAAGCAGGTGCTCTCCCAGCTGAGCTATGCCCCCATGAGTACAGATTCCCTCAGGTACCTACCGCCAGACAATGGTGGGTCTGGTTGGATTCGAACCAACGACCCCCGCCTTATCAAGACGGTGCTCTAACCGACTGAGCTACAGACCCCTGAGTCTGTCTTTAAATTTACAGCCGATAAGCGTGAGCGCTCAACTTTGCGAGAAGCTCTGGAAAGGAGGTGATCCAGCCGCACCTTCCGATACGG
>NZ_QTQJ01000085.1:0-627 GCF_003853795.1 Burkholderia sp. Bp8991 | reverse complement strand
CCGTCCGGCTCGGGCAAGTCGACGCTGATCAAGACCGTGAACGGCCTCGAGCCGTTCCAGCAGGGCGAGATCCTCGTGAACGGCCAGCCGGTCGGCGACAGGAAGACGAACCTGTCGAAGCTGCGCTCGAAGGTCGGGATGGTGTTCCAGCATTTCGAGCTGTTCCCGCACCTGTCGATCGCCGGGAACCTCACGCTCGCGCAGGTCAAGGTGCTCGGCCGCGGCAAGGACGAAGCGGCCGAGAAGGGCATGAAGCTGCTCGATCGCGTCGGCCTGAAGGCGCATGCGCACAAGTTTCCGGGCCAGCTGTCGGGCGGCCAGCAGCAGCGGGTCGCGATCGCGCGCGCGCTGTCGATGGACCCGATCGCAATGCTGTTCGACGAGCCGACGTCCGCGCTCGATCCCGAGATGATCAACGAAGTGCTCGACGTGATGGTCGAACTCGCGCAGGAAGGCATGACGATGATGGTCGTCACGCACGAGATGGGCTTCGCGAAGAAGGTCGCCCATCGCGTGATCTTCATGGACCAAGGCGCGATCGTCGAGGACGACCGCAAGGACGATTTCTTCTCGAATCCGAAGTCGGACCGCGCGAAGGACTTCCTCGCGAAAATCCTGCACTGAGCG
>NZ_QTQJ01000084.1:0-674 GCF_003853795.1 Burkholderia sp. Bp8991 | reverse complement strand
GGATCGATTTCCCACAGTTCCTTGATGCCGATCCCGTACGCCTGCGGATCGGCGTTCGCGTCGAGCTTGAACTTCGAGATCAGCTGACGGCCGAGATGACCGCGGCAGCCTTCGGCGAACAGCGTGTACTTCGCGTGCAGTTCCATGCCGAGCTGGAAGTTCTCGGTCGGCTCGCCGTCCTTGCCTACGCCCATGTTGCCGGTGGCGACGCCTTTCACGGAACCGTCGTCGTTGTAGAGAATCTCCGCGGCCGGGAAGCCCGGGAAGATCTCGACGCCCAGCGCTTCCGCCTGCTGGCCGAGCCAGCGCGTGACGTTGCCGAGCGAGATCACGTAGTTGCCGTGGTTCTTGAAGTTGTCGGGCAGCGCCCAGTTCGGCGTCGTGACCGCGCTGCTCTCGGACAGGAACAGGAAGCGGTCTTCGGTCACCTCGACGTTCAACGGCGCACCCTGTTCCTTCCAGTCGGGGAACAGCTCGGTGATCGCGCGCGGGTCCATCACCGCGCCCGACAGGATGTGCGCGCCGATCTCGGAACCCTTCTCGAGCACGCACACGCCGATCTCGGTGCCTTTCTCGGCGGCCAGCTGCTTGAGCCGGATCGCGGCCGACAGCCCGGCCGGGCCGCCGCCGACGATCACGACGTCGTATTCCATCGATTCGCGCGGGCCGTATTG
>NZ_QTQJ01000083.1:0-701 GCF_003853795.1 Burkholderia sp. Bp8991 | reverse complement strand
GGCAAGACCGCAGTCGTCACGGGCGCCGCAAGCGGCATCGGCAAGGAAATCGCGCTGGAGCTCGCGAAAGCGGGCGCGGCCGTGGCGATCGCCGACCTGAACCAGGACGGCGCAAACGCGGTTGCCGACGAGATCGTCAAGGCAGGCGGCAAGGCGATCGGCGTCGCGATGGACGTGACCAACGAGGAAGCGGTCAACAGCGGCATCGACAAGGTGGCCGACACGTTCGGCTCGGTCGACATCCTCGTGTCGAACGCGGGCATCCAGATCGTCAACCCGATCGAGAACTACGCGTTCTCCGACTGGAAGAAGATGCAGGCGATCCACGTCGACGGCGCGTTCCTGACGACCAAGGCCGCGCTCAAGCACATGTACAAGGACGATCGCGGCGGCGTCGTGATCTACATGGGTTCGGTGCACTCGCACGAAGCGTCGCCGCTGAAGTCGGCGTACGTGACGGCCAAGCACGGGCTGCTGGGCCTCGCGCGCGTGCTGGCGAAGGAAGGTGCGAAGCACAACGTGCGCTCGCACGTCGTGTGTCCGGGCTTCGTGCGCACGCCGCTGGTCGACAAGCAGATTCCGGAGCAGGCGAAGGAGCTCGGCATCAGCGAAGAGGAAGTGGTGAAGAAGGTGATGCTCGGCAACACGGTCGACGGCGTGTTCACGACGGTGCAGGACGTCGCGCAGACGGTGCTGTTCCT
>NZ_QTQJ01000082.1:0-726 GCF_003853795.1 Burkholderia sp. Bp8991 | reverse complement strand
GTGTCGTACGGCGCGCGGGCGATCACGGCCGGCGGCCTGCTGTCGCTGCCGAAGACGGTGTTCCCGGGCGGCGCCCTGATTGGCGACGACGCGGGCTTCCTGAACGCATCGCGGATCAAGGGCAGCCACGCGGCGATCAAGACCGGCATGCTCGCGGCCGACGCCGCGTTCGACGCGTTGCAGGCCGGTCGCCAGTCGGACGAGCTCAACGCGTATCCGGACGCCTTCAAGCAATCGTGGCTGTACACGGAGCTGTACCGCGCGCGCAACTTCAAGCAGTGGATGGCGAAGGGTCTCTACCTCGGCACGCTGATGGTCGGGCTGGAACAGAAGGTGATGGGCGGCAACGTGCCGTGGACGCTGCACCACAAGCATGCGGACCACGAGATGCTGAAGCCGGCATCGCAGTGCACGCCGATCGAGTACCCGAAGCCGGACGGCAAGCTGACGTTCGACCGGCTGTCGTCGGTGTTCATCTCGAACACGAACCACGAGGAGAACCAGCCGGCGCACCTGACGCTGAAGGACGCGAGCGTGCCGGTGAACGTGAACCTGCGCACGTATGCGGGCCCGGAAGCGCGCTTCTGTCCGGCCGGCGTCTACGAGTTCGTCAAGAACGACAGCAACGAAGATCGCTTGCAGATCAACGCGCAGAACTGCGTGCACTGCAAGACCTGCGACATCAAGGACCCGACGCAGAACATCGTGTGGGTCACGCCGGAAGGC
>NZ_QTQJ01000081.1:0-776 GCF_003853795.1 Burkholderia sp. Bp8991 | reverse complement strand
GCGCAGCAGTCGTCGCTGCAGGTGACGACGTCGGTCGCCGAAATCGCGGCGACGTCGCGCGAGCAGCAGGCGACCGCGAACGAAACCGCGGCGACGACGACCGAAATCGGTGCGACGTCGCGCGAAATTTTCGCGACGTCGCGCGACCTGCTGCGCACGATGAACGAGGTGGCCGGCGTGGCCGAGCAGTCGGCGACGCTCGCGGGCGTGAGCCAGAGCGGCCTCACGCGGATGGGCGAGACCATGCGCAGCGTGATGGACGCGGCTGGTTCGGTGAACGCGAAGCTCGCGATCCTCAACGAGAAGGCGCTGAACATCAACCAGGTCGTCGCGACCATCACCAAGGTGGCCGACCAGACCAACCTGCTGTCGCTGAACGCGGCGATCGAGGCCGAGAAGGCCGGCGAGTACGGCCGCGGCTTCGCGGTCGTCGCGACCGAGATCCGCCGCTTGGCCGACCAGACGGCGGTGGCGACCTACGACATCGAGCAGACGGTGAAGGAGATCCAGTCGGCCGTGTCGGCGGGCGTGATGGGGATGGACAAGTTCTCCGAGGAAGTGCGCCGCGGCATGCTCGACGTGCAGCAGGTCGGCGGGCAGCTGTCGCAGATCATCGCCGAGGTGCAGACGCTCGCGCCGCGCTTCCAGATGGTCAACGAAGGGATGCAGACGCAGGCGAACGGTGCCGAGCAGATCACGCAGGCGCTGTCGCAGCTGTCGGAAGCCGCGCAGCAGACGGCCGAATCGCTGCGCCAGTCGTCGCAGGCGATCGACGA
>NZ_QTQJ01000080.1:0-782 GCF_003853795.1 Burkholderia sp. Bp8991 | reverse complement strand
GGCTCGGGCAAGTCCACGCTGCTGCGGATCATCGCCGGGCTGATCGAGCCGACCGGCGGTGACGTGACCTATCTCGGCAAGCCGCTGCGCGGCCCGGCCGAAGGCGTCGCGATGGTGTTCCAGACCTTCGCGCTGTTTCCGTGGCTGACCGTGCTGCAGAACGTGGAAGCCGGCCTCGAAGCACTCGGCGTCGGCGCACGCGAGCGGCGCGAACGCGCGCTCGCCGCGATCGACCTGATCGGTCTCGACGGCTTCGAGAACGCGTATCCGCGCGAGCTGTCGGGCGGCATGCGCCAGCGCGTGGGCTTCGCGCGCGCGCTCGTGGTCGATCCGACGATCCTGCTGATGGACGAGCCGTTCTCGGCGCTCGACGTGCTGACCGCCGAAACGCTGCGTACCGACCTGCTCGACCTGTGGACGCAAGGCCGCATGCCGATCAAGTCGGTGCTGATCGTCACGCACAACATCGAGGAAGCGGTGTTCATGTGCGACCGGATTCTGGTGCTGTCGTCGAACCCGGGCCGCGTGATCGCCGAGATCAAGGTGCCGTTCAAGCATCCGCGCAACCGGCTGGATCCGGATTTCCGCAAGCTGGTCGACGACATCTACGCGAAGATGACGGCCCGCCAGACCAACGAGGCGACGAAGAAGGGGCTCGAGCTCGGCAGCTGGCTGCCGCGCGTGTCGACCAACCTGATGGCCGGCCTGATCGAGACGCTCGCGATGGCGCCGTACCACGGCCGTGCGGACATGCCGGAAATCGCGCGCACGCTGCATCTGGA
>NZ_QTQJ01000079.1:0-860 GCF_003853795.1 Burkholderia sp. Bp8991 | reverse complement strand
TCGCAGCTCACGAACAAGTACGCGGAAGGTTATCCGGGCAAGCGCTACTACGGCGGCTGTGAGTACGTCGACGTGGTCGAGCAGCTGGCGATCGACCGCGTGAAGCAGCTGTTCGGCGCGGAAGCCGCGAACGTGCAGCCGAACTCGGGTTCGCAGGCGAACCAGGGCGTGTTCTTCGCGATGCTCAAGCCGGGCGACACGATCATGGGCATGAGCCTCGCGCATGGCGGCCACCTGACGCACGGTTCGCCGGTGAACATGTCGGGCAAGTGGTTCAATGTCGTCAGCTATGGCCTGAACGAACAGGAAGACATCGACTACGACGCGGCCGAGAAGCTGGCAAACGAGCACAAGCCGAAGCTGATCGTCGCGGGCGCATCGGCGTTCGCGCTGAAGATCGACTTCGAGCGTCTGGCGAAGATCGCGAAGTCGGTCGGCGCGTACCTGATGGTCGACATGGCGCACTACGCCGGCCTGATCGCCGCGGGCGTGTACCCGAACCCGGTGCCGCACGCCGACTTCGTGACGACCACGACGCACAAGAGCCTGCGCGGCCCGCGCGGCGGCGTGATCCTGATGAAGGCCGAGTACGAGAAGCAGATCAACTCGGCAATCTTCCCGGGTATCCAGGGCGGCCCGCTGATGCACGTGATCGCCGCGAAGGCGGTTGCGTTCAAGGAAGCGCTGTCGCCGGAGTTTAAGGAATATCAGCAGAAGGTCGTCGAGAACGCACGCGTGCTGGCTGAAACGCTGGTCAAGCGTGGCCTGCGGATCGTGTCGGGGCGCACCGAAAGCCACGTGATGCTGGTGGACCTGCGCGCGAAGAACATCACGGGCAAGGCAGCGGAAGCGGCGCTCGG
>NZ_QTQJ01000078.1:0-863 GCF_003853795.1 Burkholderia sp. Bp8991 | reverse complement strand
ACCTTGCGGGCTGGCTTGTCATGTCGGAGTTGATTGGCCTGATCGACCCGCACCCGATCGATTACTTCGCGGCCGTACTTGGCCACCACGTGGTACAGGTCGAAGACGATTTCCGCCTGCGGGCACTGTTCCCTGATTTCGAGTTCATAGGCCGTAGTCATGTCGATCGCTACCGCTTCGATACGCTTGGCCGCGCCTTTGGGAAGCTGTTCGAAGAAGGTCCGGGCCGTCTCACGCGAGCGTCCCGGTCCGATCCAGAGTACTTGCCGGCTGATCGGGTCGACCACCACCGTGGCGTAGCGATGGCCTTTATGCAGCGCGAACTCGTCCATCGCCAGATAGCGGATCGTCGACCAGTCCGGCTCGGCCACGCGGGCACGCAAGCGCATCTTGTCGATCGATTTGACCGTGTGCCAGCCCAGATCGTAGAAGGCCGCCACCGCCTGCACGCTGGCCGCTTGCAACAACTTCTCGCAGGCCTTGGCGAAGCGCTCCGTTACTCGCTGGTAACGGCCCGGCCACGCCAGCTTCTCCAACCGCGGACCGCCGCAGCGTTCGCACCAGACCCGACGACGGGGGACGTGCAGCACCACCCGGTACTCGAACAGCGGCAGGTCACGCACCCGGCGAACCGTTGTCTCGTGGATCTGCTGGCAGCGTGCCCCGCATTGCTCGCAGTACATGACCTTGCTGACCGGCTTCAAATACAGCGACAGCGTGCGGCCTTCGCCTTCCGGCCATTCCACTCGCTCCAACCGATAGCCGGTCCAGCAGCCCAGCGTCTGAAGTGCCTTACGATCGAGCAATTGCCTCTCCTGACGTCCTTAAAGTCAGGCGTCAGGTTACGCAATCGCTCCCAAACC
>NZ_QTQJ01000077.1:0-910 GCF_003853795.1 Burkholderia sp. Bp8991 | reverse complement strand
ACTACGACAAGGCGGTGATGATCGGCACCGTGCCGGCGCTCGTCGTGCTCGGCTGGCGCTGGAAGCCCGCGCGGCTGATGATGGCGTCGATCGCCGCGCTCTCGCTGCTGTCGATCCAGATCTACCAGGGCGATCTCGCGCGCGCCGATGCGGCGTTCTTCCTCAAGTACTTCCTGTCGAGCCAGTCCGCGATCCTGTGGATGAGCGCGCTGTTCGTGCTCGCGACGATCTTCTACTGGATCGGTCTGCTCGCGCGCTCGGAGTCGGGCGCCGCGATCGGCCAGAAGCTCACGTGGGTCGCCGTGCTGATGGGCTTCACCGGCCTGATGGTGCGCTGGTACGAGTCCTACCTGATCGGCGCCGACGTCGGGCATATCCCGGTGTCGAACCTGTACGAAGTGTTCGTGCTGTTCAGCCTGATCACCGCGCTGCTCTACCTGTATTACGAAGGCCACTACGGCACGCGCGCGCTCGGCGCGTTCGTGCTGCTGGTGATCAGCGCGGCCGTCGGCTTCCTGATGTGGTACTCGGTCGCGCGCGACGCGCAGCAGATCCAGCCGCTCGTGCCGGCGCTGCAGAGCTGGTGGATGAAGATCCACGTGCCGGCGAACTTCATCGGCTACGGCAGCTTCGCGCTGTCGGCGATGGTGTCGGTCGCGTACTTGATGAGGGAGCGCGGCGTGCTCGCCGATCGCCTGCCGACGCTCGAGGTGCTCGACGACGTGATGTACAAGTCGATCGCGGTCGGCTTCGCGTTCTTCACGATCGCGACGATTCTCGGCGCGCTGTGGGCCGCCGAAGCATGGGGCGGCTACTGGAGCTGGGACCCGAAGGAAACCTGGGCGCTGATCGTGTGGCTCAACTACGCGGCCTGGCTGCACATGCGCCTGATGAAGGGCCTGCGCGGCGC
>NZ_QTQJ01000076.1:0-1104 GCF_003853795.1 Burkholderia sp. Bp8991 | reverse complement strand
GAGCCGCGCTACGTGACGCTGCCGAACATCATGAAGGCGAAGAAGAAGCCGCTGGAAACGGTGAAGCCGGAAGACCTCGGCGTGGACGTCGCGCCGCGTCTGAAGACGCTGAAGGTGGCCGAGCCGCCGAAGCGCGCGGCCGGCGTGAAGGTGCCGGACGTGCAGACGCTGGTCGACAAGCTGAAGACCGAAGCCAAGGTGCTGTAACAGGGAGCGGACGGACATGACGATTCTGGTAATCGCCGAGCACGATGCGGCATCGGCTGGCGGCGCGTCGCCGATCAAGGCCGCGACGTTGAACACGGTGGCGGCGGCCGCCGAAGTCGGCGCGTTCGGCGGTGGCGACATTCACGTGCTGGTCGCAGGCCACCACGCGCAAGCAGCGGCCGATGCAGCGGCGAAGATCGCAGGCGTTTCGAAAGTGCTGTTCGCCGATGCGCCGCAACTCGCGGACGGTCTCGCCGAGAACGTCGAAGCGACGGTGCTGACCGTCGCGTCGAACTACTCGCCCATCCTCGCGCCGGCAACGGCTTACGGCAAGAACATCGCGCCGCGGATCGCCGCGAAGCTGGACGTCGCGCAGATCTCCGACATCACGGCGGTTGTATCGGCCGACACGTTCGAGCGTCCGATCTATGCTGGCAACGCAATCGCGACGGTGCAGTCGGGCGACCCTATCAAGGTGATCACGGTGCGGACGACGGGCTTCGATCCGGTCGCGGGCGTTGGCGGCAGCGCAGCGGTCGAGAAGATCGAAGCGGCAGCAGATGCGGGTGTGTCGCAGTTCATCGGCCGGGAGGTGACGAAACTCGATCGCCCCGAACTCACCAGCGCGAACATCGTCGTGTCGGGCGGCCGCGGCCTGGGCAGCGGCGAGAACTACATGAAGGTTCTCGAGCCGCTGGCCGACAAGCTGAGCGCCGCACTCGGCGCATCGCGCGCGGCAGTCGACGCCGGCTACGTGCCGAACGACTATCAAGTCGGCCAGACCGGCAAGATCGTCGCACCGCAGCTGTACATCGCGGTGGGCATCTCGGGTGCGATCCAGCATCTGGCCGGCATGAAGGATTCGAAGGTGATCGTCGCGATCAACAAGGATCCGGA
>NZ_QTQJ01000075.1:0-1104 GCF_003853795.1 Burkholderia sp. Bp8991 | reverse complement strand
GTCGGCTACGGCCGCAAGGAACTTGCCGATGCCGCATATCGCCAACTGCAGGAACTGCCGTTCTACAACACGTTCTTCAAGACCACGCACCCGCCGGTAATCGAACTGTCGGCGATGCTCGCCGAGGTCACGCCCGCAGGCTTCAACCACTTCTTCTATTGCAACAGCGGCTCGGAAGGCAACGATACCGTGCTGCGTCTCGTGCACCAGTACTGGCGCGTGCAGGGCAAGCCGCAGAAGAAATACGTGATCTCGCGCAGGAACGGCTATCACGGCTCGACGATCGCGGGCGGCACGCTCGGCGGGATGGGCTACATGCACGAGCAGATGCCGTCGAAGGTCGAGAACATCGTGCACATCGACCAGCCGTATTTCTTCGGCGAAGCGCGAGCCGGCGAAACGCCCGAAGCGTTCGGCCTCGCGCGTGCGCAGCAGCTCGAGGCGAAGATCCTGGAGCTCGGCGCGGAGAACGTCGCGGCGTTCATCGGCGAGCCGTTCCAGGGCGCGGGCGGCGTGATCTTCCCGCCGTCGACGTACTGGCCGGAAATCCAGCGGATCTGCCGCAAGTACGACATCCTGCTCGTCGCCGACGAAGTGATCGGCGGCTTCGGCCGCACCGGCGAATGGTTCGCGCACCAGCACTTCGGCTTCGAGCCGGACCTGATCACGATGGCCAAGGGCCTGACCTCGGGTTACGTGCCGATGGGCGCGGTGGGCATCCACGAACGCGTCGCGCGCCCGATCATCGACAACGGCGAATTCAATCACGGGCTCACGTACTCGGGGCACCCGGTCGCGGCGGCGGTGGCGGTCGCGAACCTGAAGCTGCTGCGCGACGAAGGGATCGTCGAGCGCGTGAAGCACGACACGGGCCCGTACTTCCAGGCGCTGATGCGCGAAACCTTCGCGCGTCACCCGATCGTCGGCGAAGTGCACGGCCACGGAATGGTCGCGAGCCTGCAGCTCGCCGAGTCGCCGGCCGAACGCCGCCGCTTCGCGAACGGCGGCGAGGTCGGCACGATCTGCCGCGACTTCTGCTTCAACGGCAACCTGATCATGCGCGCGACCGGCGACCGGATGCTGCTGTCGCCGCCGCTCGTGATT
>NZ_QTQJ01000074.1:0-1168 GCF_003853795.1 Burkholderia sp. Bp8991 | reverse complement strand
ACGAGGTTCTCGTTGATCTGCGCATCCGTGGGCGGGAAGTTCGGGGCGTCCCAGTTCATTGCCCATACGGTCTTGTCAGGGTTCGCCTGCAGGTAATCCAGCGCGTTGTTCAGCGATGTGAAGCCGGCGTTTGCGCCGCCTTGGGTGATTTGCACGTCGGGGGGCGTGTCGCGGCTCCAAAGCGTCTTCGGTGATGGCGGCCCAATCTCGAAGAAGTTCATCATCCGATCGACCATGCGCGACTTGGCAAAGGCCGGATCGAGTCGGGGCGGAACGGCAACTTCGACGCGTATGCCGGCGAGTTCGCGCCAATCTTTCTGGCTATCGGACTGCACGGTGTAGAAGTACTTCGCGTTGCTAAAGTATCGAGCACGCAAGAGAAGGATGAATTTGTCGACGTACTTGGCGTAGAAACCCTTGAATGTTTCTTTTCCTCGATTGCCGTAAACCAACGCCCCGATCGACTGAAGCGTGGAAAATGACTTCGGGTCAGTGCGCACCATGTCGTCGTTCTTGTTCGGTGCGGCAAGCCCTTGCGTCCACAACAATTGCCATTCGGTCGGGTAGTCCATACGTTGCAATGGATTCAACCAAATCAGGCCGACCACCTGCGCGACGAATGGCTTGACCGGCTTCTCGGCTGCCAGCGCCATATTCCCTGCAGCCTCCTTGGCAGACGCAGCTTGTGCCGGACGCATCACTGACGTGGTGAACAGAAACACCATAAGCGCAGCTAGGCCAGGTACAACAATGAATCGCTTCATCCAATCTCCTGTTTCCAGATGTGCCGGGTCGGGTTGTTCCAAGTGCGCCATCGTCGTGGCGATGAGCACGATGGCAATCAGCCATACCGAAACAGCAATTGCGACACGTCGTGGCCATGTAGCAATCAGCGTCTTCATACGACACCCCCGACCTTGAGATAGAACTCACCTTCGCGTTCGTCAGCGATTGCGTCGGGAACCTTGCCTTCACTTGTTTCGCCATGTGCCCATTCGGGGAGGGGCGTTCTATCGAGCGTTCCCGATGCAAAATAGTCGGCGTACCTTTTGTTTGGATTTTCCAGGGGAATCCCATCCCCCATCCTCCAATCCGCCTCGATGCGCAAGTCGTAGAGTTGTTCGGGCGTGATGTAGCACAGGCCCACCGCAACGTCATACGCAAGCGC
>NZ_QTQJ01000073.1:0-1175 GCF_003853795.1 Burkholderia sp. Bp8991 | reverse complement strand
CGCTCGACCGCGAGCGCGACGCCCATCCCGCCGCCGATGCACAGCGACGCCAGCCCGCGCTTCGCATCGCGCTTGGCCATTTCGTGCAGCAGCGTCACCAGGATCCGGCAGCCCGACGCGCCGATCGGGTGGCCGATCGCGATCGCCCCGCCGTTCACGTTCACCTTCGACGTGTCCCAGCCCATCTGCTTGTGCACCGCCAGCGCCTGCGCCGCGAATGCCTCGTTGATTTCCATCAGGTCCAGGTCGCCCGGCGTCCAGCCCGCGCGCTCCAGCGCACGGCGCGATGCCGGCACCGGCCCCATGCCCATCACGCTCGGATCCACCCCCGCGTTCGCGTACGCCTTGATCCGCGCCAGCGGCGTCAGGCCGAGCGCCGCCGCCTTCTGCGCCGACATCACCAGCACCGCCGCCGCGCCGTCGTTCAGCCCCGACGCGTTCGCCGCCGTCACCGAGCCGTCCTTCGAGAACGCCGGCTTCAGCCCCGCCAGCGATTCCGCCGTCACGCCGTGGCGCACGAACTCGTCGGTCGCGAACTGCAGCGGCTCGCCCTTGCGTTGCGGGATCGACACCGGCACGATCTCGTCGTCGAAGCGCCCGGCCTTCTGCGCGGCTTCCGCCTTGTTCTGCGACAGCGCCGCGAACGCGTCCTGCTCCTCGCGCGTGATCCCGTATTCCTTCGCGACGTTCTCCGCCGTGATGCCCATGTGGTACTGGTTGTACACGTCCCACAGGCCGTCGACGATCATCGTGTCGACCAGCTTCGCGTCACCCATCCGGAACCCGTCGCGCGAGCCCGGCAGCACGTGCGGCGCCGCGCTCATGTTCTCCTGCCCGCCCGCGATCACGATCTCCGCGTCGCCCGCCACGATCGCGTTCGCCGCCAGCATCACGGCCTTCAGGCCCGAGCCGCACACCTTGTTGATCGTCATCCCCGGCACTGCGCTCGGCAGGCCGGCCTTGATCAGCGACTGGCGCGCCGGGTTCTGCCCCGAGCCCGCCGTCAGCACCTGGCCCATGATCACTTCGCTCACCTGCTCGGGCTTCACGCCCGAACGCTCCAGCACCGCGCGAATCACCGTCGCACCCAGCTCCGGTGCCGCGATCTTCGCGAGCGAGCCGCCGAATTTGCCGACCGCGGTCCGCGCGGCCGATACGATCACTACGTCCGTCAT
>NZ_QTQJ01000071.1:0-1730 GCF_003853795.1 Burkholderia sp. Bp8991 | reverse complement strand
ACCGGCCTCTCGTCAGCAAACAGCTCGATCGGCTCGCTGTCCACTTCGACCTCGACCGGCATCAACTCGCTGTCCACCGGCCTGAGCTCGACCAACAGCTCGGTTGCGTCACTGTCGACTTCCACGTCGACCGGTCTCTCGTCGGCCAATAGCTCGATCTCGTCGCTTTCCACGTCGACTTCGACCGGTATCAACTCGCTGTCCACGGGCCTGAGCTCGACCAACAGCTCGGTCGCTTCGCTGTCGTCGTCCACGTCGACCGGCCTCTCGTCGGCAAACAGCTCGATCGGCTCGCTGTCCACTTCGACCTCGACCGGTATCAACTCGCTGTCCACGGGCCTGAGCTCGACCAACAGCTCGGTTGCGTCACTGTCGACTTCCACGTCGACCGGCCTCTCGTCGGCAAGCAGCTCGATCAGCTCGCTGTCGACTGGCCTCAGTTCGACCAATAGCTCGGTGGCTTCGCTGTCGACTTCGACGTCGACCGGTATCGGCTCGCTTTCGACTGGACTCAGCTCGGCAAACAGCTCGATTTCGTCGCTCTCCACGTCGACCTCGACCGGCATCAACTCACTGTCCACCGGCCTCAGCACGGTCACGACCAAGACCGACAATCTCGGCACCAGCACGGCCTCCGCCCTCGGTGGCGGTGCGAAGTATGATCCGACGACCGGAACGGTTTCCGCTCCGGCGTACACGACGTACAACGCGAATGGCACGACGTCGACCGCCAGCAGCGTCGGCTCGGCGATCGACAGCATCAACAGCCAGGGCATCAAGTACTTCCACGCGAAGTCGACGGCAGCCGACAGCCAGGCGCTCGGCACCGACTCAGTCGCGATCGGCCCGAATGCCATCGCCAACAACACCGGCGACGTCGCGCTCGGCAGCGGCTCCGTCACCGCAGCGCCCAACGCGACGCCGACGGGTACCGTCGGCGGCGTGACCAGCACGTTCGCGGGCGGCAACCCGAGCAGCGTGGTGAGCGTCGGCAACGCGAGTACGGGCACCACGCGTCAGATCACCAACGTCGCAGCAGGTCAGATCACGCCGACCAGCACGGACGCGATCAACGGCTCCCAACTCTTCGCGACCAATTCCATCGTGGATTCGCTGTCGACGACGGTGTCGTCGTCCAGCAGCGCAATCTCGTCGCTGTCGACCGGCATCACTTCGTTGTCGACGGGGCTGAGCTCGACCAACAGCTCGGTCGCTTCGCTGTCGACCTCCACGTCGACCGGTCTCTCGTCGGCTAACAGCTCGATCTCGTCGCTCTCGACGTCGACCTCGACCGGCATCAACTCGTTGTCCACGGGCCTGAGCTCGACCGATAGCTCGGTCGCTTCGCTGTCGACTTCCACGTCGACGGGCCTGTCGTCGGCAACCAGCTCGATCGGCTCGCTGTCCACCTCGACCTCGACCGGCATCAGCTCGCTGTCGACGGGCCTCAGCTCGACTGATAGCACGGTGGCCTCGCTGTCGACGTCGACGTCGACGACGGCCAACTCGCTGTCGACGGGCCTGAGCTCGACCAATAGCTCGGTCGCTTCGCTGTCGACTTCCACGTCGACGGGCCTGTCGTCGGCAAACAGCTCGATCGGCTCGCTGTCCACCTCGACCTCGACCGGCATCAGCTCGTTGTCGACGGGCCTGAGCTCGACCGATAGCTCGGTGGCTTCGCTGTCGACGTCCACGTCGACGACGGCCAACTCGCTGTCGACGGGCCTGAG
>NZ_QTQJ01000070.1:0-1806 GCF_003853795.1 Burkholderia sp. Bp8991 | reverse complement strand
GCCCCACGCACTCGCGTGCGCATGCTGGTGCACGTTGCATGCATTCGCGCAGCCGCACATCGCGGCGGCCGCCGCGCGTTGCAGCGGTGCGCCGCTGCGCTGCGTCGCGCCCCAACCGCCGTAGCCGCCGTACTCGCGCACCGGCGACCAGTCCGGCATCGCGGGCGGAATCGGCGCATCGTGCGACGCGAACGGGCCCGCGCCCCACACGATCTTGCCACCCACCACGGTCAGCAGTGCGGTCGTGCCCGCGATGTCGTCCTCGGCGCACGCGAAGAAATCGCGATCCGGGACGACCACGTCGGCAAGCTGCCCGACCGCGATGCGCCCTTTCTTGCCGACCTCGTTCGAGAACCACGTCACGTATTCGGTCCACATGCGCAGCGCGGTCTCGCGATCGAGCAGGTTGCGCTGCGGGTACATGCGCAGGCCGCCGATCGTCTTGCCTGTCACGAGCCAGGACAACGACACCCACGGGTTGTACGACGCCACGCGTGTCGCGTCGGTGCCGGCCGACACCTTGAGGCCCTTCGACAGCATCTTCGCGACGGGCGGCGTCGCTTCGGCCGCCTGCGCGCCGTAGCGCTCGACGAAGTATTCGCCCTGGTACGCCATCCGGTGCTGCACCGCGATACCACCACCCAGCGCGGCGATGCGGTCCATCGATTTTTCGGTAATGGTTTCCGCGTGATCGAAGAACCAGTTCAGCCCTTCGAGCGGGATGTCCTTGTTCACCTTCTCGAACACGTCGAGTGCGCGGCTGATCGTTTCGTCGTAGGTCGCGTGCATGCGCCACGGCCAGCGGTTCTGCGCGAGCACGCGCACGACGCCCTCGAGATCGTCTTCCATCTGCGCCGGCAGGTCCGGGCGCGCGACGCGGAAATCCTCGAAATCGGCGGCCGAGAACACCAGCATTTCGCCCGCGCCGTTATTGCGGAAATAATCCGTGCCGTCGTGATACTTCGTGCTCTTCGTCCAGTTCACGAAGTCTTCCTTCTCGGCATTCGGCTTCTGCGTGAACAGGTTGTACGCGATCCGGATCGTCATCTCGCCGGCATCGTGCAGCTTGCGGATCACTTCGTAATCGTCGGGATAGTTCTGCGAACCGCCGCCTGCATCGATCACGCCCGTCACGCCGAGACGGTTCAGTTCGCGCATGAAGTGGCGCGTCGAGTTGTACTGGTATTCGAACGGCAGCTTCGGTCCCTTCGCGAGTGTCGCGTACAGGATCGTCGCGTTCGGGTTCGCGAGCAGCAGCCCGGTCGGGTTGCCCGCGGCATCGCGCAGGATCGTGCCGCCCGGCGGCTCGGGCGTGTCCTTCGTGTAGCCGACCACGCGCAGCGCGGCCGCGTTCAGCAGCGCGCGATCGTAAAGATGCAGGATGAACACCGGCGTATCGGGCGCGGCCGCGTTGAGTTCCTCGATCGTCGGCAGGCGCTTCTCGGCGAACTGGTGCTCGGTAAAGCCACCGACCACGCGCACCCATTGCGGCGCGGGCGTGATCGCCACCTGCCGCTTGAGCATGTCCATTGCAACCGCGAGCGACGGCACGCCGTCCCAGCGCAGCTCCATGTTGTAGTTCAGGCCACCACGAATCACGTGGCAGTGATTGTCGATCAGGCCGGGCAGCGCGCCGCGGCCGCCGAGATCGACGACCTTCGTCGCGCGGCCCGCGAGCGGCATGACTTCCGCGTCGCTGCCGACCGCGACGAAGCGGCCGTCCTTGATCGCGACGGAAGTCGCGACGGGGTTCGCGCGGTCGAGGGTCGTGAATCGTCCGTTGTGGAGGATCAGATCCGGTTGAGT
>NZ_QTQJ01000069.1:0-1899 GCF_003853795.1 Burkholderia sp. Bp8991 | reverse complement strand
GAGCTGCTCGAGGATCGCCGGGTTCTCGAGCGTGGACGTGTCCTGCGTGATCGCCTCGCCCTTCGCGAGCGAGCGCAACAGGCGCCGCATGATCTTGCCCGAGCGCGTCTTCGGCAGGTTGTCGCCGAAGCGGATGTCCTTCGGTTTCGCGATCGGCCCGATCTGCTTGCCGACCCAGTCGCGCAGCGCCTTCGCGAGCGCCGCCGCTTCCTCGCCTTCCGGACGCGAGCGCTTGAGCACCACGAACGCGACCACCGCCTCGCCGGTCGTGTCGTCCGGGCGGCCGACCACCGCCGCTTCCGCAACCAGCTCGTGCGAGACCAGCGCCGACTCGATTTCCATCGTGCCGAGCCGGTGGCCCGACACATTCAGCACGTCGTCGATGCGGCCCATGATCGTGAAGTAGCCGGTGTCCTTGTCGCGCACCGTGCCGTCGCCGGCGAGATAGAGCGTGCCGCCGAGTTCTTCCGGGTAATAACTCTTCTTGAAGCGCTCCGGATCGCCCCAGATCGTGCGGATCATCGCCGGCCACGGACGCTTGACGACGAGAATGCCGCCTTGCCCGTTCGGCACGTCCTGGCCGGTTTCGTCAACCACCGCGGCCATGATGCCCGGCAGCGGCAGCGTGCACGAACCCGGCACCGTCGGCGTCGCGCCCGGCAGCGGCGTGATCATGTGGCCGCCGGTTTCGGTCTGCCACCACGTGTCGACGATCGGGCAGCGCTCCTGGCCGACGTGCTTGTGGTACCACATCCACGCTTCCGGATTGATCGGCTCGCCGACCGTGCCGATGATGCGCAGGCTCGACAGGTCGTAACTCTTCGGGTGGACCTTGTCGTCGGCTTCGGCGGCCTTGATCAGCGAACGGATCGCGGTCGGCGCGGTGTAGAACACCGTGACCTTGTGATCGCCGATCATCTTCCAGAAGCGGCCGGAGTCCGGATACGTCGGCACGCCCTCGAACACGACCTGCGTGCCGCCGCACGCGAGCGGGCCGTACGTGATGTACGTGTGGCCGGTGACCCAGCCGATGTCGGCCGTGCACCAGAACACGTCGGCCGGCTTCCAGTCGAAGGTCCACTTCATCGTCTGCGCGGCCCACAGCAGGTAGCCGCCGGTGCTGTGCTGCACGCCCTTCGGCTTGCCGGTCGAGCCCGACGTATACAGGATGAACAGCGGATGCTCGGCGCCGACCCATTCCGGCGCGCAGGTGTCGGACTCGCCGTCGGCGATCTCGTGCATCCACAGGTCGCGTTCCGCATGCCAGTCGATCTTGCCGCCGGTGCGACGATAGACGATCACGCTCTTGACCGCTTCGCAGCCGCCCATCGCGAGCGCTTCGTCGGCGATGCTCTTGAGCGGCAGCGTCTTGCCGCCGCGCGCCTGCTCGTCGGCGGTGATGAGCGCAACGGCGCCGACGTCGACGAGCCGCTCGTTGAGCGATTTCGCGGAGAAGCCGCCGAACACGACCGAGTGCGTGGCGCCGATGCGCGCGCAGGCCTGCATCGCGACGATGCCTTCGATCGACATCGGAATATAGATGATGACGCGATCGCCCTTGCCGATCCCGCGTTTCTTCAGCGCGTTCGCGAAGCGCGACACGCGCGCCAGCAGCTCGGCATAGGTGACGCGCGTGACGGTGCCGTCGTCGGCCTCGAAGATCACCGCGACGCGCTCGCCGTTGCCGGCTTCGACGTGGCGGTCGAGGCAGTTGTACGACGCGTTGAGTTCGCCGTCGTCGAACCACTTGTAGAACGGCGCGTCGCTCTCGTCGAGCACCTTCGTGAACGGCTTGTGCCAGCTGAGGCCCTCGCGCGCGAGACGCGCCCAGAAGCCTTCGTAATCCTGCTCGGCTTCGGCGACCAGCGCGCGGTAGGCCGGCATGCCGGAGATGTTGGC
>NZ_QTQJ01000068.1:0-1932 GCF_003853795.1 Burkholderia sp. Bp8991 | reverse complement strand
TGGCTCGACACGCAGAACCCTGCAAGCCTCGCCCAGAAAGCCCACGACGCGGAAGGCGTGTTCCGCAGGACGGGCATCACGTTCGCCGTGTACGGCGACGCGCAGGCCGCCGAGCGCCTGATTCCGTTCGACATCGTGCCGCGGATCATCTCGGGCGCGGAATGGAGCCGGCTGTCGCTCGGCATCGAGCAGCGCGTGATGGCGCTCAACGCGTTCCTCGACGACATCTATCACCGCCAGGAGATCGTGCGCGCCGGCATCGTGCCGAAGCACCTGATCGCGCACAACGAGGCGTTCATCCCGGAGATGATCGATTTCCGGCCGCCCGGCAACGTCTACACGCACATCATCGGCGTCGACATCGTGCGCACCGCCGAGAACCAGTTCTACGTGCTCGAGGACAACGCGCGCACGCCGTCGGGCGTGTCGTACATGCTGGAAAACCGCGAGACGATGATGCAGCTCTTTCCCGAGCTGTTCCAGCAGGTCAAGGTGCGCCCGGTCGAGACCTATCCGCAGATGCTGCGGCAGTCGCTCGCGGCGGTGTGCCCGCCGGGCGGCAACGCCGACAACCCGACCATCGCCGTGCTCACGCCCGGCATCCACAATTCCGCGTACTACGAACATTCGTTCCTCGCCGACCAGATGGGCGTGCACCTCGTCGAGGGCAGCGACCTGCAGGTGGTCGACGGCCGCGTCGCGATGCGCACCACCGAAGGCTTCCGGCCGATCGACGTGCTGTACCGCCGCGTCGACGACGCGTTCCTCGATCCGCTGACGTTCCGCCCCGATTCGGTGCTCGGCGTGGCCGGGATCATGGACGTCTACCGCGCCGGCAACATCACGATCGCGAACGCGCCCGGCACCGGCATCGCCGACGACAAGGCGATCTACTCGTACATGCCGGAGATCGTCGAGTTCTACACGGGCCGCAAGGCGCTGCTGGAGAACGTGCCGACCTGGCGCTGCGGCGAGGCCGACAGCCTGAAATACGTGCTCGAGCATCTCGACGAACTGGTCGTGAAGGAAGTGCACGGCTCGGGCGGCTACGGGATGCTGGTCGGGCCGTGCGCATCGAAGGCCGAGATCGAGGCGTTCGCCGCGAAACTGCGCGCGCGTCCCGCGAACTACATCGCGCAACCCACGCTGGCGTTGTCCACGACGCCGATCCTGACCGAAGCCGGCCTCGCGCCGCGCCACGTCGACCTGCGGCCGTTCGTGCTGGTGTCGGACCGGATCCGCATCACGCCGGGCGGGCTCACGCGCGTCGCGCTGCAGGAAGGCTCGCTGGTCGTCAACTCGAGCCAGGGCGGCGGCACCAAGGACACCTGGGTGCTGGCCGACTGAGCCGGGCACGACCGCGCGCGCCGCAGCCGGCGCGCGAACCGAACGAAGACGGAGTGGACACGAGATGCTTCTGGGACGAACTGCGAGCGGTCTTTACTGGATGTACCGCTATATCGAGCGCGCGGAGAACATCGCGCGCATCGTCGATGCCGGGCTGCGGATGGCGCTCACGCGCACGTCCGACGCGCCGGCCGAATGGTCGTCGGTGCTGGTCAGCTCGGGCGCGGACGACGGCTATCGTCAGAAGTACGACGCGTATGCCGCCGATACCGTGACCGACTACCTGCTGCGCGACCGCGACAACCCGTCGAGCGTGCTGTCGTGCATCGAGGCCGCGCGCTCGAACGCGCGGATGGTGCGCACGGCGCTCACCCGCGAGGCGTGGGAGAGCGTGAACGGCGCCTGGCTCGCGCTGCGCCAGGCGCTTGCGCAGCCGGTGCCGGAGAGCGGGCTGCCGGCGGTGCTCGACGAAGTGAAGCGCGAAACCGCGCTGATCCTCGGCAGCTTCTACAGCACGATGCTGCGCAACGAGATCTTCGATTTCGCGCAGATCGGCGCGTTCGTCGAGCGGGCCGACAACACCGC
>NZ_QTQJ01000067.1:0-2912 GCF_003853795.1 Burkholderia sp. Bp8991 | reverse complement strand
CAGACTTGTTATAGGATCAAGCCTTACGGGCAATTAGTATCAGTTAGCTGAACGCATTACTGCGCTTACACACCTGACCTATCAACGTCCTGGTCTCGAACGACCCTTCAAGGGGATCTAGTCCCCAGGGATATCTCATCTTAAGGCGAGTTTCCCGCTTAGATGCTTTCAGCGGTTATCTCTTCCGAACATAGCTACCCGGCGATGCCACTGGCGTGACAACCGGTACACCAGAGGTTCGTCCACTCCGGTCCTCTCGTACTAGGAGCAGCCCCCTTCAAATATCCAACGCCCACGGCAGATAGGGACCAAACTGTCTCACGACGTTTTAAACCCAGCTCACGTACCTCTTTAAATGGCGAACAGCCATACCCTTGGGACCGGCTACAGCCCCAGGATGAGATGAGCCGACATCGAGGTGCCAAACACCGCCGTCGATATGAACTCTTGGGCGGTATCAGCCTGTTATCCCCAGAGTACCTTTTATCCGTTGAGCGATGGCCCTTCCATACAGAACCACCGGATCACTATGACCTGCTTTCGCACCTGCTCGACTTGTCGGTCTCGCAGTTAAGCACGCTTATGCCATTGCACTATCAGCACGATTTCCGACCGTACCTAGCGTACCTTCGTACTCCTCCGTTACGCTTTGGGAGGAGACCGCCCCAGTCAAACTGCCTACCATGCACTGTCCCCGACCCGGATCACGGGCCAAGGTTAGAACCTCAAACAAACCAGGGTGGTATTTCAAGGACGGCTCCACCGAAACTAGCGTTCCGGTTTCATAGCCTCCCACCTATCCTACACAGATCGGTTCAAAGTCCAATGCAAAGCTACAGTAAAGGTTCATGGGGTCTTTCCGTCTAGCCGCGGGTAGATTGCATCATCACAAACACTTCAACTTCGCTGAGTCTCGGGAGGAGACAGTGTGGCCATCGTTACGCCATTCGTGCAGGTCGGAACTTACCCGACAAGGAATTTCGCTACCTTAGGACCGTTATAGTTACGGCCGCCGTTTACCGGGACTTCAATCAAGAGCTTGCACCCCATCATTTAATCTTCCGGCACCGGGCAGGCGTCACACCCTATACGTCCACTTTCGTGTTTGCAGAGTGCTGTGTTTTTATTAAACAGTCGCAGCCACCAGTTTATTGCAACCCCTTCACCCTCTGCGCGCAGGCGCATCAAGCTACAAGGGCGTACCTTATCCCGAAGTTACGGTACCAATTTGCCGAGTTCCTTCTCCCGAGTTCTCTCAAGCGCCTTAGAATACTCATCTCGCCCACCTGTGTCGGTTTGCGGTACGGTCATCGTTAGACTGAAGCTTAGAGGCTTTTCTTGGAACCACTTCCAATTGCTTCGCTCCCTAAGGAGCTCGCGCCACACCCTTGAATCCTGCGCCCGGATTTGCCTAAGCGCCTTCTCCAATGCAGCGACCGGGACTTCCAACACCCGGACAACCTTCCGCGATCCGTCCCCCCATCGCATCTAACAATGGTGCAGGAATATTGACCTGCTTCCCATCAGCTACGCATTTCTGCCTCGCCTTAGGGGCCGACTCACCCTACGCCGATGAACGTTGCGTAGGAAACCTTGGGCTTACGGCGAGGGGGCCTTTCACCCCCTTTATCGCTACTCATGTCAGCATTCGCACTTCCGATACCTCCAGCACGCTTTTCAACGCACCTTCGCAGGCTTACGGAACGCTCTCCTACCATGCGAGCAAAGCTCGCATCCGCAGCTTCGGTATATAGCTTAGCCCCGTTACATCTTCCGCGCAGGACGACTCGATCAGTGAGCTATTACGCTTTCTTTAAAGGGTGGCTGCTTCTAAGCCAACCTCCTGACTGTTTTAGCCTTCCCACTTCGTTTCCCACTTAGCTATATTTGGGGACCTTAGCTGGCGGTCTGGGTTGTTTCCCTCTTGACACCGGACGTTAGCACCCGATGTCTGTCTCCCGTGATTGCACTCTTCGGTATTCGGAGTTTGCTATGGCGGGGTAATCTGCAATAGACCCCCCAACCATGACAGTGCTCTACCCCCGAAGGTGAGACACGAGGCACTACCTAAATAGTTTTCGGAGAGAACCAGCTATTTCCAGGTTTGTTTAGCCTTTCACCCCTATCCACAGCTCATCCCCTAACTTTTCAACGTTAGTGGGTTCGGACCTCCAGTACGTGTTACCGCACCTTCATCCTGGCCATGGATAGATCACCTGGTTTCGGGTCTACGCCCAGCAACTGAACGCCCTATTCGGACTCGCTTTCGCTACGCCTGCCCTATACGGTTAAGCTTGCTACTGAACGTAAGTCGCTGACCCATTATACAAAAGGTACGCCGTCACCCCTTACGAGGCTCCGACTGTTTGTATGCATGCGGTTTCAGGATCTATTTCACTCCCCTCCCGGGGTTCTTTTCGCCTTTCCCTCACGGTACTGGTTCACTATCGGTCGATCACGAGTATTTAGCCTTGGAGGATGGTCCCCCCATCTTCAGACAGGATTTCACGTGTCCCGCCCTACTTGTCGCACACCTAGTTCTTTCATACTGTTTTCGCCTACAGGGCTATCACCTGCTATGGCCGCACTTTCCAGAGCGTTCGGCTAACAATACAAATAAAGAGTGCAAGGCTCATCCCATTTCGCTCGCCACTACTTTGGGAATCTCGGTTGATTTCTTTTCCTGCGGTTACTTAGATGTTTCAGTTCACCGCGTTCGCTTCGCATGGCCTATGTATTCAGCCATGGATACTCCAAAAGGAGTGGGTTTCCCCATTCGGACATCTACGGATCAAAGCTTGTTTGCCAGCTCCCCGTAGCTTTTCGCAGGCTACCGCGTCCTTCATCGCCTGTGATCGCCAAGGCATCCACCACATGCACTTGTTCGCTTGACCCTATAACGAGTCTGTCTC
>NZ_QTQJ01000066.1:0-3577 GCF_003853795.1 Burkholderia sp. Bp8991 | reverse complement strand
AACGGGCTGGTGCTCGGCAGTGTGTACGCCATCATCGCGTTGGGTTACACGATGGTGTACGGCATTCTCGGCATCATCAACTTCGCGCACGGCGACGTGCTGATGATCGGCGCGATGGTCGCCCTGTCGGCGATCACCGTGCTGCAGAACCACTTTCCCGGACTCGGCAACGTCGCGACGCTGACGATCGGCCTTGGCATCGCCGCCGTCGTCTGCGCGTGCGTGGGCTACACGATCGAGCGGGTCGCGTACCGGCCGCTGCGCCGCGCGCCGCGTCTCGCGCCGCTGATCACCGCGATCGGCGTGTCGATCCTGCTGCAGACGGCCGCGATGATCATCTGGTCGCGCAACCCGCTGCCGTTCCCGCAATTGCTGCCGACCGATCCGATCAACGTGATCAAGGCGACCGACACGACGCCCGGCGCCGTGATCTCGGTCACCGAAATCGTGATCATCGCGGTGGCGTTCATCGTGATGGCAGGCCTCTTGCTGCTCGTGCACAAGACCAAGCTCGGCCGCGCGATGCGCGCGATCGCCGAAAGCCCGAACACCGCGAGCCTGATGGGCGTGAACCCGAACTTCGTGATCTCGGCGACGTTCATGATCGGCTCCGCGCTCGCCGCGCTGGCCGGCGTGATGATCGCGTCCGAATACGGCAACGTGCACTTCTACATGGGCTTCATCCCCGGCATGAAGGCGTTCACCGCGGCGGTGCTCGGCGGGATCGGCAACCTCGGCGGCGCGATGGTCGGCGGCGTGGTGCTCGGCCTGATCGAGCAGCTCGGCGCGGGCTACATCGGCAACCTCACGGGTGGCGTGTTCGGCAGTAACTACCAGGACGTGTTCGCATTCATCGTGCTGATCATCGTGCTGGTGTTCCGTCCGTCGGGCCTGCTGGGCGAACGTGTCGCGGACCGCGCGTAACGGAAGGGGAGCAAACAACATGACATCCATTCAACCGATCGAATCCTCGACGTCGCTCGTCGAAGAACGCAACACCGCCAAGACCGTCGTCATCGGCATCCTAACCGCGGCCTTCGTGATCGCGGCGCCGATCATCATCGGCTCGGCAGGCGGCAACTACTGGGTCCGCGTGCTCGACTTCGCGATGCTGTACGTGATGCTCGCGCTGGGCCTGAACGTGGTGGTCGGCTTCGCCGGCCTGCTCGACCTCGGCTACATCGCGTTCTACGCGGTGGGCGCATACACGGCGGCACTGCTGAGTTCGCCGCACCTGACCTCGCAGTTCGAGTGGATCGCGGCGCTCGCGCCGAACGGCCTGCACATCCCGTTCCTGATCATCGTGCCGATCGCGATGGCGCTGGCGGCGACCTTCGGCATCCTGCTCGGCGCGCCGACGCTGCGCCTGCGCGGCGACTACCTGGCGATCGTGACGCTCGGCTTCGGTGAAATCGTCCGGATCTTCATGAACAACCTCGACCGTCCGGTGAACATCACCAACGGCCCGAAGGGGATCACGGGCATCGATCCGGTGCACGTCGGCGGCTTCAACCTGTCGCAGACGCACTCGATCTTCGGCTTCCAGCTGCCGTCGGTCTACATGTACTACTACCTGTTCGTGCTCTGCGCGCTGCTGGTGATCTGGGTCTGTACGCGCCTGCAGCACTCGCGTATCGGCCGCGCATGGGCCGCGATCCGCGAAGACGAAATCGCCGCGAAAGCGATGGGCATCAACACCCGTAACGTGAAGCTGCTCGCGTTCGCGATGGGCGCGTCGTTCGGCGGCCTGTCGGGTGCGATGTTCGGTGCGTTCCAGGGCTTCGTGTCGCCCGAGTCGTTCACGTTCTGGGAATCGATCGTCGTGCTGGCGTGCGTGGTGCTCGGCGGCATGGGCCACATCCCGGGCGTGATCCTGGGCGCGGTGCTGCTCGCGATCTTCCCGGAATTCCTGCGTTCGACGATGAGCCCGCTGCAGCACGCGATCTTCGGTCACGACATCGTCGACACCGAAGTGATCCGTCAGGCGCTGTACGGCCTCGCGATGGTGATCATCATGCTGTATCGCTCGGAAGGCCTGTGGCCGGCGCCGAAGCATGAGGACAAGATCGCGAAACTGGCGAAGCGCAACAGCAAGAAGCCGGTGCGCGCTTAACCAACGGACAAGGGGATACACACATGAGCGACAAGCAAATCCGACTGTCCGTCTCGGGCGTGAACAAACGCTTCGGCGGGCTGCAGGCACTGTCCGACGTCGGCCTGCAGATCAAGGAAGGCGAGATCTACGGCCTGATCGGCCCGAACGGCGCCGGCAAGACCACGTTCTTCAACGTGATCACGGGCCTCTACACGCCGGACTCCGGCGAGTTCAAGCTCGACGGCACGGAATACAAGCCGACCGCGGTGCACCAGGTCGCGAAGACGGGCATCGCGCGCACGTTCCAGAACATCCGCCTGTTCGGCGGGATGACGGCGCTGGAGAACGTGATGGTGGGCCGCCACGTGCGGACCAAGCACGGGCTGCTGGGCGCGGTGTTCCAGACGCCGGCCGAGCGCCAGGAAGAGCGCGAGATCAAGGAACGCGCGATCGAGCTGCTCGAATACGTCGGCGTGCTGCAGTACGCAGACTACACGTCGCGCAACCTGTCGTACGGCCACCAGCGCCGTCTCGAGATTGCACGCGCATTGGCGACCGACCCGAAGCTGCTCGCGCTCGACGAGCCGGCGGCCGGGATGAACGCGACCGAGAAGGTCGAACTCACGCGCCTGCTCGACAAGATCCGCTCCGACGGCCGTACGATCCTGTTGATCGAGCACGACGTGAAGCTCGTGATGGGATTGTGCAACCGGATGACGGTGCTCGATTACGGCAAGGTGATCGCCGAGGGTCTGCCGCAGGACGTGCAGAAGAATCCGAAGGTGATTGAGGCATATCTCGGCGCAGGGGTGCACTGATGGCAGCGGCAATGTTGAAAATCAAGGGCTTGCAGGTCAACTACGGCGGCATCCAGGCCGTCAAGGGCGTTGACATGGAAGTCCGCCAGGGCGAGCTGGTGACGCTGATCGGCGCGAACGGCGCGGGCAAGACCACGACGATGAAGGCGATCACGGGTCTCAAGCCGTATTCGGCGGGCGACATCGAGTACGACGGCAAGTCGATCAAGGGCGTGCCGTCGCACGAGCTGCTCAAGCGCGGCCTCGCGATGGTGCCGGAAGGTCGCGGGATCTTCGCGCGGATGTCGATCATCGAGAACATGCAGATGGGCGCATACCTGCGCAACGACAAGGAGCAGATCAAGCAGGACGTCGACCGGATGTTCGGCTTCTTCCCGCGTCTGAAGGAGCGTGCGACGCAGCTCGCGGGCACGCTGTCGGGCGGCGAGCAGCAGATGCTGGCGATGTCGCGCGCGATCCTGTCGAAGCCGAAGCTGCTGCTGCTCGACGAGCCGTCGATGGGCCTGTCGCCGATCATGGTCGAGAAGATCTTCGAAGTGGTGCGCGAGATCTCGAAGGAGGGCATCACGGTGCTGCTGGTCGAGCAGAACGCGCGGCTCGCGCTGCAAGCGGCCGACCGCGGCTACGTGATGGATTCCGGCACGGTCACGATGGAAGGCGACGC
>NZ_QTQJ01000065.1:0-3651 GCF_003853795.1 Burkholderia sp. Bp8991 | reverse complement strand
GCTCCAGCCTTTGTAAGCCTTCACGTTGTCGCGCGTGACGAGCGTCGGCTCGATCAGGATCATCGGGTTGGCCGGCTTCTGGCCGTTCATGATCCCGTAGCCGACGTTTACGGCCTGCTGCGCCATCGCCCACGGATCCTGGCTCGACGACGCCTGCACGAGCGTGTTCGACTTCAGCGCGACTTCGATGTCGGGCGCGCCGTCGACCGACGTGATCACGATGTTCGGGCGGTTCAGCTGCTTCGCCGCGAGATCGCTGCCGATCGCCTGCGGGTCGTTGATCGTGAACACGCCGTCGAGCTTCGGAAAGCGCGTCAGGTAGCCCTGCATCGTGTTCATCCCGCCTTCGCGCGAGCCCTTGCCGTCCTGATCGCTCGACAGGAGCTTGATGCCCGGGTTCTTCGCGAGCACGGTCTTGCAGCCGTTCACGCGATCGATCACGGCCGACACCTGCGGGCCGTTCTCGATGATCACGTTACCCTTGCCGTTGAGCTTCTTCGCGAGGAAGTCGCACGCGAGCTCGCCGGCCTTCACGTTGTTGGTCTGCACGGTCGCGTTCGCGCCGGCGGCCGCGACGTCCACCGCGACGACCGTGATGCCCGCCGCCTGCGCCTTCTTCACCGCCGGCTCGATCGCCTTCGGATCGGTCGCGTTGAGCAGGATCATGTCGACGTGCGCGGAGATGAAGTTGTCGATCTGCGTGAACTGCTTGTTCAGGTCGTAGTCGGCCGAGACCGCGGTGACCTTCGCGTTCGGGTTGAGCTGCCTGGCGCGCGCCTCGGCGCCTTTCACGATCGTGACGAAGTACGGGTTGCCGAGCGAGCCGACCGTGACGCCGATCGATTTCAGCGGCTTGTCGGCTGCATGGGCGGCGGCGGCGCCGAAGGCGAGCGCGCAGGCGACGGCGGTCAGGGCGGCTTTTTGCTTGAACATGTCGTTGTGTCTCCGGAAGGTCCGTTGGCGGATGGGTGCAGGAGGACCTGCCTGCGCCCCGATGGTCGAGTGGTGAGGAATACGAATCAGGTGCGGGCCGAGTCGCGCTGGCGATAGCGGTCGAGCGCGACCGCGCCGATGATAACGAGCCCCTTGATGATGTATTGCCAGATGTCGGACACGCCGAGCAGCACGAGGCCGTTGGTCAGCACCGCGATGATCAGCGCGCCGATCAGCGTGCCGACGATCGAGCCGACGCCGCCGACGAAGCTCGTGCCGCCGAGGATCACCGCGGCGATCGCATCGAGTTCGTACGACTGGCCGAGCTGCAGGCCGTTGGCCGCATAGAGCCGCGCGGCCGACATCACCGCGCCGAGGCCGGCGAGCAGGCCCGACGCCGCATACACGAACAGCTGGATCGCGCGCACGTTGATGCCCGACAGCCGCGCGGCTTCCGGGTTGCCGCCCACCGAATAGATCCGCATGCCGAGCACCGTGCGGCGCAGGATGAACCACGACAGCGCGATCACCGCGCAGGCGATCACGACGAGCCACGGCACGCCGAGGATCGTGCCGTTGCCGATGAACGCGAACGGCAGTTGCGGGTTGAAGACGGTCGTGTCGTTGCCGATCAGGCGGGCGACGCCGCGCACGGCCGTCATCGCGCCGAGCGTGACGATGAACGGCGGCAGGCGCAGGAACGAGATCAGGCCGCCGTTGATCGCGCCGAACACGAGGCCGACCGCGAGCGCGATCGGCACGCCGAGCCAGCCCCAGCCGGGGATGGTCGACGCGATGAGCGCGGCGACGGCCGACGCGGCGAGCACCGAGCCGACCGACAGGTCGATGCCGCCCGTCAGGATCACGAAGGTCATGCCGGCGGCGAGCACGATGTTGATCGACGCCTGCTGCGTGACGATCGACAGGTTCTGCAGCGTGAAGAAGCCGTCGGTCATGAAGCCGAAGCCGATGCAGAGGACCAGCAGCACCGGCAGCATGCCGGCGGTGCGCATCAGCGACTGCATGCGCGCGCGATGATCGGCGCCGCGCATCAGCGGCGTACGGTTGGCGACCGGATGGGCCGTCGCGGACGCGAGGTTCCGCTGCTTGGTCGGGTTGATCATGTCGGTACCTTGAAGGAAGAAGGAAATGAAGGGGCCGTGGTCAGTGCGCGTCGGCGAGCTCGGCTTGCGAGCCGGTGGCGAGCGCGATGATCGCTTCCTGCGTGATGGGCGTGTGCGTGTGGCCGCCGAGTTCGCCGGCGATCTCGCCTTCGCGCATCACGAGCACGCGGTCGGCGACGCCGATGATCTCCGGCAGCTCGCTCGAGATCACGATCACGCCGACACCCGCGCGGGCCAGTTCGTTGATGATCCGGTAGATCTCGGATTTCGCGCCGATGTCGACGCCGCGCGTCGGCTCGTCGAGGATCAGCACGCGCGGCTTCGTCTCGAGCAGGCGCGACAGCAGCACTTTCTGCTGGTTGCCGCCCGACAGCGCGCCGACGTTGACGTTCGCATTCGGCACGCGGATCGACAGCGACGCGATCGCGTCGCGTGCGCGCATGGCGCCGCGCGCCAGATCGAGCGCGCCGAGCCGCGCATCGCGGTTGCACACGGAGATGTTGATGTTGTCGCGCACGCTCATGTCGAGGAACAGGCCCTGGCGCTTGCGGTCTTCCGTCAGGTAGACGAGGCCCGCGTCGATCGCGTCGCGCGGCGAATGCGCGCCGAACGTGCGCTCGCCCAGCTTCACGTCGCCGCGCGTGCGCGGCTCCGCGCCGAAGATCAGCCGCGCGAGCTCGGTGCGGCCCGCGCCGACGAGCCCGGCGATGCCGAGCACCTCGCCCGCATGCAGGTCGAGGCTGCAGCCGCGCACGCGCTCGCCGTCGGCGATGTCGCGCACCGACAGCAGCAGGTGGCCGGGATCGTACGGCGCGTGTTCCTTCTTGTAGAAGCCGGAGATGTCGCGGCCGACCATCATCGCGACGAGCCGCTCGGCCGACAGCGACGCGCGCTCGAGCGTGCCGACGTACGAGCCGTCGCGCAGCACCGACACGCGGTCGGACAGTTCGTAGATTTCGGCCATCCGGTGGCTGATGTAGATGATCGCGAGACCTTCCTCGCGCAGCTGGCGGATCAGGCCGAACAGGTGCTCGGTTTCGCGCGACGACAGCGGCGTCGTCGGTTCGTCCATCACGAGGATGCGTGCGCGGGTATGCACGGCGCGCGCGATCTCGACGAGCTGCTGCTCGGCGATCGACAGCGTGCCGACCAGCGTGTCGGGGCCGAACGGCGCACCGAGGCGCGCGAGCACGTCCTGGCAGCCGCGCGCCATCGCCGCGCGGTCGATGGTGCCCCAGCGACGGTTGCCGCGGCGCAGTTCGCGGCCGACGTAGATGTTTTCCGCGACGGTGAGGTTGGGCGCGAGGCACAGCTCCTGGTAGATCACGGCGACGCCGGCATCGCGCGCGGCGAGCGGGCCGTCGACGTCGATGCGCGCGCCGTCGATCAGGATCTCGCCGCCGGCGTCGGCGCGGTACGCGCCCGACAGGATCTTCATCAGCGTCGACTTGCCCGCGCCGTTCTCGCCCATCAGCGAATGGATCTCGCCCGGATAGACGGTCAGGCTGACGTTGTCGAGCGCGCGCACGGCCGGGAAGGTCTTGCTGATGCCGCGCATCTCGAGCAGCGGCCGGGGGGACTCAGAACGCGACAT
>NZ_QTQJ01000064.1:0-3813 GCF_003853795.1 Burkholderia sp. Bp8991 | reverse complement strand
GCGCCCGCTTTCGCGAGCTCCAGCGCGATTTCCTTGCCGATGCCGCTTGCGGCGCCCGTGACGACTGCGGTCTTGCCGTTCAGATCTGCTGCCATGTCCGTCTCCTTCCGTTATCGGATCGAAAAAGCGCGCCCCGCTGCATCCGCTTTCGTCGCGATCGTGCAGGTGGAGGCCAGCCGCTATTGTGCACGATCGGCCCCGCCGTTCGCTCGCAAAACGTCTAAGCTTAAGGTCGGTTCAGAGTCGCGGGAGATTCCCATGCACTATCGACGGCTAGGCCGCTCCGGCCTGCAGATCAGCGCGCTTTCGCTCGGCTCGTGGGTCACCTACGGCAACCAGGTCGATCAGCGGGTCGCCCGCGAATGCCTTGCGGCGGCCCGCGATGCGGGCGTCAATTTCTTCGACAACGCCGAGGTCTACGCCAGTGGCAAATCCGAGGAAATCATGGGCCAGGCGCTCAAGTCGCTCGGCTGGCCGCGCGTCAGCTACCTCGTGTCCACGAAGTTCTTCTGGGGGCTCGCGGAAGCGCCGAACCAGTACCACACACTGAACCGGAAATATCTGCTGAACGCGATCGACGGCTCGCTGCGCCGGCTGCAGCTCGACCATGTCGACCTCGTGTACTGCCATCGCCCCGATCCGAACACACCGATCGAGGAGACCGTCTGGGCGATGAGCGACATGATCGTACGCGGCAAGGCGCTGTACTGGGGCACGTCCGAATGGAGCGCCGACGAGATCCGCGCCGCGTACGAGATTGCCGAGCGGCACCATCTGCACAAGCCGGTCGTCGAGCAGCCGCAGTACAACCTGTTCCACCGTACCCGGGTCGAACAGGAATACGCACGGCTCTATCACGACTACGGCCTCGGCCTGACGACCTGGAGCCCGCTGGCATCGGGGCTGCTCACCGGCAAGTACCGGAACGGCGTACCGCCGGGCAGCCGCGCGCAATTGCCGGGCTACGACTGGCTCCGCGAACGGCTGACGGATCCGGTCAGCAACGATGTGGTCGAACGGCTCGGCGAGATCGCGACCGAACTCGGCTGCAGCACCGCCCAGCTCGCGATTGCATGGGTACTCGCGAATCCGCGCGTGAGTTCGGTCATTACGGGCGCCTCGCGAATCGAGCAGATCGGCGACAACATGCGCGCGCTCGACGTTGCCGAGAAACTGACGCCGGAGATCAAGCAACGCATCGAGGAGGCCGTCGGCGATGCATACGAGTAAGGCGGCTCACGCCCACTCGCGTACAATACGCGGCCGCATTGGCGCGCGGCCCGACGGCTTCGCGCGATCATCCGTTTTCATCGATTCACCCTTCGTTTCAGGCAGCCAGCCATGCTCAGTTATCGTCACGGTTTTCACGCAGGCAACCACGCGGACGTGCTCAAGCACGCCGTCGTCGTCCAGCTGCTGCGCTACCTGAACAAGAAAGACAAGTCGTACTGGTACATCGACACGCACGCCGGTGCCGGCGTGTATTCGCTGCGCGACGGTTATGCCGCCAAGACAGGGGAATTCGACACCGGCATCGGGCCGCTGTGGAACGAAAAGGACCTGCCCGAAGCGCTCGGCGACTACATCGACGAGGTGCGCGCGCTGAACGACGACGGTGAGCTGCATTACTATCCGGGCTCCCCGTATCTCGCATGGCGATCGATGCGCGAGCAGGACCGGATGCGCCTGTTCGAAATGCACACGACGGAAATCGACGTGTTGCGTCACAACTTCCGCGATGCGGGGCGCCGCGCGATGATTTTCGCCGGTGACGGCTTCGAGGGCATCAAGGCGCTGCTGCCGCCGCCGCCGCGACGCGCGCTCGTGCTGATCGATCCGTCCTATGAGGACAAGAAGGACTACGCGCGCACGGTGACTTGCGTGACGGAATGCCTGAAGCGTTTCGCGACAGGCTGTTACGCGATCTGGTATCCGCAGGTTGCGCGGGTGGAATCGCAGCGTTTTCCGGAGCAGCTCAAGCGCCTGCAGCCGAACAACTGGCTGCACCTGACGCTGACGGTATCGAATCCGCCGGCAGATGGCCTGGGCCTTTACGGCAGCGGAATGTTCATCCTGAATCCGCCGTACACGCTCGCGCAGAGCATGAACGAAGCGCTGCCCTATCTCGTCGAGCGCCTAGGACAGGACAGCGGCGCGCGGTGCCAGATCGAGCACCGCGGAAACTGAGCGAACGGTTTTCCGTTACGGCTGCGGTCTTGGCGCGGGTCTTGGCTGATTGGCCGGCGACCCACCCCAGCCCGGCACATTGATATACGGCGCGACAAACAGCGGGACCGAAGAATTCGGTCCCTGCCCTGCCGGCGCTCGCATGCCTGCGGGCTCAACGATCGGCTCGGACGATAACGGAGCCGTTTGCAACACCAGGCCGCCCTTGCCATCCTGGATCCCGCGTTGCGTATCGAGAATCAGCGGCCTGGACGACGTCGCCGCACCAGCCGCCATGCCGTGAGCGAGCACCGCGGCCCCCAGAAAGAGACGCGCGCGGGAAACGTGACGCACATCGAGACGCAAACGCATGGTCGTGTTCTTCCGGTTGAAAAGCAGGTCCATACCATAGCGCCACGCCGACGATTTCGCCAGATCGGACGCACAAAAAAACAAAGCCCCGTCAACACGGGGCTTGCTTTTCGCTCGGTGCCACACGGCACCTGACGGTGACTCCGATTACAGCGAGTAGCCGTTGGTTTCGAGCGAGCGGATGCGGCTCTCGAGCTGAACGATGTCCGACGACGACGCGAGGTAAGCCTCACGGCGTTCGCGCTCTGCGGATTCGAACCAGTTGCTCAGCTTTTCAACGATGTAGGCGATCATGATGTTCTCCAAGGAAGGGGGACCCCTGGCGAATCGAGATTCAGGGATTTCCCGTATAGGGTTATCCCGAATTATAGCGATGCCGCACCAAGATGCCAGTGAAATGCTTGCATGGAAGCCATTCCAGTTTGGAATGGTTTACGAACTATCTGCTTCAACCCACTGATTTTTAAAGATATTGAATCGAGGCTCCGATTCGGCCTCGAGGATATGCACTAATCTGGTTCACTCACCGGGTCGGCCAGCCGCGCCAAGATCGGGCATTCGGGTCGCCCGTCACCATGGCAGTGCGCGGCGAGATCGGCAAGTGTATTGCGCATGTCGCTCAATTCCGCGATGCGTTTGTCGAGTTCGGCCACGTGTTCGAGGGCGATCGACTTCACTTCGGCGCTGGCGCGGGAGCGGTCTTGCCAGAGCATCAGCAGCTTGCGAATATCCTCGACGAGAAAACCGAGCCGCCGCGCCTGGCGGATGAAACGCAGAATATGGACGTCATCCGAACCGTAGATGCGGTATCCGGCGTCGCTCCGCTTGCTCGGCGCAAGAAGGCCGACCTGCTCGTAGTAGCGGATCATTTTTGCGCTGACGCCGGATTCGCGCGACGCGTCGCCGATATTCATTCCCTGCCCTCTCTCCATCAAGCACTGGTTCGAACACGAAGGTCGACGCATGCATTCGTCGACGACATTTGGATCGTATCAAATCGCGAGATTTCGTTCCTGCCTGGGCAGTGACGGCCGGATCGACCGCAATCCGGATGTCCTTATTGAGGTAGGTGGTGGCTGCGAAATCTGCCGGTTCGGAGCAGCATGCAGCGCGTATCAAGCTGCCCGCCCACTGACGATCACGCCAACACTTGCAGCGATCGCGCATTTCTGCGCCGCAAATGCAAAAACCCCCGCCTTTTCGGGCGGGGGTTTTTGGCTTAGGGAGCCTGACGATTACCTACTTTCACACGGGAATCCGCACTATCATCGGCGT
>NZ_QTQJ01000063.1:0-7486 GCF_003853795.1 Burkholderia sp. Bp8991 | reverse complement strand
CTCGCAATCGGCCGGATCAACCACTTCGGCGGCAACGCCTTGGTCGCCGGCACGACCGACCCCGAGCACCCCGTCGCCGTCGTCGTCAGACCACCATCGAAGCTCACGCCGATCGATCCGGACCAAGACTGGTTCCGCGCACGCGGCGGCAACAATGCGTACCTCCCCTGGTGGGGACGCCGACACGACACCGACTACGGCATGCAAGGCTATTCGTGGTGATGCAAACCAGCACCGCGGCATGTGGCGAGTAAAACGCCGATGCCGCGCGAATCATCGAGAGGACAAGTCATATGCGAGGAATCATCCGGGTAGGCGACAGCCATACCCACGGCGGCCGGGTCGAGTCCGGCGCCGACATCAGCAAGGTCATGGGGCGCGCGGTCGCGCGCTTCGGCGACACGTGTTCGTGTCCGATCCACGGCACCTGCACGATTGCCGCCGGCGACGCTGCCTTCAACGTCGAAGGTCGGCCCGCCGCATTCGACGGTCACAAGACTTCGTGCGGCGCGACGCTCGTTTCTTCCATTCCGAACTCCGGGCGCCCCTGAATGCTGAAGACACGACGCATGACCGCCGAACAGTTCCAGCTGCTGCGGCTTCAAGATACCCGGATCAAACCGTTGAACCAATGGGCCCTGCACGAGATTTTCGTGAAGGGCCGCCCACAGCGCGAGCTGGCCGCGAAACTGGGTATGAACCGCTCGGCAATGTCGCAGCTCGTTCGCAAGGCGTGGCAGCGGTATCTGGAACTACCGGGCAACGTCACGCACCTCACCACGCTCACGATTACGATCCCGACGAAATATGAGCAAGCGCTGCATGCCTGGGTGCAGGACGCGCATCGTTTATCGAATCAGCCCGATCAAGACGAGTTGACGTGATCGACGCGCCCCCTCAAGGCGTTCACGGACATCCGATACGTCGCAGGCAGGCCGGGCAACGCCCATCCGCAGCGCCCGGCCGCGCCGGCATCCGCATGAACAATTCCCGATCTTCCGTCAGGTCCAGACGAAAACAAATTCCCCTGTATCAAACAAAAAGAAAACGTTATTCCACATCGCTCTGAATTCACAGCCAACTTTGGATCCTTTTTCCCCGTCCTCCCTCGTATCATTTCTCCCATTCCGAAGAGAAAGAACCAGAGAAGGACATGAGCGATACCACCCCGCTGCACTACCTCGACTACGCAGCCACCACCCCTGCGGACCCCCGCGTGATCGAAGCGATGACGGCCTGCCTCGGTGCCGACGGCATCTTCGGCAATCCCGCGTCGAGTTCGCACGCCGCCGGCCGGCTCGCGAAGGAAAAGGTCGAGCACGCACGCGCGCAGGTCGCCGCGCTGATCGGCGCGCAGGCCGACGAGATCGTCTGGACGTCGGGCGCCACCGAATCGAACAACCTCGCGCTGAAGGGCTATGCGGAAGCCGCGACCGGCAAGCGCCACCTCGTCACGAGCCGCCTCGAACACAAGGCGATCCTCGACACGATGGCGAACCTGTCGAAGCGCGGCA
Source organism: Burkholderia sp. Bp8991 (assembly GCF_003853795.1). NCBI lineage: Bacteria > Pseudomonadati > Pseudomonadota > Betaproteobacteria > Burkholderiales > Burkholderiaceae > Burkholderia > Burkholderia sp. Bp8991. Next base: position 5,972 of record NZ_QTQJ01000063.1, on the reverse strand, counting down.
TGACCGCGACCTACCTGACACCCACCGCCGACGGCGAAATCACCGTCGACGCCGTGGCCGCGGCGATCGGCCCCGATACGGGCCTCGTGTCGCTGATGCTCGTCAACAACGAACTCGGCACGCTGACCGACATCGGCGCGATCTCGCGCATCGTGCATGCGGCCGGCGCGCTGCTGCACGTCGACGCCGCGCAGGCGCTCGGCAAGACGCCGATCGACGTGCGCGCGCTCGGCATCGACCTGCTGTCGATGTCCGCGCACAAGGTGTACGGCCCCAAGGGCATCGGCGCGCTGTTCGTCCGCCGCGAGATCGCCGAGCGCATCGCGCCGCAGATCCACGGCGGCGGGCACGAGCGCGGCCTGCGCTCGGGCACGCTCGCGACGCACCAGATCGTCGGGATGGGCGTGGCGTGCGAACTGGCCGCCGAGAAACTCGAGCGCGAAGCCGCGCGGATCGCGGCACTCAGTGCACGCCTGAAGGACGCGCTGCTCACGCTCGGCGACATCACGCACAACGCGGCAGCGGCGCGCCGCATCCCGCACACGCTGAGCCTCACGGTGAACGTGCCGGGCTTCTTCCCGTTCATGCTCGGCGATGCGCTCGCCGTGTCGTCGACCTCCGCATGCAACTCGACCAGCGGCGCGCCGTCTCACGTGCTGACCGCGATCGGCCTCGACGAGCAAGCCGCGGGCCGCACGGTGCGGATCAGCTTCGGCCGCTTCACGACGGAACAGGACGTCGATTTCGCGATCGCATGTTTCGCGCGCGCGCTCGAGCAATGCCGGGCCGCGGCAGCGACCGGGTTCACCGCGTCGCGACAGATCACGCCGGCGGACCTGAAAGCGATCCGCAGCGCCGGCTTTCGCGCGGTGATCTGCAACCGGCCGGACGGCGAAAGCGCCGATCAACCGGCATTCGAGGCAATCGCCGCCGCTGCGCGCGAACTGGGCCTCGACGCGCGCTATCTGCCGGTCGAACGCGACCGGATCGGCGATGCGGAAGTCGACGCGTTCGGCGCGCTGGTCGATGCGCTGCCGAAGCCGGTGCTCGCCTATTGTCGAAGCGGAAGCCGCGCCGGGATGCTGTGGAACCGGCTGACGGCGCGGCGGACGGCAACGGTCTGAGCGCTACCCGCATGTAAGAAGCATCGCGCGCGTCCACGTTCATGCTCGAAACCGACGTTTCGACGCGTGGCCGCCCGGGCGTCGCGATCAAACGCCGAATGCAAGTCGGTGGAAAGCGCGAAGTGCGCGCGATGTGCTGCGCGCATGTCCGCTGGCACCGGCCGGGCTCGTCGATCGCGACATCGTCCGCCCGGGCCTTTTCCGGCGTCGAAGGCACGGTTTGCGCCGGGCAACGCGCAAGCCCGGCACCCGCTACCTCGCATACTCCAGTTGCAGCGCCACCCAGTCCGACGTCGCGTCGCCGTAGCTCGCCGCGACGTCGCCGAGCACACCGGGCAGCACCGCGTCGCCGCGCCGCCCGTCCGGAATCGTCACGCGCGCGTGGCCGGCATCGGCCGGTTGCGTCAGCAAGCGCAGCCCGTGCTTCGATTCGATCACGTGCGCGTCCGCCGTTGCGACGATGTCGCTGCGCCACGTCCGCGCCCACGCATCCGCGGTGAGCGCAACCGGAAGTTCGTCGAATCCGCTCGCGACAGGCAGATCGAAGGTCCGATGCCGCCAGAACGCGACGCGATTCGTCAGTGCGGTCGCCACGGCACGTGCGGTCAACCCGAACCGGCTGCCGTCGTGAACGTCGCTCCATCCGTGCGCGCCGATGTTGCGTGCCGTTTCGCGCGCGGCCACCGGCCCCGCCAGCGCATTCACCAGCGCAAGCGACGCGGGAATCGACGCCGACACGCCGCTCGTCGTCATCACGTTGCCGTCCATCACGTAGCGGCGATCGTCGACCCACGCCGTTTCGGCAAAACGGCGACGCAGCCCGTCGCGCGAATACCAGTGCGCGGTCGCGATGCGATCGCGCAGCAGCCCGGCGTTCGCGAGCACGGCCGCGCCATCGCAGATCGCCACCATCGTGGCGCCGGCAGCGGCCTGTTTGCGCAGCCACGCGAGCACGGCCGGCCGGTCGGCACGATGCAAGGCCGGCACGATCACGACGTCCGCGCCGAGGGGCACGTCCACGTCGAACCGGTCGAACGTCGTATCGGCCAGGATCCGCAGCGCGGGCATCAGTTCGACCGCGCCGGCGTCGGCCGACACGGCCACGACATCGGCCGCGCCCGACGCCTTCAGAATCGCGTACGGAACGATGAAATCGGTCGTCTCCGTTCCGGCGTTGTCCGCGACGATCGCAACGAGCGGCCGCGTGCGGCCCGCCTTCGGTGCGTTCACGCTCAGCGTTTGCGTGACCGTTCGTGCGCCGTGCGCGGCCGACGGCCCCGACTGCCCCGACATGCACGCGCCCAGCACCGCGCATACGAGCAGCGCCACCGCCACGCGCATCGCCCCGTTTCTGTTCCATTCCCGCATCGCCCACCCGCGTCAATCGATTGCACGTGCGGAAAATTACAAGGATCATGCACGCGGTCACAAGGACAACTCCACCGCACTTTCCGCCATGCCCCAGTCAACCGGTCCGGCACGCGACATCGTCGTCGTCGGCTTCGAAGGCGTCCAGTCACTCGACATCACCGGCCCGATGGAAGTGTTCGCGGTCGCGAACCGCCATCTTCCCGGGCATGTCCCGCCCTATCGGCTCACGCTCGCATCGCAACACGGCAACGACATCGTCACGCACGCGGGCCTGCGTCTTGCCGGCCCGACCGCGCTTGCGGCGTTGCCCGAGCCCATCGACACGATCATCGTCGCAGGCGGCAGCGAAGCGGCGCTGCGGCACGCGGCGTCGAACGCCGGCGTGCTGCCCTGGCTGCGCACGCGGATCGCGAGCACGCGGCGGATCGCAAGCATCTGCACGGGCGCGTTCGTGCTCGCCGCGGGCGGATGGCTGGACGGCAAGCGCGCCACCACGCACTGGAATCAGTGTGCGACGCTGCAGGCGCTTTGCCCCGACGTGCGGGTCGAGCCGGATGCGATCTACGTGAGCGATCCGCCGTTTCATACGTCGGCCGGCGTGACGGCCGGCATCGACCTGTGTCTCGCACTCGTCGAGGCCGACTGCGGCGCGCCGACCGCGCTCGCGGTCGCGCGCGAGCTCGTGCTCTTCATGCACCGTCCCGGCGGACAGGCGCAGTTCAGCGTCGGTCTCGACATCCAGGCAAACGCGACGCCACCGATCCGCGCGCTGCTCACGTCGATCGCCGACGACCCGACCGGCGATCTCGGCGTCGCCGCGCTGGCCGCGCGCCTGCACATGAGCGAGCGCACGTTTGCGCGCAATTTCCTCAAGGAGACGGGGCTCCCGCCCGCGCAATTCGTGCTGGCCGCACGCGTCGAGCGCGCGAAGGCGCTGCTGGAGCGGGCAGACTGGCCGCTCGAACGGGTCGCGCAACGTTCGGGGTTCGGCAGCGTGGATGCGCTGCAACGTGCATTCGCGAAGCGGGTCGGAATATCGCCGCGCGACTACCGTGCGCGGTTCGGACGGAAACCCGGCAAGCAGCAAGCCGAGTAGGCCGCTCCAGGTTCCCTGCCGGGCCGACTCACGGGATTGCGACACGGGGCGCGGTCGACTTCAGAAAGCGATTGCGGGCCATGTCGCCCTTCACGGGAGCGCACTTTTTCCCCGGCTGTCGCATTTCGACAAGTACGGATCATCCCGATCCGCATGGATTCCTTACAAATATTCAGCCCGCCACGCGATGCCCCCGAACGGTGCACCCGTCCGGAGTTTCGCCGGATTGCCGAAATCCGATATCGCCGCGAGATTTGGCTTCATACCGTTCCGTATCGGACCGGATACGCGATCGCCATCGATGCATGACAACGCGTGCCCGCCGACGAATTCCAGGAGCGGGCCGCAGCACCGGGCCCGGGCAGCGATGACGGTCCTGCCTCGCAGGACATACGTGACGGAGCGAATATGGATGCGAAAATCCAGCCTGATGCAGGTATCGACAGCGACGTAAGCCTCCTCCACAAGATGGGATATGCGCAGGAGCTGTCGAGACGCATGAACGGCTTCTCGAACTTCGCCGTGTCGTTTTCGGTGATCTGCATTCTGTCGGGCGGCATCACCGCGTTTCAACTGGCGTTCTCCGCGGCCGGCGGCGCCTCGGTCGGCCTCGGCTGGCCGCTCGGCTCGCTGTTCGCGCTGATCGTCGCGGTGTCGATGTCGCAGATCGCGTCTGCGTTTCCGACCGCCGGCGGCCTTTATCACTGGGGCGCGATCCTCGGCGGGAAGAAATGGGGGTGGATGACGGCGTGGCTCAACCTGATCGGCCTGATCTTCGTGATCGCGGCGATCAACTTCGGCACCTACGATCCGTTCTTCAAGACGCTGATCGCACCGATGTTCGGCGTCGGTCCGGACAGCCTGACGTGGTGGCATCAGACCGCGTTCATCACGGTCATCACGATTTCGCAGGCGATCCTGAACGCACGCGGCATCCGGATCGCGAGCAAGATCACCGACCTGTCCGGCTACCTGATCTTCGTCGTGACGATCGCGCTGGTCGTGTCGCTGCTGGTCTACTCGCCGGTCACGTTCGACCTGCATCGGCTCGTCACCTTCACCAACTACACGGGCGTCGACGGCGGCGCCTGGCCGAAGCAGACCACGCCGCTCGCGTTCCTGTCCGGCCTGCTGCTGGTGACCTACACGATCACCGGTTTCGACGCGTCCGCGCATACGTCGGAAGAAACGCACGACGCGGCGAAGAACGTGCCGCGCGGCATCATCGGCTCGGTGTTCTGGTCCGCGGTGTTCGGCTACGTGATGGTGTGCACGTTCGTGCTGGTCATGCCCGACCTGACCGCCGCGATGAAACAGGGCACCGGCTTCTTCGAAGCGATCCTCGCACCGATCCCGAAGACCTTGCGCGTCTGCCTCGAGCTCGCGATGTTCTTCATCAACTACGTGTGCGGGCTCGCCGCGATCATGTCGACGTCGCGGATGATGTACGCGTTCGCGCGCGACGGCGGGCTGCCTGCGTCGAAGCTGCTGCGCAGCGTGAATCACAATCACCGGACGCCCGGCCCGGCAATCTGGACCTGCGCGGTGCTCGCGATCGTCGTCACGCTGTACGGCGACGCGTTCTCGGTACTGAGCGCGGGCAGCGCCGTGTTCCTGTTCATCTCGTATGCGATGCCGATCGGTTCCGGGATGCTCGCCGAAGGGCGCACGTGGACCGAAAAGGGCCCGTTCCAGCTGGGCATCTGGTCGAAGCCGTGCGCGCTGCTCGCGCTGGTGGGCGCGTGCGTGCTCGCGTACGTCGGCATCCAGCCGCCGAACGAGAAGGTGCTCTACGTGCTCGTCGCGTTCGTGGGCGTGCTGATGGTGATCTGGTACGGGTTCGGCGTGCGCAAGTCCTTCGCCGGGCCGCCGGTGCTCAAGGACACGCGCAACGACGAGCGGATTCGCGAACTCGAGGCGAACGTCGATCCGACCGTGTGACGCGACACCGGTTCGCGCACAGCGCAAAAAAATCCGGCTCGCGGTGTGCGAGCCGGATTTTTATATCGCTTCGGAACGAGCGAGGTTCAACCGCGTCGGCAGTCGAACCCGATTGCCGCGTCTCAGCCGTAGACCGGGAAACGCTGGGTCAACTCCGCGACCAGACCGCGTACGCGTTCGATCGTCGCGGCATCTTCCGGTGCTTCCAGCACGTCGGCGATCAGGTTGCCGACCTTCTCCGCTTCCGCCGGACCGAAGCCGCGCGTCGTCATCGCAGGCGAACCGAGGCGGATGCCGCTCGTCACGAACGGCTTTTCCGGATCGTTCGGGATCGCGTTCTTGTTCACCGTGATGTGCGCAGCACCGAGCGCCGCTTCCGCTGCCTTGCCCGTGATGTTCTTCGCGCGCAGGTCCACCAGCATCACGTGGCTTTCGGTGCG
>NZ_QTQJ01000062.1:0-9871 GCF_003853795.1 Burkholderia sp. Bp8991 | reverse complement strand
CAGGCGCTGTCGCAGCTGTCGGAAGCCGCGCAGCAGACGGCCGAATCGCTGCGCCAGTCGTCGCAGGCGATCGACGATCTGACGCTCGTCGCGAACCACCTGCGCACCGGCGTGTCGCGCTTCAAGATCGACGGCTGACGCACGCGGCCTTCGTGCGGACGACACGATGCTCTTCCTACTTTTTGAACTCGACGGCGAACGCTATGCGCTCGATGCGACGCGGATCGTCGAGGTGCTGGCGCTCGCGCCCGTGAAGTCGATGCTGGGTACGCCGCCATGGCTCACCGGCGTGATCGATCACCGGGGCAAGCTGGTGCCGGTGATTGACGTGCCGCGGCTCGCGCTCGGGCGCGCGGCGCACACGCTGCGATCGACGCGGCTCGTCGTCGTGCGCTATGCGCAGCAACACGAGGCGGACGGCGCCGATCGATGGCTCGGGCTGATCGTCGAGCACGCGACGCAGGTGCGCGAGTTCGCGCCCGCGCAATTCGCCGACAGCGGGATCGCGACGCCGCACGCGCGTTGGCTCGGGCCGGTCGCCGCCGACGCGACGGGATTCGTGCAGCGGATCGACGTAGAGCAGATGCTCGATGACGACGCGCGCGCATTGCTGTTTCCGCCCGCGCAGGCGCTTGCCGGATGATGGCCATGATGAACGCCAACGACCCTCGATTCGAAGCATGGCTCGCGCGTGAAACCGGGATGGATGCGGCGACGCTCGGCAATCGTGCGCTCCCGCGCGCGGTTGCCGAACGCGCACGCGTCACGCAGGCCGATGCACCGGACGCGCCCGACACACCGCGGCCCGCCGGCGGCATGCCGGACGACGTCGCCGAGGCCGCCGGTGGCGCCGCGATCGATGCGTACTGGCAGCGGCTGAATGCGTCCGCGGACGAACGGCAGGCACTGATCGAAACGCTGGTCGTGCCGGAAACGTGGTTCTTCCGCGACCGCGAGGCATTCGTCGCGCTTGCGCGGATCGCCGACGTGCGGCTCGTGCGCGAGCCGGCGCGCACGCTGCGCGTGCTGAGCGTGCCGTGCTCGACCGGCGAGGAGCCGTATTCAATCTCGATGGCACTGCTTGACGCCGGCATCGGCCCGTCACGCTTCGCGATCGACGCGATCGACATCAGCGCACGCGCGATCGAGCGGGCGCGGGCCGGCGTCTACGGACGCAACGCATTTCGTGGCCACCCGCTCGAATTCCGCGACCGCCACTTCAGCGAAACGATCGGCGGCTGGCAGCTCGACCCGCGGGTGCGCGAACCGGTACGCTTCGTGCAGGCGAACCTGTTCGACCTGCCGCTCGACGCGGACACGCGCTACGACTTCATCTTCTGCCGCAACGTGCTGATCTATTTCGACCGACACGCTCAGGACCAGTCGATCCGGCTGCTCGAGCGGCAACTCGCGGACGGCGGCACGATCTTCGTCGGCCCGGCCGAGACGGGGCTGATGATGCGGCATGCGCTGGCGCCCGCGCGCATTCCGCTTGCGTTCGCGTTCCATCGCGCGGCGCAGGCTGATGCTCCGGCCACGGGCGCGAACGATGGCGAGCGGCCGCCCACTGTGTCTGTGGCATCTGCGAAGCCGGTGGCGCCGCAGACGTTGCCGCCCCGGCACCCGGTGGCGGCACCCTCCACGGCAAACCATTTCGCAACGGCAACCCTGCACCGCCCGCCGGCCGTGCCACAGCGGCCGCCGGCCACACGCATCGCGCAGGCGGCGCCCGATGCCGCGGATGCCGCGCCGAGCGCACCCGCCGCCCCGGCGCCCATGCTCGCCGACGCCCGCCGGCTCGCCGACACGGGCCACCTCGACGACGCCGAGCGTGCCGCGCACGCATTCACGCTCGCGCACGGCCCCGACGCGGACGCGTTCTACCTGCTTGGCCTGATCGCCGATGCGCGCGGCCTCGATGCGGACGCGCAGGATTTTTATCGCAAGACGCTGTATCTCGACCCGGCTCACTATGAGGCCCTGACCCATCTCGCCGCGCTGCGCGACGCGGCAGGTGACGCGGCAGGTGCCCGGCAACTGATGCTGCGTGCGCAGCGGGCAAGCGCGCGGCACGTCAGCCGTGCCGACGGCGGACCGGACCAGCGAACCGGGCGGAACCCATGACCCACGCCGCTCGTGACGATCGCGCTCCGGCCAGGGCCGTCGACGATTGCTGGAATCTCATCGGCACGCGAGGTGACGGCTCGTGTCCGCGGCTTGCCGTGCACACCCGCTGCCTGAACTGCCCGGTGTTCGAACACGCGGCCGGGAAGCTGCTCGACCGGCCGCTCACCGACGCGGACCTCGCCGAAACGGCGCGCGCCGCACGCAGCACCTCGCAGCCAGCCCCTGCAGACGCACGACTCACTGCATCCGCCGCATCTGCCGACGATGCGCAAGCGCAGCAGTCCGCGCTCGCGTTCCGCGTCGGCGACGAATGGCTCGGCCTGCCCGCCGCCGCGCTGCGGCAGGTCGATGGGCCGCGCCCGATCCATTCGCTGCCGCACCGGCGCGACGGCGCCGTGCTCGGGCTGGTCAACGTGCGCGGCACGCTGACGATCGCAGCATCCCTCGGCGTACTGCTGAATCTCGAACGCAACGCGACCGGACCGCACGAGTCGCGCAACGCGTATGCGCGGATGCTGGTCGTCGAGCATCGCGGCGACGCGGTTGCGCTGCCCGTCGACGAGGTCGAGGGCGTGCTGCGCTTCGCGGCGCATGCGCTGCTGCCGGTGCCGACGACGCTCACCCACGCGGCCGCGATGCACACGCGCGGCCTGCTCGCGTGGCGCGATACAACGATCGGCGTGCTGGACACCGATCGCGTGTTCGACTCGCTTGCGAGGAGCCTGCGATGAGCACGGACGACGACCTGATGCGCCTGTCGCTGCTCGACCTATTCCGCGACGAAGCACACACGCAGACGCAGGCGCTCGCGAGTGGCCTGCTAACGCTCGAACATTCGCCCGGCGACGCGCCCGCGCTGGAAGCGTGCATGCGCGCCGCGCATTCGCTGAAGGGCGCCGCGCGCATCGTCGACCTGCAGGACGGCGTCGACGTCGCGCACGCGATGGAGGAATGCTTCGTTGCCGCGCAGCGTGGCGAGCTGACGCTGACGACCGCGCACATCGACGCACTGCTGCATGGCGTGGACCTGCTGCTGCGCGTCGGCAACGCCGATCCGGCGGCGGCGATCTCGCGCGCGGACCTCGACGCGCTGGCCGCACTGGGTCCGACCGATGCGTCGGACGAGCGCGCCGAACGCGCGGTGTCGCTCACACCGCTTACACTGCCCGTACCGCCCGCGCCGGAACCAGGCGCCGCAGCGCCGCACATCGGCTCCGCGCCCGACGATGCCGCCCTTGTCTCGATATCGCCGTGCACCGGCGACGGCCCGCCGCGCCACCCGCCGGCCGATCCGTCGCCGGGCTTGCATGCCGTCGCGCCCGACGCCCCGCCTTTGCACACCCAACCGCCCCCCCGGCACGATCCGCAGCGGATGCTGCGCGTACGCGCCGAGCAACTCGATCAGCTGTTGAGCCTGTCCAGCGAATCGCTCGTCGAATCGCACTGGCTGAAGCCGTTCACGGGCTCGATCCTGCGCATCAAGCGGATGCAGCGCGACGTCGCGCGCTCGCTGGACGTGCTCGTCGAAACGCTCGCGGAGCGGCTCGACCCGGCCGCGCTCGCGTCGCTGAACGATGTGCGCCAGGGGCTCGGCAACCTGCAGCTGCAGCTCGGCGCGCGCCTGGACGAGCTCGACCGCTTCGACCGCCGCAGCACGCATCTCGCGCAGCAGCTTTACGACGAAGCGTTGCGCTGCCGGATGCGACCGTTCGGCGACGCAACGCACGCGTATCCGCGCATCGTCCGCGATCTCGCACGTTCGCTCGGCAAGCGCGTGCGATTCGCGATCGTCGGCGAAACGACGCAGGTCGACCGCGACATCCTCGACATGCTCGACGCGCCGCTCGGCCACCTGCTGCGCAACGCGCTCGACCACGGCGTCGAGACGCCCGACGAGCGCATCGCGCGCGGCAAGCCGGCCGAAGCGAGCGTGACGCTCGAAGCGCGCCACAGCGCGGGCCAGTTGCTGATCTCCGTCAGCGACGACGGCGCCGGCATCGATCTCGACGCGCTCCGTGCAGGCGTCGTGCGGCGCCGGCTCGCCGACGCGGACACGGCCGCGCGGCTGTCCGACCTCGAGCTGCTCGACTTCCTGCTGCTCCCCGGCTTCTCGATGCGCGACCGCGTCACCGATGTGTCGGGCCGCGGCGTCGGCCTCGACGCGGTGCACGACATGGTCAAGGCCGTGCGCGGCACCGTGCGGATCTTCACCGAGCCGGGCCGCGGCGCGCGCTTCGTGCTGCAACTGCCGCTCACGCTCTCGATCGTGCGCAGCCTGCTCGTCGAGGTCGGCGGCGAAGCGTACGCGATCCCGCTTGCCCACGTGCGCCGCACGCTCGAACTCGCGCGCGCCGACATCGACACGCTCGAAGGCCAGCAGCATTTCCGCTTCGACGGCCGCCCGGTCGGGCTCGTCACCGCGCACCAGCTGCTCGGCGCACCGCCGCCGGAACAGGCGGGCGACAGCGTCGCGACCGTCGTGATCGGCGACGAATGGGAGTCGTACGGGATCGCCGTCGACCGGTTCCGCGGCGAATGCATGCTGGTGATCCAGCCGCTCGATCGCCGGCTCGGCAAGGTCAAGGACATCGCGGCGGCCGCGCTGATGGAGAATGGCGAACCGGTGCTGATCATCGACGTCGAGGACTTGCTGCGTTCGGTCGACAAGCTCGTGCGCGGCGGCCAGCTCGACAAGGTGCAGCGCGCGCAGCACACGGCCGTCGCACGGCGCCGGCACGTGCTGGTGGTCGACGATTCGCTGACGGTACGCGAACTGGAGCGCAAGTTGCTCGAAAAGCGCGGCTATGCCGTCACCGTCGCGGTCGACGGGATGGACGGCTGGAACGCGCTGCGCGGCGCCGATTTCGATCTCGTCGTGACCGACATCGACATGCCGCGCATGGACGGCATCGAACTCGTCACGCTGATCAAGCGCGATGCCGCGCTGAAATCGCTGCCGGTGATGATCGTGTCGTACAAGGACCGCGAGGAGGACCGCCGCCGCGGACTCGACGCGGGCGCCGACTACTACCTGGCGAAGAGCAGCTTCCACGACGAAACACTGCTCGACGCCGTACGCGACCTGATAGGAGAAGCCCGTCCGTGAACATCGGCATCGTCAACGACCTTCCGCTCGCCGTCGAGGCGCTGCGCCGCGCGGTCGCGCGGCGGCCCGAGCACCGCGTGCTGTGGGTCGCGACCGACGGCGCGCAGGCCGTCGAGTTCTGCGCCGCGCAACCGCCCGACGTCGTGCTGATGGACCTGATCATGCCGAAGTTCGACGGTGTCGAGGCGACGCGACGGATCATGTCGTCGGGCAAGCCGTGCGCGATCCTGATCGTGACGAGCAGCATCGGCGCGAATGCGTGGCGCGTGTACGAGGCGATGGGCGCGGGCGCGCTCGACGCAGTCGATACGCCGCGGCTCGGCGCAGGCGCGAACGGCGACACCGCGCAGCTGTTGCTCGCGAAGATCGACCAGATCGGCCGGCTGCTCGACAATCCGGCGGGCGCCGCCCGCCCCGCCGGCACGACGGCGCGCTGCGACGGCGGGCCGCTCGTCGCGATCGGCGCGTCGGCCGGCGGCCCGACTGCGCTTGCGTCGATCCTCGGCGCGCTGCCCACCGATTTCGGCGCGCCGATCGTGATCGTGCAGCATGTCGACCAGGCGTTCGCGGACGGCATGGCGCAATGGCTCGACGGCCAGACGCCGCTCAACGTGCGCATCGCGCGCGAAGGCGACCGGCCGCAGCCGTCGTTCGTGCTGCTCGCCGCGACCAACGACCACCTGCGGATCACGCGCGCCGGCACGCTCGAATACACGCGCGAGCCGGCCGAGACGCCGTACCGGCCGTCGGTCGACGTGTTCTTCAGCAGCGTGACCGAGCACTGGCCCGGCGACGTGATCGGCGTGCTGCTCACCGGGATGGGGCGCGACGGCGCGATCGGGCTGAAGGCGATGCGGATGAAGGGCTACCATACGATCGCGCAGGACCAGGCGACGAGCGCCGTCTACGGAATGCCGAAAGCCGCCGCGACGCTCGGCGCCGCGCGCGCAATCCTGCCGCTCGAGCGCATTGCGGGCGAACTGGCGGCGCTCGTCGGGAACTGAATGAAATGGACTTGCGTGACAGCAATGGCAACAACGGGTGTCGACATGACTAGTGACTCCACGCGACGCCCGGGCCACGATAACGGCACTTCCGCCGCGGACGGCGCGGACGGCGCGGGCGCGGCGCTCGAAGCCGCGCGCGCGACCCTGCAGGTGCCGCCGGCGACCGACGTGCCGGTGATGGTGCTGCTGGTCGACGACCAGACGATCGTCGCCCAGGCCGTGCGGCGCGCGCTTGCCGACGAGGACCGCATCGACTTCCACTACTGCCCGCGCTCGGACGACGCGCTCGCCGCCGCAGTCGAAACGCGGCCGACCGTGATCCTGCAGGACCTCGTGATGCCCGGCACCGACGGATTGAGCCTCGTGAAGGCGTACCGCACGAATCCGGTGATCCGCGACGTGCCGATCATCGTGCTGTCGACCAAAGAGGAACCGGTAATCAAGAGCGCCGCGTTTGCGGCCGGCGCGAACGACTACCTCGTGAAGCTGCCGGACCGCATCGAGCTCGTCGCACGGATCCGCTACCACTCGCGCTCGTACGTCAACCTGCTGCAGCGCGACGAAGCCTACCGCGCACTGCGGCAATCGCAGCAGCAATTGCTCGAAGCGAACCTCGAACTGCGCCGCCTCACGCATTCCGACGGGCTCACCGGGCTGTCGAACCGGCGCTATCTCGACGAATACCTGAACGCCGAATGGCGGCGCGCCGCGCGCGAACGCAGCGAGCTGTCGTTGCTGATGATCGACGTCGACAACTTCAAGCTTTACAACGACACGTACGGCCACGTGTCGGGCGACGACGTGCTCAAGCGGGTCGCCTCGACCGTCGAAAGCTGCCTCGGCCGCCCGGGCGATCTCGCCGCACGCTTCGGCGGCGAGGAATTCGCGGTGGTGCTGCCGGGCACGTCGCCGGGCGGCGTGCGCCTGCTCGCCGAGAAGATTCGCCTTGCGATCGAAGCGCTGCGGCTCGAGCACGTGCATTCGTCGACCGGCCGCTACGTGACGATCAGCATCGGCGGCGCGAGCGTCGTGCCGGCGACCGGCACGCCGATGACGTCGCTGATCGAAGCCGCCGACCGCGCGCTGTACCGCGCGAAGCACGACGGCAAGAATCGCGTCGCGATCGATGCAGGGCCGGCAACGCCGAGCGACGGCGGCGGGAAACCGGCCTGATGCGTACGCGGCAGCGTCTTGCTACGGCTATGTCAAGTTGACAAGCGCAGGCTACGTGCCTTCATCAAGAGTAGTTATCCTTATCAGATTACTTCGTTGGCTGCGGGAGAGACAGTCCAACCATGCCATGTAGCGAGGCGTTCTTTGAGCATGGCGCGACGACATACCGCGTTCATCTGATGTCTCGGCAACGCGAAGTGCTGCCGGATCGGACCGACGCAAGAGAGAAATGCCAGAGTGCGTCGCGCATCGCGAAATCCGCACAGCGCGCGCGTCCATCACACGATAGTCGGTCGCGATCTCTTTGCCCACTGATGCTTGAGGCAATGCCGGCCGGACGTCATCGCGCGCGGTGCCGCGCAGCCGATCTCGATCACGCACGGCAGCCGCGGCGAGCCGAAGTGACCCTGAACCAGCATGAATCCCGGTCGGAAGTGGAAACAGAAAAACCGAAACGACAATCGCACATGCGCGATATGCGGCATCGCACGCGACGAGCCCGCTGACGCACTTTGCGGCGCTACGGCCGAGGCCCATATGCAGGAATTCGAACAGGCCTAGTCCAAATTCGCATTCTGTTTGTGATGGGAATTACGGCTGAATAAGTTCGCGACATACCGCGCTTTTCGCCAAGATCGGCGAATCGCAATCAGGATGGGTGCGCTTGAATCCGCACCCTGATCCTCCGGTACCGGTGGTCCCGATCGTCTCGCGATCGGGATGAATCCAATTACATCCGTGCACGAGGATACCGTCATGGCATCGATTCCCGAACCGTCGACAACCGGCGAAACCGACAAACGCAGCTGGCTCGAATCGCACGAAGCCGGCTATCACAAGACCCTCGGCAATCGACAGGTGCAGATGATCGCGATCGGCGGGGCGATCGGCACCGGTCTGTTCCTCGGCGCGGGCGGCCGTCTGCAGGCCGCCGGACCGTCGCTCGCGATCGTCTATCTGGTGTGCGGCGCGTTCTCGTTCCTGATCCTGCGCGCGCTCGGCGAACTCGTGATGCATCGCCCCAGCAGCGGCAGCTTCGTGTCGTACGCGCGCGAATTCCTCGGCGAGAAGGCGTCGTTCGTCGCGGGCTGGATGTACTTCCTGAACTGGGCGATGACCGGTATCGTCGACATCACCGCCGTCGCGCTCTACATGCATTACTGGGCGCCGTTCGCGGCCGTGCCGCAGTGGATCTTCGCGCTCGTCGCGCTCTGCATCGTCGCGACGATGAACCTGATCGGCGTGAAGTGGTTCGCCGAGATGGAGTTCTGGTTCGCGCTGATCAAGGTCGCCGCGATCGTGCTGTTTCTCATCATCGGCTCGGTGATCCTCGGCACGGGCGTGCAGGTCGCCGGCCGTGACACCGGCATGCATCTGATCACCGACAACGGCGGCTTCTTTCCGCATGGACTGATGCCGGCGCTGGTGCTGGTGCAGGGCGTGGTGTTCGCGTTCGCGGGCGTCGAGCTGGTCGGCACGGCCGCCGGTGAATGCAAGGACGCGCGCAAGGTGCTTCCGCGCGCGATCAACAACGTGATCTGGCGCATCGCGATCTTCTACGTCGCGTCGGTGGTGCTGCTGGTCTGCCTGCTGCCGTGGAGCGCATACAAGGCGGGCCAGAGCCCGTTCGTCACGTTCTTCGGCGCGCTCGGCGTGCCGGGCATCGGCTCGGTGATGAACCTGGTGGTGCTGACGGCGGCGCTGTCGAGCCTCAACTCGGGCCTGTATTCGACCGGGCGCGTGCTGCGTTCGCTGTCGATGGGCGGCTCGGCCCCGGCGTTCCTCGGCCGAATGAGCGCGCAATCCGTGCCGTACGCGGGCATTCTGGTGACGGTCGCGATCTACGTGGTCGGCGTGCTGCTCAACTATCTCGTGCCGTCGAGCGTGTTCGAGATCGTGCTGAACATCGCGTCGCTCGGCATCATCAGCACGTGGGGCTTCATCGTCGTGTGCCAGATGAAGTTCCGCGCGGCGGTCAGGCGCGGCGAAGTGGAGGACGTGCCGTTCAGGATGCCGGGCGCGCCCGTGACGTCGTGGCTCACGCTGCTGTTCCTGCTCGGCGTGCTGGTGCTGATGGCGTTCGACTACCCGAACGGGACGTGGACGATCGCGTCGATCCCGCTGGTCGCGCTGCTGCTCGTGGCCGGCTGGAAGTGGTTGAGCAGTCGCGCGCGCCGTGGGTTGCTCAAGCCGACGATTCCGTCGGTCACGCTGACACGGCAAGTGCTCGAGAAGGGCGACAACTAAGCCGACGCGCAATCGGGGGACGGCCTGCGGCCCGATGCAGGCCGTCTCGCAGAAAAAGAGAAAATTCAATGGCACCGTTTGACGAAATGCTTGCAGGCGATCAGGTTCGCCCGCCCTATTCGCGAGTCAAGGCATGGCTCGACACGCAGAACCCTGCAAGCCTCGCCCAGAAAGCCCACGACGCGGAAGGCGTGTTCCGCAGGACGGGCAT
>NZ_QTQJ01000061.1:0-14328 GCF_003853795.1 Burkholderia sp. Bp8991 | reverse complement strand
GAAACCTGGGCGCTGATCGTGTGGCTCAACTACGCGGCCTGGCTGCACATGCGCCTGATGAAGGGCCTGCGCGGCGCGGTTGCCGCCTGGTGGGCGCTCACCGGCCTGAGCGTGACGACATTCGCGTTCCTCGGCGTCAACATGTTCCTGTCGGGGCTGCACAGCTACGGGCAACTCTGAAGCATGCTGGGCGTTTCCTACCGTGTTCTACCCATGCACTTCGGCGAGCATTACCCCTACCCGCCGCGGGCGTGCCGGACCAGAATGTCCGAACGAGCATCGCCGCATTCCGGATGCGACGCAGGAGGAGCTGCCATGAGACGCGTCTATTTTCTGTTGCCGACGGCGCAATGCGCGCGGTCGATCGTCGGCGAGCTGCTGTCGCTGCGAATCGAGTGGCGACATATCCATTGCCTCGCGAATCACGATGTCTGGCGCGACGACTTGCCGGAAGCCACGCTGGTGCAACGCAGCGACCTGCTGCCGTCGCTCGCGCGCGGCACCGCGGTCGGCTCCGCGACCGGCATGCTGATGGGGCTGATCCTGCTGCTGGTCCAGCCCGCGGGTTTGCCGATCGGCGGCGGCATCGTCGTGGCGATCACGCTGTTCGGCGCGGCCTTCGGCGCATGGGTGGCGACGATGATCGGCATCGACATGCCGAGCACGCGCCTGAAGCGTTTCGAGGAGGGCATCGAGCATGGCGAGCTGCTGATGATGATCGACGTGCCGACCGACCGCGTTCGCGAGATCGAAGACGCGATCAGGCTTCACCATAGGGATGCGCATCTGCAGGGAGAGGATCCGACGGTCCCGGCATTTCCATGAGTGGCGGGGCGGGCCGAATGCCGGCCGCTACGGCGCTACACGTTGCCGGACGCCATCGCTTCATGGCGCCCGGCAACGCGCCGTGCGCGCGATGCCGGCAGCATTGCCGCGCGCAGGCTGCCGCGGGTCGCGCGTGTTTCGCGTTTTTCCACGTTTTTCAATTCGCGGCGAGCAGCCGCTTGTAGCGCGCGAGCACGCGCGGCACGTACTCGCGCGTCTGCGGCATCGACGGGATGCGATACCCGGCCCGAATCACGGCATTCTCTCCGGCGTTGTACGCAGCGAGCGTGAGCTCGACGTTTTCCTTGAACAGGTTGAGCAGGAAGCGCAGATACCGTGCGCCGGTCAGCACGTTGGCGCGCGGATCGAACATGTCGCCGCCCGAGAAGCGCCGGGCTGTTTCCGGCATCAGTTGCATGAGCCCGAGCGCGCCCTTGTCCGATACCGCCTTCGGGTTGTATCCCGATTCGACGTCGATCACGGCGCGAAGGAGTTCGGGCGGAACGTTGAACGACCGGCTCGCTTCGGCGATCACGTCCTCGAACGACGACGCGACGACGTGTTTCGGCGCGACACGCTTCGTCGTGGAAGCGGCCGGCCTGGCGGCTGGCCTCGCGGCCGCGACGATCACTTTCAGATTGACCGTGGTGGGCACGTTGGTCAGGACGATGACCCCGTTCTTCGCCACCATGCCGAATATCTGCGCGTGAGCGGCGCACGACCATGCCGAGCCGATTCCCGCGCATGCGGCGACGACGATGGTCTTTCGTAATCCGGACGAAGGTTGGCAGTGCATCTTTCAGGCCTCCTGCATCTGCATTTTCGCGGTCGGTTGATCGCATCGACAATGGGGCATCCTCCTACAATTCGATGCCGGCGGAGACGCTGCCGCGGTGGCGGTGCAAAACTGTTACACAAGGAATCGCCGGTAGGATTCGGTAATCCGGCGAAGTTGACGATCCTTACGCGGAACAGTTGTTTTCTGCTCGATGCAACCGTGGTTGCAGAAGAAATCATTTCTCGCGCGGCGAAAGCGATCGGATAGTCCCGCCATCCGTAGTCTTACTGATGCGACGCACCACCCCGAAACGATTCACGCCTGAAACATTCCCGTCGTCGCACGACGTTTCCGCAGATGCATGCCCGGCGCGGGCGCTCGCGCGCGGCGCGGTGGCGCGATCCTTGCTCGGACGAGGAGCGTGGCCAATCGCTCGCGAGGCGGGCCACCAGACCGGACCGAGGAAATCATCAGAAAGGGCGTCCGGCACCGTGCAACCGAGGCATCGATGTCCAACGGGGGTGCAAGCGCGGGAACACTTGGGGGAAGTCGTGAATACTAAATATCGCGTGATAATTGCAGAAGATCACGATCTGCTGAGAAACGGGCTCCGGTCGATGCTTTGCGCACAAGGCGATTACGAAGTCGTCGGCGAAGCGCGGGACGGCAAGGAGGCATGCCATCAGGCAATGACGCTCGCGCCGGACCTGATCCTGATGGATCTGTCGATGCGCGGGATGAACGGCATCGATGCGAGCGCGACGATCAAGCGTCGAACGCCGTCCGTCCGGATCGTCGCGCTCACGGTGCACCAGAGCGAAGAGTATGTGCGCGAGGCGCTGCGCGCGGGTGTCGACGGCTACGTGCTCAAGGACGTTTCGTTCGACGAATTGCTGCTCGCGATGCGCATGGTCATGCAGGGGAAGAAGCACCTGAGTGCCGACGTGTACGGCTACATGGTCGACTCGTTCGTCAGCGGTCGCGAAATGCCCGCGCCGAAAAAGGCGTGGGACATCCTGACCGCACGCGAACGCAGCGTGCTGAAACTGATCGCGGAAGGACGCACCAACCGGCAGGTCGGTCAGTACCTGAACCTGAGCCCGAAGACGATCGAGAAGTACCGGGCGAGCATGATGCACAAGCTCCATCTCGCGAATCTGACGGAGCTGGTGCTTGTCGCGATGAACATGGGTCTGTTGACGACACTCGCGGCGAAATGCGCGGAGCCGAACGTGGACGAGGTGTCGACGCACGCAGTCGCCGACGGCGTGCAGGCGGCAGGCGCCGTCGCGCGGCTGGACGACTATCCGGCGGGCGGCGTGAAGGGCTGAGCGCGGCTGCGCGTCAGAGCGGCCAGGTTGCCGAGACGCGCGTGCCCGTCGCGGCGGACGACTGGATCGCAAACGTGCCGCCGTGCGCCTCGATGCGGTGCTGCATGCCGATCAGGCCGAGCCCGGCCGTGCGCGCGTCGTCCGTCGAAAGCGGGCGACGTTCGTAGCCGACACCGTCGTCGTCGATCGTCAGCATCAGGCGGCCGGCATCGTGTTGCAGGCTGAGCACGATCTCGGTGGCCTGTGCATGCTTGACGATGTTGTGGAGTGCCTCCTGCGCGACTCTGAACGCGTCGGCCTTCAGATGATCCGGTATGTCGTCGTCGTCGACGTCGCAATTGAACTCCACCGACAGCGGGTCCGCGTCGCGCTCGATGCGCCGGCACAGCGAAGCGAGCGCGGCCGGCAGTCCGAGCTTGTCGAGTATCGGCGGCCTCAGTTCGCCGCAGATCTGGCGGACTTCGCCGATCGTCTCGCGAATGCGCAGCACGGCGTCGTCGAGCAGCGTCGTCGCGTCGGCGATCTCGCCGCGGCGAATGCGCATGAGCGCGTCCTCGTTCATCAGCTTGATGAGCGTCAGCGCCTGGCCGAGCCCGTCGTGCAATTCCGCGGCAAGCCGATGCCGTTCCTTCTGCTGGCCCATCAGGAGATAGGTGTTGCAGGCATGCACGCCCGCATCGTTCGCCGCGGCGCCGCGCCGTTCGGGCTCGGGCGTCGACGGTTCCTCGAACAGCGTCAGCGACAGGTGCGTGTCGGGAAGTGACTGCTGATGTACGACGAATCGCGCGGGATGGCCGCTTCGCCCGCTGAGCATTGCAGTGAACGAATGCTGCTGAAGGGCGGCGCTCGTGGACAGCTCGCCCGCCAGCTCGGCGTGGGCGTCGTCGGGCGCCAGGTCGGACAGATGCCGGCCGACGAGTTCGGCGGCCGTGTAGCCGAACACCGCCGCGGCACTGCGATTGACCGATACGAAGGTGCCGTCGTCGGCGAGAATGGCGAGCGCCGCTCCACGCGCATCGGTGACGACAGCACTGCGGCGATCATCGGGACGCACCGCGCTGCGCAGCTTGCGCATCGCATCGATCAGATCGAGCAGCCTGATCCGTGGTCCTTCCGGCTGGCGTTCAGTCATGGTATCTCCCGAAGCGCAGTTTTCAGGAAACCGTAAGGTTTCGATCATTCTAGGACGTGACCGACTCGGCCCGCAACATGGGGATTTCGCGCGTAAGTCTTGGGGAAATACCTTCCGTATGCAACGGGAAATCCCGCCAAGCGGGCATGTCCTACCGGCCTTTGGGGGGCGTCATCCCATGACGCTCGCGACCGGATTCATGACACTTCAGTGGCGGGGCACGGAATTGTCCGCTGCCTGGGCGCGTCTCAGGGAGGCTGGTATGAACAGGATCGGAAGATCGACGATGGGCGCACTCGTGGTCGCGGGCGTTGCGCTTGCCGCGACGCCCGCGTGGTGTGCGCCCGATGGCAGCGCGATCGAGAACGCCGGCGGTGCGGCCGCGGAAAACGCTGCCGCGAGCACGAGCGTCACGGAGAATGGTGCGCCGGATGCCGTCGAGAGCATGACGGGAATGACCATGCAGAACGGTGTCGAAGATCCCGCCGGAAACACCGCCGACAGCGCGGCGACGCACGCCGCGGAGCACGCGATGGAGCCGGCCACCGAACCCGCGATGCAGCCCGCCGCGGAGCAGGCGACGGAGCCCGCTACCGAGCCCATGACGCAGCCCGCCGCGGCGCCCGCCAACGATAGCCCCGCCGCGCCCGCACCCGCCGCAAAACCGGCGGACAAGGCCGCCTCGCAGATGACCGACGGCGCGACCGGAGCCGCCGGCATGCACATGCATCATCACGCCGTGATGCCGGGCACCGTGCACACGATGGTCCAGTATGCCGAGCCGTCGGTCCAGCTCGTGCGCGACGACGGCCGGACCGTCTCGCTGGCCAAGGAACTGGACGACGGCCGGCCGGTGATCCTGACATTCATCTACACCAGTTGCACGACCATCTGCCCGATGATCAGCCAGACGCTCGAGCAGCTGCAGGGCGAACTCGGCGCCGACCGCGACAAGGTGCACATCATGTCGATCTCGATCGATCCGGAGGCGGACACGCCCGAGCGGCTCAGGACCTACGCGGCACGCTTCGAAGCCGGCCCCGAATGGCAGCACTACACCGGTACCGTCGATGCGAGCGTCGCCGCGCAACGCGCGTTCAACGTGTATCGCGGCGACAAGATGAACCACACGCCGGTGACGTTCGTGCGGGCTGCGCCGGGCCAGCCGTGGCTGCGTATCGACGGCTTCGCGACGCCGACCGAGCTGCTCGCGGCCTATCGCGATGTCGTCGCGTCCAACTAGGTATCGCGTCTCTGAAAGGAGCGTCGAAATTGGACAACAAGCACCGTGTGCTGATCGTCGAGGATCAGCATCTGTTGCGAGTCGGCCTGAGTCACCTGGTATCCGAGCTGGCCGACTACTGCATCGTCGGCGCGGCGAGCGGCGGGGTCGAGGCCTGCCGTCTCGCCGAGAAGACGCGGCCCGACCTGATCCTGATGGATCTGTCCATGCCGGGCGGCAGCGGCTTCGAAGCGATCGCGACGATCAAGCGCGACGTGCCGCATGCGCGGATCATCGTCCTCACGGTTCATCGCAGCGAAGACAACGTCAGGGAAGCGTTTGCCGCCGGCGCGGACGGCTACGTGGTCAAGGATTCGCCGTTCGCCGACCTGGTGCGCGAGATGCGCTTCGTGATGCAGGGCAAGTGCGTCGTCAGCCTCGACGCCTATCGCGCCCGCGCCGGCCTGCGCGGGCTGCACGACGCGAACGCGCACCGGGCGCGATTGTGGAATGCGCTGACGAATCGCGAGCGCACGGTGTTGCGCCTCGTCGTCGAGGGGCACACGAGCCGGCAGGTCGGCGAGTGCCTGAAGGTCAGTCCGAAAACGGTGGACAAGCACCGCGCCAATCTCATGCGCAAGCTCGGCGTCGTGAACCTGACCGGCCTCGTTCACTTCGCGATCGACGTCGGCGTGCTCGCGCTGAACGACGACGACCGTGTGTAAATCCCCTCCATTCGGGCAGGGCCCAACAGGGGGGGATTTACCCATGGGGATGGACGGCACTCCCTACTTCTGACCCGTACCGGCGTGAACAAGAATGCAATCAACGGCATCGGCGGCGCCGGTGCCGCGGGTCGATACAGGGAGGCAGCCGTGAGCCACGAATCGTTCTCGATCCCGGCCGACGGGCCGGGCCGGCGGCAGCGTGACGAGCGACGCGTGTGCCGCGCGTGTGCGAGTCGCGGCTTCACGCTGCTCGAGCTGCTCGTCGTGATGGTCATCATCGGATTGCTGGCAGGGCTCGTGGCGCCACGGTATTTCGAACAGGTCGGCAAGTCCAACGTCAAGATCGCGCGTGCGCAGATCGTGTCGCTCGGCCAGGCGCTGGATCAATACCGGCTCGACGTCGGTACCTATCCGACGACCGAGGAGGGGCTCGATGCGCTCGTGAACAAGCCGCAAAGCGCATCGCGGTGGAGCGGTCCCTATCTGCAGAAGGCCGTCCCGGTGGATCCGTGGGACCGGCCCTATCAGTATCGTTCACCGGGCGAACACGGCGACTACGACCTGTTCTCGCTGGGCAAGGACGGACGCGGCGGCGGTACCGGCGAGAACGTGACGATCTCGTCGTGGTAGGGGCGCATGGCCGCGGTCGCGGCGCGCGTCGTGAGCAGCTCGCAAGGAGACTCGACGTGAAATTCGTGCTGCATGTATTCGATACGAGCGGCTCGGTGCAGACGCTTCGCATCGACAGCGATTCGCCGGCGGGCGCGGCCTCGCTCGCGCGTGCGCGAGGCCTTCGCGTCGTATCGGTCAGCACGGACGCCGGGCGGCAGCGGCGCGGCGCGAACCGGCTCGGCATGCCGCGTGCGCGGTTCGACGTCGACATGTTCGCGCGCGAGCTGGCGGCGCTGCTCGATGCGGGTGTCGGCCTCGTCGACGCGTTGCGCACGCTCGGCGGCAACGCGCGGCGCGAGGCGTCCGCACAGGTGTGCCGCGACCTGCTGCGGCAGCTCGAGGAAGGGCAGTCGTTGTCGGCGGCGCTCGAGCACGCGAGCCCGATCTTTCCGCCGGTGCTGGTGGCCTGCGTGAAGGCGAGCGAGCAGACCGGCGGCCTGGCCGACAGCCTGACGCGCTATTCGCACAACAGCGCGACGCTGCGCGAGTTGCGCGCGCGGGTCGTGTCGGCGGCGATCTACCCGACGGTGCTGCTGTTCGTCGGTGCGGCCGTCGTGCTGTTCCTGCTCGGCTTCGTGGTGCCGCGCTTCGCGACGCTGCTCGAACACAGCGGCCGCGAGCTGCCGCTGATGTCGCGGCTGCTGATGGCGTGGGGCGGCATGGTGCACGCGCACGGCACCGAGCTGGCCGGCGGCCTCGCGGTGCTGGCGCTGGCCGCCGGTGTCGCGCTGCGGCGGCCGGCGCTGCGCATCTGGCTCGCGGATCGGCTGCTGGCGCTGCCCGGCATCGGGCAACACTTCCGCGTGTTTCGCCAGTCGCAGTTCTATCGCACGACGGCGATGCTGGTCGACGGCGGCATTCCCGCCATTCGCGCGTTCGATCTCGCACGCGGCCTCGTCGGCCGCGCGGACCAGGCCGCGCTGGCGCGCGCGCTGCAGCAGGTCCGCAACGGCGCGAAGATGTCCGACGCGTTCCAGCAGGCCGGTCTCGCGAATGCGATCGGCTACCGCCTGCTGACGGTGGCCGAGAAGACCGGCGGGCTCGGGCCCGTCCTCGACCGGATCGCCGCGTTTCAGGAAGCGCAGGTGTCGCGCACGATCGACCTGATTTCGCGGCTGATCGAACCCATGATGATGATCGTGATCGGCGTGGTGATCGGCGGCATCGTCGTGTTGATGTACATGCCGATCTTCGAGATCGCGTCGAGCATTCAGTAGCCACCCCGGGAGACGCGCGTGGACACCCTCACATCCTCCCCCGACAACCCGCCCGACGCGGACGCCGAACTGCGCGACCTGCTGCGCACGCTCGGCGAACGCCACGGTTCGGGCCTGCGCGCGCTCGAGGCATTGACGGCGCAGACGGCGCTG
This sequence comes from Burkholderia sp. Bp8991, assembly GCF_003853795.1. Classification (NCBI taxonomy): domain Bacteria; kingdom Pseudomonadati; phylum Pseudomonadota; class Betaproteobacteria; order Burkholderiales; family Burkholderiaceae; genus Burkholderia; species Burkholderia sp. Bp8991. The sequence continues at coordinate 6,270 of NZ_QTQJ01000061.1, read as the reverse complement.
GGCGCGGACGAGATGCGCGAGCGGCTCGCGTCGCAATTCCGGATGAAGCCGATCGGCATGCGTGAACTGAACCGCCTGCAGCCGGATTTCGAGCTGGTGCCGTTCGTCGAGGCAACGGCGCGCCTTTGCGTGTGCCTGCGCGATCCCGACTGCGGCGCGCTGCTGTTCGCGATCGCCGATCCGCTCGATGCCCGCACGCGCGGCTGGATCGAGCACCGGATGCGTGCGCACCCGGCGCTGCCGTACGGATGGGCGCTCGCGAGCGCGGGCGACCTGGGCGCCTATCTCGCCGTGCGGGAGAAGGACATCCGCGCGATGGATTCGCTCGCGTTCGACGATCCGATCCAGAGTGCGCCCGATCCGGCGTCGCTCGCGTTGACGCTGCAGGGCATCAGCAGCGACGACAGCCCGGTGGTGCGTCTGCTCAATTCGACGATCTACGACGCGCTCAAGATGCTGGCGAGCGACATCCACCTCGAATGCCGGGCGAACGGCTTGATGATCAAGTGCCGGGTCGATGGCGTGCTGACGGTGGTGGGGCGCGTCGAGGGCCGCGACGTCGCGGACCAGGTGCTGTCGCGCGTGAAGGTGATCTCCGAGCTCGATATCGCGGAGCGCCGCATTCCGCAGGACGGGCGCTTCAAGGCGATGTACGCCGGACGCGAGATCGATTTTCGCGTATCGATCATGCCGAACCAGTTCGGCGAGGACGCGGTGTTGCGGATTCTCGACCGCTACCAGCTGTCCCAGGCGTCGGGCGGCCTGACGCTCGAGGCGCTGGGATTCCAGCCCGCCGACACGCGCTTCATGCGGTCGGTCGCGTCGATGCCGTACGGGATGCTGCTCGTCACGGGCCCGACCGGCAGCGGCAAGACCACGACGCTTTATGCAATCCTCACCGAAATCAACAACGGGCTCGAGAAGATCGTGACGATCGAGGATCCGGTCGAATACCAGCTCGGCGAGATCCTGCAGATACCGGTCAATGAGGCGAAGGGCCTGACGTTCGCGCGCGGCTTGCGGTCGATCCTGCGGCACGATCCGGACAAGATCATGGTCGGCGAAATCCGCGATCCCGAAACCGCGCAGATCGCCGTGCAGGCCGCGCTGACCGGTCACCAGGTGTTCACCACCGTGCATGCGAACAACGTGTTCGACGTGATCGGCCGTTTCACGAACATGGAGGTCGATCCGTACAGCTTCGTATCGGCGCTGAACGGCGTGATCGCGCAGCGGCTGCTGCGCCAGTGCTGTCCGGACTGCCTGGACGAGGACACGGTCGACGCGGATGCGCTCGCCCGCTCGGGTATCGACCCGGACACGGCCGGCAGCTACCTGTTTCGCCGCGGTACCGGGTGCGCGATGTGCCGCGGCAGCGGCTATCGCGGCCGGCGCGCGATCGCGGAAGCGCTGCGCATGAACGACGAACTGCGGCAACTGCTGTCGGAGCGCGCGCCGCTCGGGCACATCAAGGCGGCGGCGCTGCGCTACGGCATGACGACGTTGCGCGCATCGGCGATCGACCTGGTGAGGCGCGGCGAAACGACGCTCGAGGAGATCAATCGTGTCACCATGGTCGAATGATCGGCTCGCGATCGGCGTCGGCACGCGCGAGATCGTCGTCGGCGTCCGCCCGCGCGCACTGTGGCGGCCGGGCCGGCGCGGGTTCGCCGCCGATCCGCTCAGCGTCGTCATCCCCGACGAACGGTTCGGAAGCGAGACGGGGGTGCTCGACGCGCTGGCTGCCGCGCTGGCCGCGACGGCCACGACAGCCGGCAGCGACGGCAACGCGAAGCGGTCGCCCGCGCGCGGCGCGCACATCGTGCTCGACGATTTCTGGTGTTGCCATGCGATCCTGCGCGGCGACTTCCGCGCGCTGCACGCGCGCGAGCTCGAGGACATCGCGCTTGCGCATTTCTCCGACACCTACGGGGTCGCCGCCGAGTCGCTGGTCACGCGCTTCGACGTGCGGCGCGGCGGCCGTGTGCTCTTTGCCAGCGCGCTGCCGCGCACGCTGTACGACGGCATCCTCGGGACGGGCGCCGCCGGCGACGTCCGCATCCGCTGCCTGCGCGCGGGGCTTCCGGAGACGCTCGATCGGGTCGCGGTGAAGCCGGACGGCGACGCGATGCTGCTCGTCGTCGGCGAGGCGTTGCTGCAGGCGGTCATGATCGAGCGCGGCGAGTGGACCGCGTACGACGCGCAGCGCCTCTTTCCGGGCGAGTCCGGCGATGCGTCGAGGCTCGCCGAACTCGCCGAGCAGCTGTTCGAGCGCTCGGCGACGCGCACGGGCCTGACGCGCGACGACTGCAAGGTCTATCTGTGCGGCGTCGACACGGATGCCGCGCCGTTCGAGGCGCGTTTTGCCGCGGCCGTGCTGCCGGGCCGCGCGGCGCTCGACGGTTCACCTGCGCGCCGGTTGCTGGAGTACGCATCATGAGCCGCACGCTCGACATCGATTTTTGCCGGCGCCGCGCCCGTATCGGCGTAAGCGGCGCGATCCTGCTCGGCGTCGCCGCGCTGCTGTGGGGCGCGTGCGCCGTCCGGCTCTGGCACGCGTATGCGGAGAACGATCGCATCCGGGATGCGCTGGCGGTCGTCCAGCATCGCACGTTCGCGCAGCAACACGTCGTGAAGCCGCCGCCGAGCGCGGCCGCGCGGCTCGCGGAAAAGCAGAGCCAGGCCGTGCTGCGCGAACTGACCGTGCCGTGGCAGACGCTCTTCTCGATCGTCGAAGACTATCCGGGCCATGACGTCGCACTGATCGGCATCGACCAGAACCCGGCACAGGGCCAGATTCGCATCACGGCCGAAGCGAAGGACCCGGACGCGATGATCGCGTACCTGAAGTACTTGCAGACGAGCGACGTGCTGCGCGAGGCGACGCTCAACGGCCACCTCGTCGAGGAGAACGTGGCGGGAAAGCCGGTGCGTTTCCAGATCACGGCCGTCTGGAGGAAATCATGAAAGCCGATCGTTTCGCGGACCGCCTGCTCACGCTTCGGTTCGCGTGGCGGCGTGCATTCGGCCTGCCGGGGCTCGCCGGGATCCTGATGCTCGGTGCCGCGGGCATCACGTATGCGGCGCTCGCCGGCGTGGAGGCCGACACGCGCGCGATGCAGGCGCCGGCGGGCGTCGTGCGCGCCGCACGCGGCCATCGTCCGGCCGACGTGCGCGGCACGGCGGCGGACGCGACGACGCTCGACACGTTGCCGGCGCTCTTTCCGCGCTTTTCGCAAAGCGCGGACGACATCGCGTCGATCTTCGAGCAGGCGCGCGACAGCCATCTGGCGCTCGGCTCCGCCGAGTACCAGATGACGACCGAGTCGGGGGCGCGCTTCACGCGCTACCAGGTGCTGCTGCCCGTGAAGGATCAGTACGGCGCGATCCGGCATTTTCTCGCGTCGGTGCTGAACCACGTGCCGAACGCGGCGCTGCAGGAAATCCACGTCGAGCGTCCGGCGGTGGGCAGCAGCATTCTCGACGCGCGGGTTCGTTTCGAACTCGTCTATCGGAGCGCCCAGCCATGATCTCCGCCGTCATGAAACCCGCGTCGCGCAATCGACTCGTGCTCGTGCTGGGCTGCCTCGTCGTCGCCGGTACCGGATATCGCGTGCTGGTGGCGGCGATGCAGCAGCCGGCTCCGGCCGCTGCAAGCGGCATCGTCCATCGCGACGGTGCGCGCGTGGCGCCCGCGCCGGCACGCGCACGCCTTGCGGCGGCCTCGCATGCCGCGGCGCCTGCGCCCGCGTCGTTGCCCGCGGCGCATGACGTACCCGCGCCGCATGACGCGGCGGCGACCGCGCGGGAACAGCTCGCCGCATTGCGGGCGCCCGTGTCCGTCGAAGCTGCGCATGATCCCTTCACGGCGTCGTCATGGCTGCCGCCGCCGCCCGTCGAGCCGCCGCCGCCCGAAGCGCGTCCGGCGCCGCCGACCGCGCCGCCGGTGCCGTTCATCTATCTCGGCCAGCAGGATGCCAAGTCGGCGAAGCCGCAAGTGTTTCTCGGCAACGGAGACCAGTTGCTGATCGTTTCGCCGGGCGATGTGATCGACAGCCAGTATCGCGTCGAGTCGGTGTCCGAGTCGAACGTGGTGCTCACCTATCTGCCGCTGAACCAGATCCAGATGGTGCCCATTTCAGTGGAAGGAAAGTAAATGGAAACCGTACTGACACGGGATGTGCGCCGCAACGGGGACGGCGGCCCGTCGACACGCCTTTGCGCCGTCACCCCGGCCGATGCGCGACCCGCACCGGCGGCGCGCTGCGCGACGCAACGCGCGCTGGCGATCGCCGTGGCGCTGCTCGCATGCGGCGGTTGCGCGCATGTGCCGAACCTTCAGGACGATCCGACCAATGCGCAGGTGAAGATCGACGCCTTGCACGAGCGCAACGACGCGGTCGGCCAGCTGCTCGACAACGCGGACGCGTTTCGTCAGCAGAACGAATTCGACGACGCGGCGCGCTCCGTCTACATGGCGAAGCAGCTCGATCCGACCAGCGAGCGCGCGCGCCGGATCGGCGCGATGATCGACCAGGACCGCAAGCATCTCGCGATCCTGCAGGAAGCGGACCGCATGATGAAGCGCGGTTCGTACGCGCAGGCCGCCGAACGCGTGCATCGCGTGCTGGTCGAGGATCCGGCCAACGCGATGGCGATGCGGATGCAGGCGGAACTCGACGAAAAGCGCCGCCAGCAACACGCGGACCGCGACGACAAGCTCGCGGCGTCGTCGATCATGCGCACGCCTGTGTCGCTGCAGTTCCGCGACGCGAACGTGCGGATGGTGTTCGAGGCCTTGTCGCGCACGTCCGGGCTGAACGTCATTTTCGATCGCGACGTGCGCGCCGACCTGAAGACGACGATCTTCGTGCAGAACGCGTCGCTGCAGGACACGGTCGACATGATCCTGTTGCAGAACCAGCTCGACAAGAAGCAGATGAATGCGAACACGCTGTTCATCTACCCGGCGACGCCGGCCAAGGAGCTCGAATACCAGGAGCTCAAGGTGCGCACGTTCCAGCTGTCGAACGTCGATGCGAAGCAGATCCAGTCGCTGCTGAAGAGCCTGCTGAAGGTGAAGGAGGCCGTGATCGACGAGCGCGCGAACTCGGTGACGATCCGCGGCACGCCGGACACGATCAAGGTCGCCGAGGAAATGATAACCGCCCAGGACTTGCCGGAGCCGGAGGTGATGCTCGAGGTCGAGGTGCTGGAGGTATCGCACGACCGGATATCGCAACTCGGCATCAACTGGCCCAACTCGTTTACGGTGTCGACGCCGAGCTCGGCCGATACCTGGGGCGTGCTGCATCATCTGCCGATCAATGCGCTGAACGTGAGCGGCCTGTCGGCCACCGCGGACTTCAAGCTGACCGATACCGACGCGAACCTGCTCGCGAGCCCGCGCATCCGTGCGCGCAACAAGGAGAAGGCGCGCATCATGATCGGCGACAAGGTGCCGGTGATTTCGAGCTCGAGCACGCCGAGCACCAGCGGCCCGTCATTTACGCAGATGATCCAGTACCTCGACGTGGGCATCAAGCTCGAGGTCGAGCCGCAGGTTTATCGCGACGGCGACGTCGGCATCAAGCTGAATCTCGAAGTCAGCAACATCACCAACACGATCTCGAGCGGCAACTCGCAGGGGCTGAGCTCGCTCGCGTATCAGATCGGCACGCGCAGCGCGTCGACCAGCCTGCGGCTTCGGGACGGCGAAACGCAGATCATGGGCGGCCTGATTTCGGACGAGGACCGCCGCAACGCGAACAAGGTGCCGGGTCTCGGCCAGTTGCCGGTGCTCGGTCGCCTGTTCTCGGATCACGGCGGCGATCACAAGAAGACCGAGATCGTGCTGCAGATCACGCCGCATATCGTCCGGCCGCAGGTTGCGGCGGATGCGGACACGCAGGAAGTGTGGTCGGGCACCGACGTCAACGTGCATGCCGACCAGCTGCGACTCGACCCGGTGGCGCTGAATGCGGAGGCGCCCGCGGCGACGGACGCGAAGGCGCCGGCGGCGCCAGAGGCGAAGGCACCCGCGGCGCCGGAGGCGAAGGTCGTTCCGGGCAGCGTGGGCGGCGGGACGTCGGGCGGCGCGGCGCCGTCGCCGCTGGAGGCCGCGGCGAACCGTGCGCAGCCATCGCCGCAGAGCGGCGCGTTCGGGCAGCTGCCGGCCGCACCGCGCACGACGCCGCCGCCCGACCCGTACGGCGGGCGGTTCGCGCGGCCACAGCCGGCGTTGCCCGCGCCGGCCGCCGGGACCGCCGC
>NZ_QTQJ01000060.1:0-15703 GCF_003853795.1 Burkholderia sp. Bp8991 | reverse complement strand
CTTGTGCGGATGAATGCCCTTGCGCATCGCGTGCTGGATCATCTTCCCGGAAATCGTCGACACGGTATCGAAGCGTTTCAACAGCATGCGCTCGACCGCGAGCACGGTGCGCTTCAGCAACGAGCCCTTGAGCATGCCGAGGCTGAACGCTGCGTCGACCTCGTAGTCCTGGATGTGGATCCATGCGTGCGCACCGGTGATTCTTGCGACAACCCATCCGGCGGGCGCATTCAGCAGGCTCGGCGCGATGCAGATTACGACGTCCGGCCGCCACAGCGCGTGCCGAAGCATGACCGGGAGGCTGGATAGCGCGAAGCTCGCGAGGTGCGCGATGCGCCGCACGCCACTCGGCCGAGACGGAACCCAAAGGGGGGCACGCCAAAGCGCAACGCCATTTCGGTATTCGGTCGAGTAACGAAGAGCCGAGTACCCGCCCGTCACGCGCCATTCGGGGTAGTACGGCGGCGCGCTGACGACACGCACCGAGTGGCCTTTTGCGGAGAGCGTTTCCGCCATTTCCGCAGTGTATTTGCCGATGCCGGTCAGCTCGGGCGCATAGTTGATGCCGTAGACGAGGATCTTCATCGGCTCTCAGCGAGATGTGAAAAAATGGTGCAGTGCATTACACACGCATTGTGGGCAATGCAAATCGCGCGAGGCAGACAGAATATTGATCGGTACCGCCAATCATCTTTCGCGAACACGCGGTTTGCGAGCGCAATCGCTCTGTGCTTGCGCGTCATCAAATTCGGGCGTGCACGCGTTCAGAAAACGCGCGTGCAAAGGAACGGCGAATACGTCTCGATGGCAGCCTGAATCGGCGCGTGATGTCCGTAAGCGATGCCGGACACCACCAGCACGGAGCCGGCCGCAAGAGGGCGCAGCCACGGCGGCAGAATAGGCGCGTCCCTCCACCTCTTCAGCAACGTCACGGTGACGAGCACGCCGAGCATCCAGCCCGCGATTACTTCGGAAGCCGTATGTGCGTCATTGAGTACGCGCGCGACGCCAACCGTCGCCGCGAGCGCAAGCCCAGGCAACAGCGCAGCGCCCGTGCGAACGCTCCACCCGTCGTGCAGCGCCAGTAGGCACACCATCGGCCAGACGGTAGCGGCGAGCATCGCGTGACCGCTGATCACGCGAAAGTTGATCGAACGAATCTCCATCCCGCAGCCGGCATAAAGAATCTTGGTCAGTCCGACAAGCAGCATCCCGGAGGCAAGCAGCATGAGCCACGACAGCGCGATTCGCCAGCCATAGAGCGAGCGTGTGAGCCACGCGAAGCAGATGGCGGCGAGCGGCAACGTCATCGCCGCGTCACCCAGGTTGCCGATGGCGAGCCACATCCGGGATCCCCGCTGATCGAAACAGTCATGTCAAATGGACGCGGCGCGCAAAGGCAGCAACGCGCCGGGCGTCGTGCAGGTTCGGGATGCATGACCAGCGTCACACGACCAGCTGTTCCGACATCCGCGCAAGCAAATACCGCTCGAAGTCCGCCGCAACCTCAGGATGCCGCAGCGCGAACTCGATCGTCGCCTTCAGGTACCCGAGCTTGCTGCCGCAATCGAAGCGCGTGCCGTCGTAGCGGTACGCGAGCACCTGTTCATCGGTGAGCAGCGACTGGATCGCGTCGGTCAGTTGCAATTCGCCGCCCGCGCCGGGTTTGAGGCCGCGGAGATGCTCGAAGATCTTCGGTTTCAACACGTAACGGCCGACGACACCGAAGTTCGACGGCGCATTCGCCGGTTCGGGCTTCTCGACGATGCCGGACAGCTTGAAGAGATCGTCTTCCCAGCGCTTGCCGTCGATCACGCCATAGGATTTCGAATCTTCAGGAGCGATTTCCTCGACCCCGATGACCGACGCGTGATAGTGATCGAAGACGTCGATCATCTGGCGTAACACCGGCTTCGGGGCATCGAGCAAATCGTCGGCGAGGATCACCGCGAACGGATTGTCGCCGACGAGCTTCTCCGCGCACAGCACGGCATGACCGAGCCCGAGCGCTTCGGCCTGGCGCACGTAAAAGCAGTCGACATGGCTCGGCTTGATGCTGCGCACCAGCGACAGCAGCTTGTCCTTGCCGCGTGCCTCGAGCTCCGCCTCGATCTCGTACGACTTGTCGAAATGATCCTCGATCGCGCGCTTGCTGCGGCCGGTCACGAAGATCATCTCCGTGATGCCCGCTTCGATCGCTTCCTCGACCGCATACTGGATCAATGGTTTGTCCACAACCGGCAGCATTTCCTTGGGACTGGCCTTGGTGGCCGGCAGGAACCGCGTGCCCAGGCCGGCGACCGGAAAGACGGCTTTCGTCACTTTCAACATAGTGGTAATTCCATGGGTTCGGAATGAAGAGCAGACAACGTCGAGGTGCGATGTCGGTGTCCGGACGCAACAAGAGATTCGAAGTCGCACAGGACGCAATTGCCCGGCCGCGCACGTGCGATTCGGGAAATCCTAATGTGTTCGGAAATAAAGCGGCGACTGAATCTTGGACGAATCCGACAGGTTGATTGCGAAACCATACGTTGGCGCAAGAATTATTTTGAAACAGTGTGCAAATGGCCGGCTCGGCGTTATATAGCGGATGACGGCTGTCGTTTGTCGACAGGCGTTCGCTTGGTTGGGATACGGTTCGAAGCGAAAGCCCGGAACCCGGTCGGATTTTTGCAGATGCGAGTGTGTGCCGATGCATCGCGTTCACGGGCATGTCTTTAGGAGAGCGTGATGACGGAAGAGGATGATATTTGCCGGGCGTTGGGCGCACTCGATCCTGCCTATCTCGAACTGATGCAGCAGATGTTGAAGATCGATTGCGAGGTCGCGGCACGCGAGTTGGGCATCTCGAATCAGATCGCGTCACGGATCATCGCGCTGACGCCAACCGAGATCGAAGCGCTGGTCGGCCGCGGATCGCAGCCGTAGCTGGCAACGCTGGCGTCGTCTCGTCGCAACACCTGCTGGCAAATGTGCGGGCCGGATTGCGATGGTGGCCCCGCTGCCGGGAGCCGTCGAGTTTCCGGCATGCGTGGACGAAAACGCGCCACGGTCCCGCCATATGCGAAGGAAGAAAAAGAACCGAACGAAATATATTTAGCGTTGAAACGCAATTGCCAAACAGAAGGGCGAAAGTGGAGTCACCATGACGCATTCGACCATAGACACCATGACGATATCCGAACAACGGCAGCGCACCGGCTGGGCCGGTGTCTGGCTTCCATGCACCGATCCTCCCGCGCAACCGATGTGGTGTGAGGGCCGATGGCCGGGACATCCATACGGCTTTCCCGTGTATTGGGACGGTACCAAATGGTGCAGCAAGATTTTCGGCGCCCGCGGGGATTTCTGGCGCGAGCGCGTGATACGGGCTGCATAGCAGGCATCTGACGGCGGCGCTGCGCGTTCCGGCAAGCATTTGGGTGGGCCGGCGATCTTCACGCGACTTTGCCGAACCGCATGTCGCCGGTCCGTCGTGTCGTGCATTCACGAACGGAAATACGGGCAACCCGCGAGGTGGCGGATTACCGCTAGGTTTTGTCCGCTCGTCGCCGTGCGCGACACGTAGAGTGCGGGGCCGAAACTCCGCGTATTGCCAATACGCGCCCTGCGGCCGGCTGAATGCAATCACCGTCCAAAATCAGGAACGCCCATGCCCGAACAGGACGACATCTTCGACGCGATTGCGGAATTCAACCGTTCGTATCTGACGCTTGCCCAGCGCTTGCTGCAAGCGGATCGCGAAGCGGCGAAACAACAACTGGGCATGTCGGACGAGACGGCTGCGATCGTCGCCGAATTGACGCCGGCACAGATCGACGAACTCGCCGAGCGTCGCGAACTGTTCTGCGAATTCCGCGCGGAATCCTCGCCCGGCCGGGCCTGATACGGCAACCTTTCCAACGTTTCATGCGTCGCGCCACGCACGAGCCCGGCCGTGTATTGGGTGCATGGCCGCGCGACCGATCGCAGCCCGGCTGCCGCCGAGGCCGCTCCCGTCAATTGTCGGCGGTGGCCGATAGTTTGGCGTTTTTCGGCTAGATGTCGAATCCCATTCGTCTAATTGGATTCGCTACGATGCGCAAAAACGCTGTTGCCACGATGTCCGCACGCGAAGCACACGATGCGGCCACGCCGATAATTGTCTTTCACCGGGGATTCGTCGTCCATGCAGGGAATGTTGGAGCATCTACTCGAGCGCCAAGTATCGATCCAATGGCGCGGCTTCCTGGAGGCATTGGCCGGTGAATTCACCGATCAGCTCGATCGGGACGAGCTGAGGCAATTGATGGCGCGCATCGGCATGCGCTTCGCAACCGCGCATCCACTTGGCCCTTGCGAGTCGACGGACGATCTCGCGGATGCATTGAATGCCCGCTGGCGCGACATCCAGTGGGGTTACGCCGAACTGTCCGACGAGCACGATTTCCTGCGCATCGTTCATTACGCCGCGCCGTTGCGCGCGTTCGGCGACGGCTGTCTCGCATGGTCTTCCGCCTTCCTCGAAGGCGCGTATCAGGGCTGGTTCGACAGTGTCGGCGCGACCGGTTTGCGCGTGACGCAGGACGTCGCGCCGCCGGACGATTCGCGGATCGAGCTGCGTGTTGCGCGCGCAAAGAACTGAGCGACCGGGCCGACCGGAACTTCCGCGACAACCAATGGGCACGCTATGTCGACTTCACGGGATATCGAATCGTTGTTCAAGCGTTTTGGCGGCGATGCCGGACGCTATCACGAAGTACGTGCGGAAGCGGATGCCGAAGTGGCCCGCGCGCGTTGGCCGCTGCTCGGCGGTGTCGAATTGCGCGCGAGCGCGTCGCAGGGGCAGCCGGGCGCAGGGTCGCCGGACAGCGCGGATAGCCTGCGCAAAATCGTACTGGCCGACACGCGTGCGTTGCCTGCGTCCGCGCAGGATAACGGCGGGCGGGAACCAGCATCCGGCACGCTGAAGAAGCTGGTCGGCAGGCCGGCGGCATCGGATGGCACGGACACGCAAGGTCCGTCACAGCCGCTGGTTCGGTTGTTCGAGCGGCTGCGCACGGAGCCGACGGGAGAGGCGCCGAAGAAGCCATCGGTGTGGACCGGCCGCTCATGAAAATCGTCGCGATCGCTTCGGCAAAGGGCGGCGTCGGCAAGACGACGCTGGCGGCGAATCTCGCGGCCGTGTTGGCGGCGTCGCGGCGCCGGCGCGTGAGCGTGGTGGATCTCGATCCGCAGAATGCGCTGAAGCTGCATTTCGGCGTGCCGCTCGACATGACCGACGGGCTCGCCCATGCCGCGCTCGACAGGCTGAACTGGCCGGCCGTGGTCGTCGACGGGATCACGGTGTTTCCGTTCGGCCTGGTCAGCGAAACGGATCAACGCCGCTTCGAGCGGCTGCTCGACCGCGATCCATCGTGGCTCGCGCACGGGCTTGCCGCGCTCGGGCTCGGCGACGACGACATCGTGATCATCGATACGCCGCCGGGCACCTCGGTATACATGCGCGCCGCGCTGACGGCCGCGCATTTCGTGCTCAAGGTCGTGCTGGCCGATGCGGCCTCGTACGCAACGATTCCGCAGATGCGGCGGATGCTCGACGCGTATGCCGCGAGCCGCGCGGATTTCGTGGGCGACGGCTACGTGGTCAATCAGGTCGATCAGTCGCGCGAGCTGGGCCGCGATGTGCTGCGCGTGCTGTGCGACAGCCTCGGCGCGGCCCGGTTCGGCGGCGTGATTCACCGCGATGAAGGAGTCGCGGAATCGCTCGCGTCCCGGACGACCGTGAATCGCTACGACCCGCGTTCGCAGGCCGCCGCCGATCTGAACGCGTGCGGTGCATGGCTCGAGCGCGTGCTCGATCGGCGCGACACCGCGCGGAGCATCGCTTGAGCGCCCGCGGGGAGGTCGCGCGGCCGTCGGCGGTCGACCGGTTCGTCGATGCATTGCCCGGGAGCGGCTGGTTCGTCGCGCTGCCGGTGGCCGCATGCACGCTGCTGGCGCTGTATTTCGTGTGGACGGTGCCGCTCGACGCGATCGGGCAGCTCGTGTTCGCCACCTGCTGCATCGCCTGTTCGCTGGTGGTCCGTCGCCTGGGCGGACGCTATGCGACGCTCGTCATGATCGTGCTGTCGGTGGTGGCCACCGGCCGGTACATGTATTGGAGATTGTCCGGCACGCTGGTGTGGTCGCATCCGCTCGACGCGGTGTGGGGCACGCTGCTCGCGGCGGCCGAAATCTATGCGGCGGCGGTGCTGATTCTCGGCTACTTCCAGACCGCGTGGCCGCTCGGGCGCAAGCCGCTGCCGTTGCCCGCGTCGCGTGCGCATTGGCCGAGCGTCGACGTGTTCATTCCGACGTACAACGAACCGTTGAGCGTCGTCAAGCCGACCATCTACGCGGCGCTCGCGCTGGATTACCCGGCCGACAAGCTGTCGATCCACGTGCTGGACGACGGACGTCGCCAGGAATTCCGCGCGTTCTGCGAGTCGGTCGGCGTGCACTGGACGATTCGCGATCACAATCGCCATGCCAAGGCCGGCAACCTCAACGAAGCGTTGAAGATCACCGACGGCGAATACATCGCGATCTTCGATTGCGATCATGTGCCGACGCGCTCGTTCCTGCAGATCTGTCTAGGCTGGTTCATTCGGGATCCGAAGCTGTCGATGCTGCAGACGCCGCATCACTTCTTTTCGCCGGACCCGTTCGAGCGCAACCTCGGCATTTTCAGAAAGGTGCCGAACGAAGGCGAACTGTTCTACGGACTGGTGCAGGACGGCAACGATCTCTGGAACGCGACGTTTTTCTGCGGATCGTGCGCGCTGATGCGCCGCTCGATGGTGGAGGAGATCGGCGGCATCGCGACGGAGACGGTGACCGAGGATGCGCACACCGCGCTCAAGCTGCATCGCCGCGGCTATACGACGGCCTATCTTGCGATACCGCAGGCGGCGGGGCTGGCCACCGAGAGCCTGACCGGGCACATCGGCCAGCGCATCCGCTGGGCGCGCGGCATGACGCAGATATTCCGCATCGACAACCCGCTGTTCGGGCGCGGACTGACGCTGAGCCAGCGGCTGTGCTACCTGAACGCGATGATGCATTTTTTCTACGGGATCCCGCGGCTCGTGTTCCTGACCGCACCGCTGTCGTTCCTGTTCTTCGACGCACATGTGATCCATGCCCCGGCCACGATGCTTGCGCTCTATGCGCTGCCCCACGTCATCCATGCAAACGTGACGAACTCGCGGATGCAGGGCCGCTTCCGGCATTCGTTCTGGGCCGAAGTCTACGAAGCCGTGCTCGCGTCGTACATCGCGCTGCCGACGATGCTTGCGCTGATCAATCCCCGGCTGGGCAAGTTCAACGTGACGGCCAAGGGCGGACGCATCGACCGCGGCTACTTCGACTGGGCGGTGTCGAAACCGTATCTGAGCCTGGTGGTCCTGAACGCGATCGGCCTCGCGGTGGGCGTCCTGAACCTGTCGCTCAACCGTCATGTCGGCAGCGAAGTCCAGACGACGGCGTTCAACCTGGCATGGACGACCTACAACATCCTGATTCTGGGGCTCGCCGTCGCGGCGGCGAACGAGCGCCGGCAGGTACGCGTGTCCCATCGTGTCGCGGCGCGGATTCCGGTCATGCTGCGCTTCGCGAATGGCCGGACGCTGGCATGCGAAACGCGTGACTACTCGGAGGGCGGGATCGGCGTGGCAGTCCCCGACGATGCGCGCATTCCGCGTGGCGAACCGGTGACGGTATCGCTGTTTCGCGGTGTCGAAGAGTACGCATTTCCCGCGACGGTCGAATACGTCGAACCGGAGCGCGTCGGCATCCGGTTCGAGAGCCTGTCGCAGCAGCAGGAGTTCGATCTCGTCAGTTCGACCTTTGCCCGAGCCGACGCATGGATCGACTGGACGGACGGCCGCCGTCCCGATTCGCCGCTGCGTGCGTTCCTGCATCTGTTGAAGGTCGGCGTGCAGGGCTTGCTTCGCCTGATCGCACGCCTGTACGCGGACCTGCGCGTGTACGCGCGTGGCGGCCGCAGCAACGAAAAAAAATAGCATGAGGCGGAAAGAATGACGTGGGCGTCGCGACAGCGCGGCAGCACGCGCCGCAAGGCGTGCATTTCGCAGGGCGCGGTTGTCGCGGTTCCTGCACGTGTCGGCCGGTATGCGCGCGTGTCGCGCAGGATGGTGTCGCTACTGCTCTGGGCAATGGCGAGCGGCATCGCATCGGGCAGCTGGGCCGCGGCCGCCGGGATGCAGGCACCCGGCGCAATGCGGGCGGCGGATGGCGCGATGTCGTCGGGCGATGCGGCGCCGCCGTCGCCGGCCATAGTCGTCGGGCCCGACACCGCGCGCCCCGCGCCGCTCGCCGAACCGGTGCCGGCGGCCGACGCCGCGCGTCGCCGCTTCGGTATGCTGCCGACCACGGCCGAGCCCGGCACGCTCGTGCCCGGCGGCCGGCGCCAGGCATTGACGTTCGCGGATCTCGGGGCACGCGATCCGCTGCAGCTGCGGGGCACCGACGGCCAGAACGGCATCGCGTTCTCCGTCCGTCGCGACGAGGTCGTCATGGGCGCGACGCTGCATCTGGTCTACAGCTACTCGCCCGCGCTTCTGCCGGATCTGTCGCAGCTCAAGGTGCTGATCAACGGCGAAGTGGCGGCGACGCTGCCGTTGCCGGCCGCTCAAGCCGGCATGACGGTTGCGCGCGACGTGTCGATCGATCCGCGCTTCGTCACCGAGTACAACCATCTGAACGTTCAGTTGATCGGTCATTACACGAAAGACTGCGAGGATCCCGCCAACTCGTCGCTGTGGGCGACGGTGAGCAACGCGAGCCGGCTCGAGCTGACCTACGCGGCGTTGCCGGAGCGGCCGGAACTCGGCGTCCTGCCCGCGCCGTTCTTCGATTCGCGGGACGTCCGGCGGCTCGAGCTGCCGTTCGCATTCGCCGCGCGAGCGCCGCGGGAGACGCTGGAAGCGGCGGGCATCGTCGCGTCGTGGTTCGGCGCGCTGGCCTCGTATCGCGGCGCGCGGTTTCCGGCCCGCCCCGGCGGCCTGCCTGAATCGGGCAATGCGGTGGTATTCGCGACGGCCGACGATCGTCTGGACGGTGTGACGCTGCCGGCGATCGACGGACCGACGCTGGCCGTCGTCGAGCGGCAGGCGCCGGCTCACGGCCAGCTGCTGCTGGTGCTCGGTCGCACGCCGGACGAAGTGAAGGTCGCCGCGCTCACGCTCGTGCTCGGCAGCAAGACGCTCGCGGGTACGCATGCCACGGTGAGCCGGCTCGAGAACGTCGCGCCGCGCGTGCCGTACGACGCGCCGAACTGGCTGTCGTCGACGCACCCGGTGCGGCTCGGCGAACTGGCCGAGGGGCGCGCGCTCAGCGTGTCCGGCTACGACGCGGGCGCCGTCCGGATCGATCTGCGCGTCGCCCCCGATCTGTTCACCTGGGATACGCGCGGCGCGCCGATCGACCTGCGTTATCGCTACACGCCGACGCTGCGCGCGGACCGTTCGTCGCTCAACCTGAGCGTCGGCGACACGTTCGTGAAGGCGCTGCCGATCCCGGCACGGGAAACGTCGCGCTGGAGCCTGAGCCGCTACCTGCCGTTCGTCGCCAACGGTATCGACCGCGCGACGCTGCACGTGCCGCCGCTGCTGCTCACGCCGCGCACGCCGTTGCAGCTGCACTTCTTCTACGAGATCCCGGACATGGGCCGATGCACGGGGCGGCTGCTGCAGAACGTCGCGGGTTCGATCGACCCGGACTCGACGATCGACGTGTCGTCGTTTCCGCACTACAAGGCGCTGCCCGACCTCGCCGCGTTTGCGAACAGCGGCTTTCCGTTCACGCGGATGGCCGACCTGTCGGACACGGCCGTCGTGCTGCCCGCCGAGCCGGGCGCGGACGTCTACGGCCTGTACCTGCTCGCGATGGGACGCATGGGCGTGTCGACGGGCTATCCGGTCAGCGGTGTGACGGTGACGGACGCCGCCGGTGTCGGCGCGTTCGCGTCCAAGGATCTGCTGATTCTCGGCGCGCCGGACACCCAGCCGCTGCTGACCCGCTGGGCGGCGCGCATGCCGTTCGGCACCGATCGCGACAGCGGCCTGTTCGGTGGCCGGTTCGGTGGCCTGTTCGGCGGCGCCGAGGCGGCGCCGTCGCCTGGCGCCGAGCGCGAACGCGTGCGCGCCGGCCTGTCGATCGTCTCGGACGGCACGCGCGCGCTGATCGCCGGCTTCGAGTCGCCGTTGCGCAAGACGCGCAGCGCCGTCGCGTTGATCAGCGCGAGCGGGCAGGCGGACGAGGCGCTCGGCCGCGCACTGCTCGACGACGACATGCTCACGTCGGTCCAGGGCGCGATGGTCGTGATTCGCGATCGCACCGTCACGGTGACGTCGAACGAAACGTCGTATCACGTCGGTGCGCTGCCGCCGCTCACTTACCTGCGCTGGTTTCTGTCGGGGCGTCCGCTGCTGCTTGCGCTGTTCAGCGTGCTGGCCGCGTTCGTCGCGGCGGCGCTCTTCTATCGTCTGCTGCGTGCGCGTGCGGCGCGCCGGCTGAAGGAGTGACATGCGAAACCGACGGTTACGCGGGCTCGGCGCCGCCCGCGCGGGCGGTATCGCGAGTCTGCTGCTCGCGCTGACACTGCCG
This sequence comes from Burkholderia sp. Bp8991, assembly GCF_003853795.1. Classification (NCBI taxonomy): domain Bacteria; kingdom Pseudomonadati; phylum Pseudomonadota; class Betaproteobacteria; order Burkholderiales; family Burkholderiaceae; genus Burkholderia; species Burkholderia sp. Bp8991. The sequence goes on along the minus strand of NZ_QTQJ01000060.1, from coordinate 5,050 downwards.
CACGCGGCGGCGGCCGGCAGCGACCCGCTGAAGGTACTCGTCGATCAGGGGCGATACTGGCAGGCGCATGGCCGGGGCGACCTCGCGGCACAGGCCTGGAAGAAGGTGCTGGGCGTCGATCCGAATCAGCCCGACGCGCTGTTCGGCATGGGCATGGTGCTCGCCGATCGCAAGGACGTCGACGGTGCGCGCCGCTACCTGGAACAGTTGCGCCGGATCGCGCCCGGCTTCGCGCGGACCGACGAGCTGGGCCAGCGTCTGGGCGAGACGAGCGTGCGCGATGGCGAGATCAGCGACGCGCGCCGCCTCGCGCAGACGGGGCAGAGCGCGCTGGCCGCGCAACAGTATCAGCGCGCGCTGCAAGGCGCGCCGTCGTCGCCCGCGCTGCAGCTCGAGTACTTCCACGCGCTCGCGGCGACGCCGAGCGGATGGGCCGAAGCCCGCCGCGGCCTGGAGCGTCTCGCGCGTGACAACCCCGACGATCCGCGCTACGCACTCGCGTATGCGCAGCACCTGACCTATCGCGACGCGACGCGCCGCGACGGCATCGCGCGGCTCGAGTCGTTGTCCGCCGACGCGAAAGTCGGGAAGGCGGCGCGCGAGAGCTGGCGCCAGGCGCTGCTCTGGCTCGCGGCCAGGCCGTCGGATCAGGCGCGCTACCTCGCCTATCTGAAGGTGGTGCCCGACGATCCGCCGGTCAAGGCGCGCTACGACAGCATGGTGCGACAGGACCAAACCGCGCGCGAGGGCGATCAACGCAGCGCCTCGAACGAAGCGCGCGGCCACGCGATCGAGGATGGCTTTGCGGCACTCGAACGCGGCGATCTGGACACGGCGCGCGCCCGCTTCAATGCCGTGCTCGCCACGTCGCCGAACGACAGCGACGCGCTGGGCGGCCGCGGCATCGTCGAGCTGAAGCAGGAGCACTTCGCGCAGGCACGCAGCGATCTGGAGCGCGCGTCGCGAGGCGGGAATGCGGCGCGCTGGCGCTCGGCGCTCGGCAGTGCGACGTACTGGTCGTACACGAGCGAGGCGCTCGGTGCGCAAAGCAACGGCGACTTCGCGCGAGCGAAGGCGCTGTTCGAACGCGCGATTCTTGCGGATCCGTCGAACGTCACCGCGCAGGTGATGCTCGGCGACGCGCTGCTGGAGAATCGCGATGCGCGCGGCGCCGAGCAGGCGTACCGGATGGCGCTGCGGCGTCAGTCCGACAACCCGGACGCGATACGCGGTCTGGTCGGCGCGCTGGCCGCGCAGGGGCGCGGCGACGAAGCGTTGCAGTTCGCGACGCAACTGAGCGCCGAGCAGCAGTCGAAGGCCGGCGGCCTCGACCGGTTGCGTCGTACGGCCGAGGCCGCGCAGGCGCGGCAAGCCGAAGCGCGCGGCGATCTGGGCACAGCGCGCAGCCTGTTCGAGGACGCGCTTGCCGGCAATCCGGACGATCCGTGGCTGCGGCTGGATCTGGCGCGCGTGTACGTGCGGCAAGGCGCGATCGCGTCGGCGCGCAGCATGATGGACGGATTACTGGCCGAACGGCCCGACATGACCGACGCACTCTATGCCGGCGCGCTGCTGGCCGAGCAGACGCAAGACTGGAGCCTCGGGCTGCAGCGGCTGGAGCGCATCGCGCCCGCGCAACGCACGGCGGCGATGACGACGTTGCAGCACCGCCTCTGGGTGGGCCAGCAGGTTGCACTCGCGACACGGCTGGTGCGCGAAGGCCGCCGCGCGCAGGCGCTCGGGGTGCTGCACGACGCGGAGGGGATCGGCCAGTCGGTGCCGGGACTCGCGGCGCAGTTGTCGGCGGGCTATGCGGCGGCCGGCGACACGTCGCGTGCGCTCTGGATCGTGCAGCGTGCGCTGGCCCGCGAGCCGGACAACGCCGATTTGCTGCTGCAGTACGCGCGGACGCTGCTGACCGTGCGCAACGATGCGCTGCTGAGCGACGCGATGCGCCGGCTTGCCGCGCTGCCGCTGTCGCCCGCGCAGCGCGGCGACTTCGAACGCCTGAACCTCGAGATCGTCGTGCGTCAGGCCGATGCGGTGCGCCAGGCCGGCGACCTCGCCGGCGGCTACGCCGTCATCGCGCCGTGGCTGGCCGCGATGCCGGACAGTCCCGAACTCCAGGCCGCGCTCGCGCGGCTGTACACGTCGGCCGGCGACGCGCCGAACGCGCTGAAATGCTATCGGGTCGCGCTGGCCCGCCGGCCCGACGATACGGGCTTGCTGGTCGCGGCGATCTACGCGGCGAGCAGCGCGAAGGCATGGCGCGACGGTGAAGCGTTCGCGGCCACGGCGCTGCGTATCGCGCCCGACGACCCGGGCTTGCTTGCCGCGACCGGCCGGCTGTATCGCGCGGAGGGGAATCTTTCGCTCGCCGCGCAGTATCTGCAGCGTTCGCTGCTGGCCGCCAATACGCCGCCGCCGGGCAGCAAGACGGCGCCATCGAACGTGCCGCGCGGCTGGGAAGACGCGATGCGGCGCATCGGCGCGAACCCGCTGCCCGGTACCAATCCGTTCGAAGGCAAGACCGCCGTCGATGTCGGTCATCCGTCGACCGGCTTCGGGGCCGCGGTATCGCCGCTGCCGGGCGTGCCTTCCTGGTCCACCCCGTCTTCTTCCGCTCCGACCGTGCCCTATACGATGCCTCCCGCGCCGCCCGCGACCTACGTCACCCCGTCCGCCGTGCCGGCAGCGCGCATGGTGCCGCCCGCCATGTCGCCGCAGGCGGTCACGCCCGATCCCGGCGATCCCGGCGGCTATGGCCCGGCGGCCGCCGGCGCGGGCGAGTCGGGCGGGCCCGCGACCGCGCGGCGCTATCAGTCCTACCAGTCCTATCAGCCCTATCGGGAGCCTGCCGCGGACGTACCGCCGGCGGGGGCGTCCGCGGGATGCGTGGCGCAGTCCGATCCGAACGACGACTGTGCCGGCTACGTCGCCACGCCGTGGCCGATGTCGCCCGCGTCGCGGGCCGCGGCGGCGACCGGTTCGCCGGCGGCCGCGTCGGGCGCGAGGCCGGCCCGGCCGGCCCGCGGCGGGACGAAGGTCGCCGCGGCGCGCGCGCCCGTTCTTGCATCGGCCTACGGGCAGGCCGATGCGCCGCCTCGCTATATCCCGCAGCCGCCGGCCGGCTATGCGGGAAGCGAGGCCGTGGCCCGTGCGCCGCAGCGGGACGTGGGCGCCAACGCTCAGATGCTCGACGTCGCGTCGGAACTGGCCCAGGTGAACAGCGAGCAGGCCAGCACGGCCTCGGGCGGCATCGTGTTCCGAAACCGGACGGGCGAGGCGGGGCTGTCCGGCCTCACCGACATCGAGGCGCCGCTGGAAGGGCGTATCAAGGCAGGCAACGGTCACGTCGTCGTGACCGCCACGCCGGTCATGCTCGACGGCGGCAACTCGGCCACCGACGTGCCGACCCTCGCCCGGTTCGGCGCGGGGCTCTCGAGGTCGGCCGGCGGCGGCTCGCCGGGTTCCGAAACGGCGAGCGGCGTCGGTCTTTCCCTGGGTTACGAAGGCAAGCAATTGAAGGCCGACATCGGCGCGACGCCGGTCGGGTTTCCGTACCAGGATGTGGTCGGCGGCGTGCGCTTCAATGGTGCGATCACCGATCGGGCGGCCTACTCGCTGGCCGTCACGCGTCGCGCGGTGACCGACAGCTTGCTGTCGTTCGCGGGCGCACGCGATGCGAGTGCCGGCCTCAAGTGGGGCGGCGTGACGCGCAGCGGCGCGCGCGGCGCGCTGAGCTGGGACGACGGCACCAGCGGCGCGTACGTCGCGGGCGCGTTCGACTATTACGACGGCCATCACGTCGAACGCAACTTCGCCGGCAAGGGCAGCGGCGGCGCCTATACGCGCCTGCTGCGCGACGCCGACCGGACGCTCACCGTGGGCGTCAATGCGACGTGGATGCGCTTCAGCAAGAACCAGTCGTATTTCACGTACGGCCAGGGCGGCTATTTCAGTCCGCAGCAATACGTGATCCTGAATATACCGGTCGAGTACGCGGGACGAACGGGCGCGTTTGCGTACGACTTGAGCGGTTCGTTCGGCGTGCAGCATTACCGGCAGAACGCGGTGCCGTATTTCCCGCTCGATTCCGGCATGCAGGCGCAAGCGGCCGCGAATGCCGCCGCCAGCCAGGCGGTAGGGCTGGACGCGGGGGCCGTGTATCCCGCGCGCAGCAAGACGGGCATCGCGTATTCGCTCGCCGCGCGCGGCGAATACCAGGTCGCGCCGCAGCTGGCCGTCGGTGGAGCCGCTTCGTTCGGCAATGCGTATCAGTACCGCGAGTGGACGGCAGCCGTCTATCTCCGTTACAGCTTTACGCCGCAAGGCGGCCTGCAGGCGTTCCCGCCGCGCGCGTTCACGTCGCCGTATCTCGCCGACGCCGACTGAACGGATCCGCATCGCGCCGTGGCGATGCCGCGCGAATCGACGTGCACGCCACGGTACGCGCGCCTGCGCGCGCTGGCGGATCCGTTCAGAGCTTTGTCGGTCCGGCGCTGCGTTCGCGACGTACAGTGTGTCATCGAAAATCCGGCGAGTGCCGAACCACCGGGTCGAAGCGAATCGACCGGCAAAGCACACGCGCTGGCCCTTCAAGACCGACCATGGCCGAACAACACGACATTTCCGATGCGATCGCGGAATTCAATCGATCGTATCTCATGCTTGCGAAGTGGCTGCTCCTCGTCAACCGGAGCGAGGCCACACGACAACTCGGCGTCTCGGAAATGACGGCATCGCGCATCGCATCGCTGACACTGGCTCAGATCGACCACCTCGCCACGCGCGGCAAGCTGTTTTGCGAGTTTCGCGACGAGTTCGCGCCAGGCTGTGCGTGAATTCGTCGTGCGACGGTTCGCCATGACATCGGGACGGCTTAGTCGTCAGGACGCAGGGACGTACGCGCGCCGTGACGGCATCCTGAATCCGAACGCAGTGCGCGATCACGCAACGGTCCGACTGCTTCGTGCACGCAACCCAGAGAGAATCGATGATCTCCCAATCCATCTTCAAGGCATATGACATTCGCGGTGTGGTCGGCAAG
>NZ_QTQJ01000059.1:0-15906 GCF_003853795.1 Burkholderia sp. Bp8991 | reverse complement strand
GCGGAGACCAAGGAAGGGCTCGAGCGCATCCAGGCGGACTTCCGCCGCGTGCTGACGGCCGCGAAGCCGGACGTCGATCTGCCGTTCTGAACGACGTGCGCACGCGTGCTGCCGACGCATCCGATGCATAGGGAGACAGGCCTCGTGCCGCGTCGCGTGCACGCGCGTGACACCACCCGTTGACAACACAACGAACCGTTCGGGGCTTGCGCCCCGTTCGGCTTTTCATGGCGCCGGAGCAATTGGGAGGAAAGGGATGTCAGGCTATCGCGAATTGAAGGCGCAAGCCAATGAACTGATGAAACGTGCCGAGGAAGCGCGACAGGCCGAACTCGAGACCGTGCTGCAGGAGGTCCGTACCCGTGTCGCCGAATATGGGTTGACCCCGAGACAGATATTCGGCCGTCAGGGCAGTGCCGCAAGGACGGCGCGAAAAACGCCTGCCGTCGCGCCGAAGTACCGCGATCCGAACACCGGGGCGACGTGGTCCGGCCGGGGACGCGAGCCAGCATGGATCAAGGGGAAGCGCCGCGAGCGCTTCCTGATCGAGCGCCAGGAGGGTTGAACGCGACATTGCGCGCTGCCCATAAAATGGAGGCGTCCGTCGGCCCGCGCTTCGCCACGACCCTGGCGACGCGCGGGCCGGCTCACCCGCGACCTCCAAGGCCATCATGGAAATCAAATGGATCGAGGATTTCCTCGCGCTCGCGCAATACCAGAGCTTTTCCCGCGCGGCTGAATTTCGCAACGTCACGCAATCGGGCTTCAGCCGCCGCATCCAGTCGCTCGAGCAGTGGATCGGCGCCGAGCTGATCGACCGCAGCAGCTTTCCGCCGGTGCTGACGCCCGCGGGGCGCCTGTTCCGCGAAACGGCCGAAGACGTCATCAGCCGCCTGTACGATACCCGCGCGATCATCCGCACCGAGCAGCGGATCGCCGGCAAGAGCCTGCAGATCGCCGCGGGCCACACGATCGCGCTGAGTTTCCTGCCGGCCTGGCTCAAGGCGCTCGCGACGCATTTCGGTGAAGTGCGCGCGCGTGTCATTCCGACGAACGTCCACGACTCGATCCTGATGCTCGTCAACGGCAACTGCGAGCTGATGTTCGCGTATCACCATCCGGAGCTGCCGCTCCATCTCGACCCCGCGAAGTACGCGCACCTGACGGTGGGCCTCGACACCCTGATGCCGGCGTGCCGGCCGAACCGTCGATCGGCGCCCGCGTTTCGCCTGCCCGGAACGAAGCAGGACCCGCTGCCGCTGATTACCTACACGGAAACCAGCTACTTCGGCCGCTGTCTCGCGCTGCTGCTCGGCCGCGCACCGGATGCGCCGGCCTTGCAGCTGCACTACGAGTCCGACATGGCCGAAGTGCTCAAGAAGCTCGTGATGGAAGGCGAGGGCGTCGCGTGGCTGCCCCGCAGCGCGATCGCCGCCGAACTGGCGGCCGGTGACCTCGTGCCGGCGGGCCCGGCGGCGTGGAACCTGGAAGTCGAGCTGCGCGTGTATCGCGACGTGTCCAATCGCAGCGAATTCCTCGACACCCTCTGGCAGCATCTGCGCGCGGCGCCTGTCCGGCTCGGCTGAATCAGGGTTTTCCCGCGTTATGCGGCGCTCGCATACCGCCATGTCGCACCGGCATCACGGCTTTTTCGACCGTCCCTACCATTCGTTCCAACGGCACATGCGACGCGCGACCGGCGTCGCGCGGCCTTCTTCGCAGCGCTCGCCGCCTTCCGGCGGCCGGGTGCCACCCAAGGACGAATGGACATGAAAAATCGCCTCACCTCAAGCATCGCAGTCGGCATGATCCTCGGTGTCGTCGCCGGTTATGCGTGCCACGCCAACATCGCGGACCCGGCCACCCTCAAGACGATCGCCGGCTACTTCTCGATCGTCACCGACATCTTCCTGCGCCTGATCAAGATGATCATCGCGCCGCTGGTGTTCGTGACGCTCGTGTCCGGCCTGGCCGGCATGGACGGCGGCGAGGACGTCGGCCGCATCGGCCTGCGCTCGCTCGGCTGGTTCATCTGCGCGTCGCTGATTTCGTTGAGTCTCGGCCTCGTGATGGCCAATGCGCTGCAGCCGGGCGCCGGCCTGAACCTCGTGGCGAGCGCGGGCGAGGTCAACACCGGACTGAACACCGCCGCGCTGAACGCCCGGGACGTCATCACGCATGCGTTCCCGACCAGCCTGCTCGATGCGATGGCGCGCAACGACATCCTGCAGATCCTGGTGTTCTCGATCTTTCTCGGCGTCGCGCTGAGTGCGTTGAAGCGCGACCCGCGCGTCGGCGTCGTGATCCAGTCGATCGACGGGATGGTGCCGGTGATGCTGCGCCTGACGAACTACGTGATGCGCGCGGCGCCGCTCGGCGTGTTCGGTGCGATCGCGTCGTCGGTCACGCTGCGCGGGCTCGACGTGATCTACACGTACGGGAAGCTGATCGGCGCGTTCTATCTCGGCTTGCTGGTTCTTTGGGCGATCCTGATCGGCGTCGGCTACGTGTTTCTCGGGCGGCGCGTCGGGAGCCTGCTGAAGGCCGTGCGCGAGCCCGCGCTGATCGCGTTCTCGACCGCCAGCAGCGAGGCCGCCTATCCGCGCCTGACCGAGCAGCTCGAGCGCTTCGGCGTCGACAAGAAGGTGGTGGGCTTCACGCTGCCGCTCGGCTACGCGTTCAACCTCGACGGTTCGATGATGTATCAGGCGTTCGCGGCCATCTTCATCGCGCAGGCGTTCGGCGTGTACATGCCGCTGTCGGAGCAGGTGTTCATGCTGCTGGTGCTGATGTTGAGCAGCAAGGGCATGGCGAGCGTGCCGCGCGGCTCGGTGGTAGTGGTCGCGGCGGTCGCGCCGATGTTCCATCTGCCGGTGGCCGGCGTCGCGATGGTGCTCGCGATCGACCAGATCCTCGACATGGGCCGCACGATGACCAACGTGATCGGCAACAGCGTGGCGACGGCGGTGATCGCGAAGTGGGAGACGCGGCGCGCCGTGAAATCGCAGGACGCCGTATTCGAGCGGCCGGAGCTGAACGCATGATGCGCACGGAGACGGATAGCGTGAATGCGCGGAGGAAATTCGGCGTGGTCGGCGGCCTGGGGCCGCTGGGCAGTGCCGACGTGTTCTTCAAGATGGTGAAGGCGACGCCGGCGTCGTCCGACGAGGAACACGCCGGGATGATCTTCGAGCAATACCCGTTCAAGGGCTCGGGGTCGGGCAGAGCGGTGACCATCGAGCGCAAGCTGTACGTGTTCGACATGATCCGGCAGTTCGAGAAGCGCGGCGTGACGACGGTCGTGCTGCCGTGTTTCCTGAGTCACACGTTCATCGACGAATTGAAGGCGAATACGCGCCTGCCGATCGTGGACATCGTCGAAGCCGTTCGCTACCACGTGCGGCGCAAATACCCGGACGCGACGCGCATCGGCGTGCTGGCTTCCGACTACGTGCGGGACAAGCGACTCTTCGACACGTATTTCCCGTCACCGCAGTTCGACGTCGTTCATCCGCGGACGCACGACGGGATCGATCTCGTGACGGAAGCCGTCTACGGCGCCGACGGCATCAAGCGCGGCAATCTGCGCGGCCGGCCGGTCGACCTGCTGCGCCGCGCATGCGCGGACCTGATCGATCAGCGCGTGCAGGTGATCGTCCCCGGCCTGACCGAGATCGCGCTGGTCGCGGACGCCATCGGCCCGCTGCGCGTGCCGCTGGTGGATTCGAACCTCGCGTATGCGCAGTACGCGGTGACCGGGCACGCCGGTTCGCGCGCGGCGCCGTTCAAGGTCGGCGTGGTTGGCGGCGTCGGGCCGGCCGCGACGGTCGATTTCCTCGACAAGATCGTGCGCAACACGCCGGCGTCGCGCGATCAGGAACACATCAAGCTGCTGGTCGAGCAGAATCCGCAGATTCCCGACCGGACCGAGAACCTGACGGGCACCGGCGCGGACCCGACGATCTCGTTGTACGCGACCTGCAAGAAGCTCGAGGACGGCGATGCCGACGTCATCGCGATTCCGTGCAACACCGCGCATGCGTTCGTCGAGCGGATCCAGCCGTACCTCGGCATTCCGGTCGTCAACATGCTGACCGTCACGGTCGCGCATCTGCGCGATACGTATCCGGGGCTGCGCGACGTCGGCGTGCTCGCGACCTCCGGCACGATCGAAAGCGGGGTCTACCAGAAGGCGCTGGAATCGCAAGGATTGCGACAGGTTGCACCGACGCCCGCATTGCAGGCGCGCGTGATGGAAGCGATCTACGGGAAGCAGGGCGTGAAGGCCGGCTTCACGACCGGACAGTGCAAGGACGATATCGGCGCCGCCGTCGACGCGCTGATCGCCGAGGGCGTGCGGGTGATCGTGCTCGGCTGCACCGAGCTGCCGATCCTGCTGCCGGGCGGCGAATATGTCGCGCCGGACGGGCGTCGGGCGACGCTCGTCGATCCGACCGACGTGCTCGCCCGCACGTGCATTGCGTATGCGATGGCGGCTGGCGGCTGAGCCGGTGCCGATTCGGCGTGTGAGCGCGAGCGGCAGACGCTCCGGAAGCGCGCGCCGTTCGGCGCGTGCTTCGACGATCGAGCCGCCGTCCGGGAAAGACGGCGCGATCCGGCGCGGTTTCCCGCATTCGCGCCCTTCTTGGAAAACTGTATGAATATACAGTATAGTATCCGTCGAACTCGAGCGGCGCGGGCATGACCCGTGCGGCACGTGCGCCGCGCCTGCGGGCATCCGCCGCAGCGTTCCGGCACCGTGAATTCCGGCTAACTCATTCAGACGGGCAGGCAAATTGTCATCCAGCAATCTGATCCGCATTCGCGGAGCACGTCAGCACAACCTCAAGAACCTCGATCTCGACCTGCGCACCGGCGAAATGACGGTCGTCACCGGCCCGTCGGGCTCCGGCAAGTCGAGCCTCGTGTTCGACACGCTGTACGCGGAAGGCCAGCGGCGCTACGTCGAAACCTTCAGCGCGTATGCGCGGCAGTTCCTCGACCGGATGGACCGTCCGCAGGTCGAGCGCGTCGACGGCGTGCCGCCCGCGATCGCGATCGACCAGACCAACCCGGTCCGCAGCTCGCGTTCGACGGTCGGCACGATGACCGAGCTCAACGATCACCTGAAGCTGCTGTACGCGCGCGCGGCCGAGCTGTTCGACCGCCAGACCGCGCGGCAGGTGCGGCATGACACGCCGGAGACGATCTACGCGGAACTCGTCGAGCGCACGCGCGCCGACGATCCGCGCGTCGTCGTCACGTTCCCGGTCGAGTTGCCGGAAAGCGTGTCCGACGAAGAAATCGCGCAGTGGCTGTCCGCGAGCGGCTACACGCGCGTGCAGGCGCAGCGCGAAGTCGCGTCGCCCACCGGCCCGCGCAAGCTGCTCGACGTGGTGGCCGACCGCTTCCGCGTGCAGCAGGCCGACAAGGTGCGCGTGGTCGAGGCGATCGAGGCGTCGCTGAAGCGCGGCGGCGGCCGCGTGAACGTCTACGTGCTCGCGCCGGAAGCGGAAAACGCGCTGGCCGAGCCGCAGGTGTGGCGTTTCTCCACCGGGCTGCACGATCCCGACAGCGACCTGCGCTACGCGGAGCCGCAGGCGGCGCTGTTCTCGTTCAACTCGGCCTACGGCGCGTGCGAGACCTGCCGCGGCTTCGGCCGCGTGATCGGCGTCGATCTCGGCCTGGTGATCCCCGACGCGCGCAAGACGCTGCGCGGCGGCGCGATCAAGCCGATGCAGACGCCCGCCTGGAAGGAGTGCCAGGACGACCTGATGCGCTACGCGGCGAAGGCCGACATCCGCCGCGACACGCCGTGGTCCGACCTGACCGATGCCGAGCGCGACTGGGTGATCAACGGCTCGCCGGACTGGAACGGCAAGTGGCAGAGCCAGTGGTACGGCGTGAAACGCTTCTTCGGCTATCTCGAATCGAAAGCGTACAAGATGCATATCCGCGTGCTGCTGTCGAAGTACCGCAGCTACACGCCGTGCGAGGTTTGCGGCGGCGCGCGCCTGAAGACGGAATCGCTGCAGTGGCGGCTCGGCTCGAAGGCGAACGCCGATGCGGTGCTCGCGCCCGCCGATCGTTTCATGCCACGCGGCGTCGACTGGACGCGCGCGCAGCTCGAAGCGCTGCCGGGCCTGACGGTGCACGACCTGATGCTGCTGCCGATCGAGCGCATCCGCCGCTTCTTCGACGGGATCACGCTGCCGAGCGCGCTGCTCGACGATGCGCTGAAACTGCTGCTCGCCGAAGTGCGCACGCGCCTGAAATACCTGTGCGACGTAGGGCTCGGCTACCTGACGCTCGACCGGCAGAGCCGCACGCTGTCGGGCGGCGAGGTGCAGCGGATCAACCTGACCACCGCGCTCGGCACCTCGCTCACGAAAACGCTGTTCGTGCTCGACGAGCCGAGCATCGGGCTGCATCCGCGCGACCTCACGCGAATCGTCGAGGCGATGCAGCGGCTGCGCGACGCGGGCAATACGCTGGTGGTCGTCGAGCACGATCCGTCGGTGATGCTCGCGGCCGACCGGCTGATCGACATGGGCCCGGGCCCCGGCGAGCGCGGCGGCACGATCGTCTACGACGGCACGCCGGCCGACATCCGTGCCGCGCGCACGCTGACGGGCGAATATCTCGGCGGCCGCAAGCACGTCGCGCATGCGTCGAATTGGGCGCGCCGCCCGGTCGACGCGAACACGCCGCGCATCGTGCTCGAAGGCGCGACCGAGCACAACCTGCGCGACGTGACGGTCGAGATTCCGCTGCAGCGGCTCGTGTGCGTGACGGGCGTGTCGGGTTCCGGCAAGTCGACGCTGCTGCAGGACGTGCTCTATCCGGCGATGGCGCGCCACCACGGCAAGGCGACCGAGTCGCCGGGCGCGTTCCGCACGCTCACGGGTGCCGACCAGGTCGGCGACGTCGTGTTCGTCGACCAGTCGCCGATCGGCAAGACCACGCGCTCGAACCCGGCCAGCTACGTCGGCGCGTTCGACGAGATCCGCAAGCTGTTCGCGAAGGCGCCGCTCGCGCTGCAGCGCGGCTACGGCGCCGGCACGTTCAGCTTCAACTCGGGCGACGGCCGTTGCCCGACCTGCGGCGGCTCGGGTTTCGAGCACATCGAGATGCAGTTCCTCAGCGACGTCTACCTGCGTTGCCCGGATTGCGACGGCAGCCGCTACCGCGCCGAGATTCTCGAAGTGCGCATCGAGCGCGACGGCCGCGCGCTGAACATCGCCGACGTGCTCGACCTGACCGTCAGCGAGGCGGCCGCGTTCTTCGCGACCGACGCCGAGGTGCTGCGCGTGCTGCAGCCGATCGTCGACGTCGGCCTCGAATACGTGAAGCTCGGCCAGCCGGTGCCGACGCTGTCGGGCGGCGAAGCGCAGCGGCTGAAGCTGGCCGGCTTCCTCGCCGAATCGGCGGCGGCGGCCGGCGGGCGCCGGATCGCCAGCGAAGAGGCGCGCATCGCGCGCGCGAAGCTGTTCATGTTCGACGAGCCCACCACCGGGCTGCACTTCGACGATATCGCGAAACTGATGCAGGCATTCGGCAAGCTGCTCGCGGCCGGCCATTCGCTGATCGTGATCGAGCACAACCTCGACGTGATCCGCGCGGCCGACTGGCTGATCGATCTCGGCCCGGAAGGCGGCGACGGCGGCGGCCTCGTGCTGTGCGCTGGCACTCCCGACGACGTGAAGGCGTGCGCGCAATCGCACACCGGCGTCGCGCTGCTGCAGTACGACCGCGCGATGGACGGCGAAACCGCGCTCGCCGACGAAGGCGTGCCGCTGCAGGCCGTGCTGAACGCCGCCCGCGAGCGGCGCGCGATCGAGGGCGAGGACGTCGTGCGGATCGTCAACGCGCGCGAGCACAACCTGAAGGCGCTCGACGTCGACATCCCGCACGGCAAGTTCAACGTGATCACCGGCGTGTCGGGTTCCGGCAAGTCGACGCTCGCGTTCGACATCCTGTTCCACGAAGGCCAGCGCCGCTACCTCGAATCCCTGAACGCGTATGCGCGCTCGATCGTGCAGCCGGCCGGGCGGCCGGAAGTGGACGCCGTATATGGCATTCCGCCGACGGTCGCGATCGAGCAGCGGCTGTCGCGCGGCGGCCGCAAGAGCACGGTCGCGACCACGTCCGAAGTCTGGCACTTCCTGCGGCTGCTGTACGTGAAGCTCGGCCTGCAGCACTGCATCCACGACGGCACGCCCGTCACGTCGCAAACCGTCGAGTCGATCGCCGCGCAGCTGCTGCGCGACCATCGCGGCGAGCACGTCGGTTTGCTCGCGCCGCTCGTCGTCAACCGCAAGGGCGTGTATACCGATCTCGCGAAGTGGGCGAAGGCGCGCGGCAGCACGCATCTGCGCGTGGACGGCGAGTTCGTCACGGTCGATCCGTGGCCGAAGCTCGACCGCTTCCGCGAGCATACGATCGAGCTGCCGGTGGCCGACATCGTCGTGTCGCCGGACCACGAGGCCGAGTTGCGGCGCCTGCTCGACGAGACGCTCGAGCTCGGCAAGGGCGTGATGCACCTGCTCGCGCCGCTCGACGGGCTGCATCACGCGATGCAGAACGACCATTCGACCGCGCGCGTCGGCGAGGTCAAGGTGCTGTCGGTCAAGCGTGCGTGCCCGGTGTGCGGCACGAGCTACCCGGAGCTCGACCCGCGGATGTTCTCGTACAACAGCAAGCACGGCTGGTGCACGACCTGCGTCGGCACCGGCGTCACGCTCACGCGCGAACAGCGCGCGGCGTACGACGACACGGTGCTCGCCGGTGACGATCGCGGCCGCGAGCAGACCTTGCCGTCGGACGAGCAGGAACCGGAAGGCGTCGGCAACGAGCCGTGCCCCGATTGCGGCGGCACGCGCCTGAACCCGTCCGCGCGCGCGGTCACGTTCGACGCGCATCCGATCGTCGAGGTCGCGCAGTGGACGGTGTCCGATACGCGCCGCTGGGTCGACGCGCTGGAACTGACCGGGCGCGACGCGCAGATCGCGCGCGACATCGTCAGCGAGATCGGCAGCCGCCTCGCGTTCCTCGAGGAAGTCGGGCTCGGCTACCTGAGCCTCGATCGTGCGGCGCCGAGCCTGTCGGGCGGCGAAGCGCAGCGCATCCGGCTCGCCGCGCAGCTCGGCAGCAACCTGCAGGGCGTGTGCTACGTGCTCGACGAGCCGACCATCGGCCTGCATCCGCGCGACAACCAGATCCTGCTGGACGCGCTGCGCAAGCTCGGCGACAAGGGCAACACGCTCGTCGTCGTCGAGCACGACGAGGACACGATTCGCCGCGCCGACCACATCATCGACGTCGGTCCGGGCGCCGGCAAGCGCGGCGGCACGCTGGTCGCCGAAGGGGCGGTCGCGGATCTGGCCGCGCAGCCCGATTCGGTCACGGGCCGGCTGCTCGCGCAGCCGATGACGCACCCGCTGCAGCCGCGCCGTGCGGTGAGCCTCGCGGGCAAGAAGGGCGCACCGGCGGTGCCGGAGGGCTGGCTGACCGTGCACGGCGCGACGCTGCACAACCTGCGTGACGTCACCGTCGGCATTCCGCTCGCGCGGCTCGTCGCGGTGACGGGCGTCAGCGGCTCGGGCAAGTCGACGCTCGCGCGCGACGTGCTGATGACGAACCTGCTCGACGCGGTCGGCCGCTCGGTGCTGTCGTCGCCGGCCACGCGGCGCGCGCGCAAGGCTGCGCAGGACGCGCCGGCCACCAATCGCCGCTCGAGCGTGCTCGCACGCAGCGCGCCGCGGCCGTCGCTGAACGTCACGCATGCGTGGCAGGGCTGCGCGTCGCTGAGCGGCTGGGAGCAGATCGACCGCGTGCTCGAAGTCGACCAGACGCCGATCGGCAAGACGCCGCGCTCGTGCCCGGCCACCTACATCGGCGTGTGGGACACGATCCGCAAGCTGTTCGCCGATACGCTGGAGGCACGGGCGCGCGGCTACACGGCATCGCGCTTCTCGTTCAACACCGGCGACGGGCGGTGTCCGGCCTGTGAAGGGCAGGGCGTGCGCACGATCGGGATGAGCTTCCTGCCCGACGTGAAGGTGCCGTGCGACGTGTGCCACGGGCAGCGCTTCAACCCGGAGACGCTTGCGGTCACGTGGCGCGGCCGGAACATCGGCGACGTGCTGACGATGGAGATCGACGAAGCGGTGGAATTCTTCGCGCCGATTTCGAACATCGCGCATCCGCTGCAGCTGATGAAGGACGTCGGCCTCGGCTACCTGACGCTCGGCCAGCCGTCGCCGACGCTGTCCGGCGGCGAGGCGCAGCGGATCAAGCTCGTGACCGAGCTCACGAAGGTGCGCGACGACATCACGCGGCGCGGCCAGAAGGCGCCGCACACGCTGTACGTGCTCGACGAGCCGACGGTCGGCCTGCACATGGCCGACGTCGCGAAGCTGATCCGCGTGCTGCACCGGCTGGTCGACGGCGGGCATAGCGTCGTCGTGATCGAACACGACCTCGACGTGATCGCGGAAGCCGACTGGATCATCGATCTCGGTCCGGAAGGCGGCGTGGGCGGCGGCACGATCGTCGCGGCGGCGCCGCCGGAAGGGCTCGCGCAGGTGAAGGCGAGCCATACCGGGCATGCGCTGAAGCCGGTGCTGGCGCGAACGGCGGCGCAGGACGGCGAAGCGGAGCGGCAGGGCGAAGTGCGGGTCGGTTGAACGCGGTGCTGCCGGTGAGCGGCCCCGGTGTCTGGGCAGGCACCGGGGCCGCTTTTGCATTCGTCCGTGCGATCGGCCGCTGCGACATCCCGTCGACCGGGCACCCGGCATGAATACATGGCTGCCCGGAATAGCGTGGCCGGATGCGTCGCGCCTGCCGCGCAACGTAGGTGACGCCGGGGACGCCGGGGACGCCGCCGCATCACGCGCGACAGGAACGGCTCGTCCCGGTCGAGCGGAAGACGGCGGCGCTATCTCATTCGCCCTTGACGCCGATCGTCTCGATGATGGTCTCCAGCTGCGGGCTCATCGGCAGGTTGAGGCTCATGCCCGACGGAAGCGGGCGCAGGAACCAGCGCTTGTACTGGCGCGCGATCTCGCCGTCGACGGCCAGCTCCTCGAACGTGCTCTTCACGACCTGCGCGAGCTGCGGATCGTCCTTGCGGAACATGATGCCGTACGGGTCGTAGGACAGGAAGTCGCCGACCACGTCGTACTGGCCGCCCTTGCCCGCATTCACGGCAATCAGGCCGTACAGCAACACGTCGTCCGTCGCGAACGCATCGGCGCCGCCGCTCGCGACGAGCGCGAAGCCCTGCGCATGATCCGGCACCACCTGCAGCTGGATCCCGAGCCTGAACCGCGCGTCCAGGTCGCGCAGCGCCTTCTCGTTGGTCGTGCCGGCCGTCACCGCGACCTTCTTGCCCGCGAGATCGCGGAACGAGCGGATCGGCGAGCCGCGTTTCACCATCACCTTCGTGCCGGCCACGAAGATGATCGGCGAGAACGCCACGCGCTTCTGCCGCTCCAGGTTGCTCGTCGTGGAGCCGCATTCCAGGTCGACCGTGCCGTTGACCACCGCGTCGATGCGGTTCTCGGACGTGACCGGCACCCAGCGGATCGTCAGGTTCCGGTTGACCGCATCCTCGATCGACGACACGAGCGCCTTGCAGAGCTCGATCGAATAGCCGATCGGCTGGTTGCGCGCGTTCAGATACGAGAACGGGATCGACGCGTCGCGATAGCCGAGCGCGATCGTGCCGCTGCTGCGCACCTTCGCGAGCGTGCCGGTCAGTCGGGCCGGCGCGAACGGCTCGACGCGCGGCGGCGTGGACGGCGCATCTTCCGCGCGCGCGGTCGCGCCCGCGGCAAGCAGGCCCGCGAGCGCGAGCGCACGCCAGAATCGCTGCATCTTCATCGCCGGGCCTCCGTCAGACGTCCGTCGGATGCGCAATCGTCGCTTCCTGTTCCGCTTCGATGCGTGCCAGATTGGCTTCGGCTTCCGCTTCCGACATGAGCTGGTTTTCCCACTTCGCGACCACCGCGCTCGCGATCGAGTTGCCGACCGCGTTGGTGGCCGAGCGGCCCATGTCGAGGAACGTATCGACGCCGAGAATCAGCAGCAGGCCGGCCTCCGGAAGCCCGAACTGGTGCAGCGTGGCGGCGATCACGACGAGCGATGCGCGCGGCACGCCGGCCATTCCCTTCGACGTGAGCATCAGGACCAGCAGCATCGTGACCTGCGTGCCGATCGACAGGTGGATGTTGTACGCCTGCGCGATGAACAGCGACGCGAACGTGCAGTACATCATCGAACCGTCGAGGTTGAACGAATAGCCCATCGGCATCACGAAGCTCGAAATCCTGCGTCGCACGCCGAACCGGTCGAGCGCGTCGAGGATCTTCGGATACGCGGCTTCGGAGCTGGCCGTCGCGAACGACAGCATGAATGCTTCCTTGATCAGCACCAGCAACTTGAATACGCGCGGCCCGAGGAACAACAGCCCGGCACAGACGAGCAAGGCCCAGAGCAGGAACAGGCTCACGTAGAAGTCGCCCATGAACACCGCGAACTTCAGCAGTACCGACAGCCCGTTGACCGCGACGGTGGCGGCCATCGCGGCCATCACCGCGAGCGGCGCGAGCTTCATCACGTAGCCGGTGATCTTGAGCATCACGTGCGACAGCTGGTCGATCGCGGCGACGAGGATCTTGCCGCGCTCGCCGAGCGCCGCGAGCGCGACGCCGAAGAACATCGAGAACACGACGATCTGCAGGATTTCGTTGTTGCTCATCGCCTCGGCGAACGATCTCGGCACCATGTGGCCGACGAAATCCTTGAGCGTGAACTTGGAGGTCGCGAGGTTCGCCGATGCGCCGATGTCCGGCAGCGGCAGGCCGAGGTTCTCGCCGGGCCGCAGCAGGTTCGCCATGAACAGCCCGAGCAGCAGCGAGATCAGCGACGCGGTGACGAACCAGCCGATCGATTTCGCGAACACGCGCCCGACCGATGCCGCGTCGCCCATGTGCGCGATGCCGACGACGAGCGTCGAGAACACCAGCGGGCCGATCACCATCTTGATCAGCCGCAGGAACACGTCGGACACGAGCGAGATGTATCCGGCGATTTCGGTGGTGGCCTTTTTGTCGGGAAAGCTCGTGAAGATCATGTAGCCGATCAGGATGCCTGCCACCATCGCGATCAGGATCCAGACGGCTGCAGCATTTTTTTTCTGCATCGTGCGCCTCCCATGCACCGGTTCCGCAACCGGGGATGGAAGGACAATACAGGACCCGAACGGCGATGAACAGTGCAACCGGGGGCGGGTTTGCGCTAGCGCCGTGTCGCGACCGATTGCCCGGCAAAGATCGTGCCGGTGGCACCCTGAGCCCGGTGCCGGCGCAACCCGATACGGGGCGCCGGCACGCAAAAGCGGTTCGGTTCAATCCTGAATGCGCAATACGTGATCGCGGATACGCGTCGACAGCATCGAGCCGCGCTTGAGCAGGAACTCCATCAGCCGCTGCGGATAGTCGGCCCGGACCGCTGCGCGCACGGACGGCCGTTCGGCGAGCCGTTGTCGCCATGCAGTGACCTTGGGCAAGCCCGCGAAGAACCCGAAGTCGTCGATCCGCTCGAACACGTCGAAGTAGCGGAACACCGGCCCGAATGCCGCGTCCACGATGCTGAAGTGCGCGCCGCCAAAATACGGGCCGGTGCCGAGCGTGTCTTCGAGCTGCTCGAATCGTGCGCGGATGTCACGGGTTGCTGCGGCCAGCGCCGTTTCGTCCGCAGCCGTGTAGAACCCCCACACGGTGTTCAGCAGTGCCGAAGCGAACTCGACCCAGGCGCGGTGCCGCGCCCGCTCGAGCGGCGCATCGGGATGCAGCCGCGGCGCGAGCGTCTCGTCGAGGTAGTCGCAGATCACGGCCGATTCGAAGATGGGCGCGCCATCGACGACCAGCACGGGGGTCTTGCCGAGCGGGGAAATCCTGCGAAACCAGTCCGGCTTGTTGCCCAGGTCGACGTCCGTCCGTTCGAACGGCACGCCTTTTTCGGTCAGCACGATGACTGCGCGCTGGACGTAGGGGCACAGCACGTGGCTGACGAGGTGGTATTGGGGCGTGCTCATGTCGTCGCCTCGCCGTGGCAGGCCACGTCAGGCGCGAAGCGCTGGCTGCGCCGGCCCAACGCCACGCGGAGCCGCAACGCGCCATAGGCGGCGGCATTGTCACTCGTCGAAATCGATTGGTTCATATCGGCACCCGTTGGGAGAGTTGGCAAGGCGGCACCGAATTTGACATTGCGGAAGTGCTTGAGCAATACGCATGATTACAATGACGGATTGCAAAAATGCAATGCACGGGGGATAACCGGATGCCATACAAGCTCAGCGCAGCAGACCTCGAAACGATACTGGCGCTGTCCCGCTCGGGCACGCTGGTTCAGGCGGGCGAGCGACTGGACGTGGATGCGTCGACCGTGTTTCGCAACCTCAGGCGGATCGAGCGCGGCCTGCAGCAGCAGTTGTTCGAACGGACCCGCTCAGGCTATCGCGCGAAGGAAATCGCGCTGGCGCTGGCCGAACACGCGGAGCAAGTGGAAGTGCAGGTCGAATCGGCCCGCTCGATCGCCCAACAAGTGCCCGAGCAAGTGGCGGGCACCGTGCGCATCACCACCACCGACACGATTCTGCACGGGCTGGTCGGGCCGGCGCTGAAGCAGCTGGAAGCCGTCCACCCGCGGCTTGCGTACGAGCTGAACACCGGCAACGAGATCGCCGACCTGGGGCGCCGCGATGCCGATATCGCGGTGCGTGCGACCCGGCAGCCACCGGAATATCTGGTGGGCAAGCATGTCGGGTCGATCGACGTGGCGCTTTTCGCGTCGAGGCACGACGCCGCAGTACGCCGTTATGAAGACGTCACGGCGGGCAAGGCACGCTGGATCGCGCCGGACGACGCGCTGCCGGGCCACCCGTCGGTCATCTGGCGCAAACGTCATTTCAGGAAAGTGGTGCCGCACTACAAGGTCGACAGCATCCTGACCGTGATGGAGCTGGTCGCCCTGGGCATGGGCGTCGGCATACTGCCGATGTTTCTGACACGCGGCCGCTCCGATCTCGTGCAATTGACCGATGTCCTGCCCGACTGCCAGACTGAGCTGTGGGTGCTGACCCACCGGGAATCGCGACATCTGCTGCGGGTCTCGACCGTATTCAAATATCTGTCGACGACGCTGAAGATCTGACCGTGTGCTTCGGTGCGCGGCGATGCGGGCGCATCGCGCCACGGGGCCGGACGGGTCATTCGGGAACCTGATCATGCGCACCGGGGCCAGCAGGCTCGTGCTGAAATCGCACGCCTGCGCCGCCTGCCGGACGATCTCGGCGGTCAGCGAATGGGCGCGTGCCGCACACGACCTGACGGAGCGCGACCTGATCGTCGGGATCGGTTTCGCGAACCTCGAACCGACGCAGGCGGTGCGGGAATACGAAAAGCACGGCGTGATCGTCCATGAACGCGTTGCGTCGAGCCTGTATTCGGGGCGGATGCTGAAATCGTTCGGGCTCGGCGGCGCTGTGCGGATATCGCCGCTTCATTGCCATGCGCCCGACGATATCGCGCGATTCCTGGCGATTACCGCCACGCTGGCAGCGAACTGCTGATCGACGACACGGCCCGGATCATCCGGGCCGTGTCGCATTCGGCGCCGGCAAACGCGCGGCGCAATAGGTTCGGGCTATGACCGGCAGAGTCAATGGATAGTTGTCGCCGGCCGGGTTTGCGCGTGTAATGGCCTGCGAAACCGGATGATGCCAACGACTCGATGGAGGAGCAGCGCGTGAAGATCGTCGTAGCAGTGAAAAGAGTGGTCGATTACAACGTGAAGGTCCGCGTGAAGTCGGACAACACGGGCGTCGACATCGCGAACGTG
>NZ_QTQJ01000058.1:0-18742 GCF_003853795.1 Burkholderia sp. Bp8991 | reverse complement strand
AAGAAGGTGATGCTCGGCAACACGGTCGACGGCGTGTTCACGACGGTGCAGGACGTCGCGCAGACGGTGCTGTTCCTTTCGGCGTTCCCGAGCGCCGCGCTCACGGGCCAGTCGTTCGTCGTCAGCCACGGCTGGTTCATGCAGTAACGGGCTCCGGCACGGGCGGCCGCGCTGCGCGCCGCTTGTGCTGCAGCGAGCATTCGCTGACAGTAGAACGGCATGAAAAAACGCGCTCCGGGGAGCGCGTTTTTTGTTTCGGCAGAGCGGGTTGCCACCCGCTGGCACCGGCTTACTTCAGGACCGCAGCGACTGCGGTGGCGACCGCGTCGAGATTGCGCGTGTTCAGTGCAGCAACGCAGATCCGGCCGGTGCCGACTGCGTAGATGCCGAACTCTTCGCGCAGGCGATCGACTTGCGCCGAGGTCAGGCCCGAATACGAGAACATCCCGCGCTGCGCGTTGATGAAGCTGAAGTCGCGATCGACGCCGCTCGCCTTCAGGCGCTCGACGAGACCGTTGCGCATCGCGCGGATGCGGTCGCGCATTTCGCCGAGTTCCTGCACCCACGCAGCATGCAGTTCCGGCGACGCGAGCACGGCCGCGACGACGGCGCCGCCATGGGTCGGCGGGTTCGAGTAGTTCGTGCGGATCACGCGCTTCAGTTGCGACAGCACGCGCGTCGCTTCTTCCTTGCTCGACGTGATGATCGACAGCGCGCCGACGCGCTCGCCGTACAGCGAGAACGACTTCGAGAACGACGACGACACGAACGCGTTCAGGTCGGCCGCGGCAAACAGACGCACCGCGGCGGCATCGGCCTCGATGTTCTCGCCGAAGCCCTGGTAAGCCATGTCGAGGAACGGCACAAGGTTGCGTGCCTTGACGACGTCGACCACCTGCTGCCATTGCGCTTCGGTCAGATCCACGCCGGTCGGGTTGTGGCAGCACGCGTGCAGCACGACGATCGTGCCGGCTGCATAGCTGTTCAGCGCCGACAGCATGCCTTCGAAGTTCACGCCGTTGGTTGCGGCGTCGTAGTACGGGTACGCGACGACTTCGAAGCCGGCCGCTTCGAACAGCGCGCGGTGGTTTTCCCAGCTCGGGTCGCTGATCGCCACCTTCACGTTCGGGTTCACGGTACGCAGGAAATCGGCGCCGATCTTCAGTGCGCCCGTGCCGCCCAGTGCCTGCGCCGTGACCACACGGCCTGCGGCGATCAGCGGCGAATCGTTGCCGAGCAGCAGCTTCTGCACCGCTGCGTCGTACGCGGCGATCCCGTCGATCGGCAGGTAGCCGCGCGGCAGGCCGGCGTCGACACGCGCCTTTTCCGCTTCGCGAACGGCGCGCAGCAGCGGAATCTTGCCTTCTTCGTTCGTGTACACACCGACGCCGAGGTTGACCTTGGTCGGACGCGTATCGGCGTTGAAGGCTTCGTTCAGGCCCAGGATCGGGTCGCGGGGAGCAAGCTGGACAGCGGAGAAGAGCGACATGATGATTCGGCAGTAGTGAAAAGAGGGTCAGGCTTTCAGCCGGCGGGGCGGGCGCAGCGGACCGCGCGCCAACGGGCATGGCGCCGGAAAGCGCAGCAGCCTGACATTGTAGCGAATTCACGCTGCCGGAGGCGGCGATTGCGCGCCGAATTGCGATTTCGGACCGCTGCCGCGCGTCAGGAGCCGTCAGCGGTCCGCAACGCCGCGAAGCGCTAGAATAGTTTTTTTGCCCTCGCTCCGGCCGCACTCCATGTCCGAACATCACGCCGAAGTCGGCGACGCGCTCGACGAATCGAAATTCGTGACCTTCGAAGGGTCGCCGTTCCAGTTGTACCAGCCATACCCGCCCGCAGGCGACCAGCCGACCGCGATCGAAACGCTCGTCGAAGGTGTCGGCGACGGCCTCGCATTCCAGACGCTGCTCGGCGTGACGGGTTCGGGCAAGACCTTCACGATGGCCAACACGATCGCGCGGCTCGGCCGCCCGGCCATCGTGTTCGCGCCGAACAAGACGCTTGCGGCGCAGCTCTACGCGGAGTTCCGCGAGTTCTTCCCGCGCAACGCGGTCGAGTACTTCGTGTCGTACTACGACTATTACCAGCCGGAAGCGTACGTGCCGCAGCGCGACCTGTTCATCGAGAAGGATTCGTCGATCAACGAGCACATCGAGCAGATGCGGCTGTCGGCGACGAAAAGCCTGATGGAGCGCCGCGACGTGGTGATCGTCGCGACGGTGTCGGCGATCTACGGTATCGGCAACCCGTCCGAATACCACCAGATGATCCTGACGCTGCGCACCGGCGACAAGCTCGGCCAGCGCGACGTGATCGCGCGGCTGATCGCGATGCAGTATTCGCGCAACGAACAGGACTTCCAGCGCGGCACGTTCCGCGTGCGCGGCGACACGATCGACATCTTCCCGGCCGAGCATGCGGAGCTGGCCGTGCGCGTCGAGCTGTTCGACGACGAGGTCGAGACGCTGCAGCTGTTCGACCCGCTGACCGGGCGCGTGCGGCAGAAGATCCCGCGCTTCACCGTGTATCCGTCGTCGCACTACGTGACGCCGCGCGACACCGTGATGCGGGCGGTCGAGACGATCAAGGACGAATTGCGCGAGCGCCTCGAGTTCTTCCACCGCGACGGCAAGCTCGTCGAGGCGCAGCGCCTCGAGCAGCGCACGCGTTTCGACCTCGAGATGCTGCAGGAACTCGGCTTCTGCAAGGGCATCGAGAACTACTCGCGGCACTTCTCGGGCGCCGCGCCCGGCGAGCCGCCGCCGACGCTCGTCGACTACCTGCCGCCCGATGCACTGATGCTGCTCGACGAATCGCACGTGCTGATCGGCCAGCTGAACGGCATGTACAACGGCGACCGCGCGCGCAAGGAAAACCTCGTGAACTACGGTTTCCGGTTGCCGTCGGCGCTGGACAACCGGCCGCTGAAGTTCCCCGAGTTCGAGCGCAAGATGCGCCAGGTGGTGTTCGTGTCGGCGACGCCGGCCGACTACGAGCAGCGCGTGACGGGGCAGGTGGCCGAGCAGGTGGTGCGGCCGACCGGGCTCGTCGATCCGGAAATCGAAGTGCGCCCGGCAAGCTCGCAGGTCGACGACGTGCTGACCGAGATCAACGCGCGCGTGAACGCCGGCGAGCGCGTGCTGATCACCGTGCTCACG
Source organism: Burkholderia sp. Bp8991 (assembly GCF_003853795.1). Taxonomy (NCBI): domain Bacteria; kingdom Pseudomonadati; phylum Pseudomonadota; class Betaproteobacteria; order Burkholderiales; family Burkholderiaceae; genus Burkholderia; species Burkholderia sp. Bp8991. Next base: position 15,581 of record NZ_QTQJ01000058.1, on the reverse strand, counting down.
AAGCGGATGGCCGAACAGCTCACCGAGTTCCTGGCCGACCACGGCGTCAAGGTGCGCTACCTGCACAGCGACATCGACACGGTGGAGCGGGTCGAGATCATCCGCGACCTGCGGCTCGGCACGTTCGACGTGCTGGTCGGGATCAACCTGCTGCGCGAGGGCCTCGACATCCCGGAAGTGTCGCTGGTCGCGATTCTCGATGCGGACAAGGAAGGCTTCCTGCGCGCCGAACGCTCGCTGATCCAGACGATCGGCCGCGCGGCGCGCAACGTGAACGGCAAGGCGATCCTCTATGCCGATAACATGACCGAGTCGATGAAACGCGCGATCGGCGAGACCGAGCGGCGCCGCGCGAAGCAGATCGCGCACAACGAGAAGATGGGCATCACGCCGCGCGGCGTGGTGAAGCGCATCAAGGACATCATCGACGGCGTCTACAACGCCGACGAAGCGCGCGCCGAGCTGAAGGAAGCGCAGCAACGCGCGAAGTTCGAGGACATGTCGGAAAAGCAGATCTCGAAAGAGATCAAGCGTCTCGAAAAGCAGATGGCCGACTACGCGAAGAACCTCGAGTTCGAAAAGGCTGCGGCGACGCGCGACCAGCTTGCGTTGCTGCGTGAACGCGTGTTCGGCGCGAACGTGGGCGACCACGTCAACGGCGGCCGGTAAATCTTTCCAAACGTCACTGAAACCTTCTGGTAACACCGTTGTAAGCCTTGTCGGATCAGGGGTTTACGCGGTGTCTCGTTTGTTCCGGAGCCGGTTCGGTGCTAAACTTCGCAAGTATTGAGAATAGTTCGCATTAACGTTATTCGTTGCGTTAGTGTTTCCAGCGCGCGGACCTGACCGGCGGCGCGCAAGTCACCAGACAAATAACAAGGAGTGTCCATGTTGGGTTCTTCGTTCATCCGCACGTCGGTTGCGGTAGCGGCGGCGCTTGCCGCGATGTCGGCAACGGCAGCCGAATATCCGATCGGCAAGCAGCAGATCCAGGGCGGCATGGAAATCGGCGCGGTGTACCTGCAGCCGATCTCGATGGATCCGGAAGGGATGATGCGCAAGGCGTCGGATTCGGACATCCACCTCGAGGCCGACATCCACGCGGTCAAGAACAACCCGACGGGTTTCGCGGAAGGCGACTGGATGCCGTACCTGCAGGTCACGTACAAGCTGACGAAGCAGGGCGACACGAAGTGGAAGGCCGAAGGCGACCTGATGGGCATGGTCGCGAGCGACGGCCCGCACTACGGCGACAACGTGAAGCTGGCCGGCCCGGGCAAGTACCACCTGACGATGACGGTCAAGCCGCCGATGCAGTCGGGCCACATGGCGTTCGGCCGTCACGTCGACAAGGAAACGGGCGTGGGCGCGTGGTTCAAGCCCATCACCCTCGAATACGACTTCCCGTTCGCCGGTATCGGCAAGAAGGGCGGGTACTGATCGGTGGCATCACGGACGGCGCGCTTCGGCGCGCCGTCGGCGTAGAGAACCCAGAATGAAATTTCCCCAGAAAATCGTCGCCGCAGCCGCCGCGCTGTGGCTCGTCGGCGCGGCGCATGCCGCCGATCTGCCGACGTTCAAGCTCGAGATGACGGACGGCAAGCTGAATCCCGCCCGTATCGAAGTGCCGGCCGGGCAGCGCTTCAAGATCGAGATCCGGAATACCGGCAAGGGCGCCGCCGAATTCGAGAGCGTGCAGCTGCGCAAGGAAAAGGTGCTTGCGCCGGGCGCCGATTCGTTCGTGGTCGTCGCCCCGCTGTCGCCGGGCGAATACAAGTTTTTCGACGATTTCCACCAGCAGGCACAGGGCGTGATCGTCGCGAAGTAATACGTTTTATCTGCGTGCGGGCGTACGCGTGCCTTGCCCCGCACGTCAGGAGGATTCAATGGGTCAGATCTTGTTCATCGTCTGGCGGGAGAGCGTCGAAGCGCTGCTCGTCGTCGGCATCCTCTATGCATGGCTGAAGAACGGCGACGACGACGCGCGCCGCGGCCTGCCCTTTCTCTGGACGGGCGTGGCAGTCGGCCTGCTGATGGCCGTCGGTCTCGGCGCCGCGCTCGTCGGCTTCACCGAAGTGCTGTCCGGCGACGCGCAGGACTATTTCCAGACCGCGATGGTGCTGATCGCGTGCGTGCTGATCGTGCAGATGGTGCTGTGGATGCGCCGGCACGGCCGCACGCTGAAGCGCGACATGGAGCAGTCGCTGCAGCAGAGCACGCGCGATTCGAACTGGTGGGGCGTCGCCGTGCTGGTCGCACTCGCGATCGCACGCGAAGGCAGCGAGACGGTGATCTTCCTGTACGGCCTCGGTTTCGGCCAGTCGGGGCACGTGGACGGCGGCCAGATGCTCGCGGTCGTGATCGGCCTCGGCCTCGCGCTCCTCACGTTCTATCTGCTGCAGCTCGGCGGCAAGTACTTCTCGTGGCGGCATTTCTTCCGTGTCACCGAAGTGATGCTGCTGTTCCTCGGCGCGGGCCTGTTCCAGACCGGCGTCGACAAGCTGATCGACAAGGAAATCCTGCCGCTCGGCATTTCGCAGGTGTGGGACACGTCGGGGATCCTCGATGATTCCGGCACGTTCGGTTCGCTCGTCGCGACGCTGACCGGCTATCGCGCGCATCCGGCTCTGACCAACCTGATCGCCTATGCGGTGTACTGGGCGGTGGTCTGGCTGCTGATGAAGCGCGCGAGCCGTCGTCCGGCCGTTCCCGCAGGCCGCGCGGCATGAGTGTCGTCGCCGCAGCCAAGCCGGGCTGGCTCGCGCAGGCCGGCCAGTGGATGCAGCGCCACGGCGCGGTGATCCGCGGCATCCAGTGGGTCGTCGTTGGCGTCTACGCATTCCTGATCATCGTGCCGGCGGTGTTGCCGCTGCCGGACGATTCCGCGCACCTCTGGAACAATCTCACGCTGATCGCGCAGTTCGTGTTCTGGGGCATCTGGTGGCCGTTCGTGCTGCTGTCGATGGTGATGCTCGGCCGCGTCTGGTGCGGCGTGCTGTGCCCGGAAGGCGCACTGACCGAATATGCAAGCAGGTTCGGCCGCGGCGGCGCGATTCCGCGTTGGATGCGGTGGGGCGGCTGGCCGTTCGTCGCGTTCGGGCTCACGACGATCTACGGGCAGATGGTGAGCGTGTACCAGTACCCGCTCGCGGTGCTGTTCGTGCTCGGCGGCTCGACCGTCGGCGCGATCGTGATCGGCGTGCTGTACGGCCGCGAGAAGCGCGTGTGGTGCAAGTATCTGTGCCCGGTCAATGGCGTGTTCGGGCTGCTCGCGCGGCTCGCGCCGATGCGCTACAAGGTCGACGAGGATGCGTGGCGCCGCTCGTACAAGAACGGCGAGCATGGGCATCGCGTGATTCCGATCAATTGCGCGCCGCTCGTGCCGTTGCGCAACATGAAGGGCGCCGCCGCCTGCCACATGTGCGGCCGCTGCAGCGGGCACCGTGACGCAATTGAGCTGTCGTGGCGCTCGCCGTCCGACGAGGTCGTGAACCTCGGCGCGCAGCAGGCGAGCCCGTGGGACACGGCGCTGATCCTGTACGGCCTGCTCGGCGTCGCGATCGGTGCGTTCCACTGGACCGTGAGCCCGTGGTTCGTGCAGATCAAGCAATGGCTCGCGGGCTGGCTGATCGATCACGACATCACGTGGCCGCTCGAGACCAATGCACCGTGGTTCCTGCTCACGCACTATCCGGATCGCAACGACGTGTTTTCGTGGCTCGACGGCGGGCTGATCGTCAGTTACATCGTCGGCACGGGGCTCGTGTACGGCACCGCGCTGCTCGTGCTGCTGGCTGGCGCGACGCTGATGCTCGGACGCTTCGATCGCACGCGTCTCCATCACCTCGCGCAGGCGCTGATCCCGATCGCAGGAGCCGGCGTGTTCCTCGGGCTGTCTGCGACGACGCTGTCGCTGCTGCGGGCCGAGCACGTGCCGCTCGGCTGGGCAGCCGACGTGCGCATCGCGATTCTGGTCGGCGCGAATGCGTGGAGCGCCTGGCTCGCATGGAAAGTGACGGGGCGCTATGCGGCATGGCCGCGCCGGCTGGCTGCATTCGCGTGGTTCGCCGCAGGCCTGGCCGTGGTCGACAGCGCATGGTGGCTGATGTTCTGGGGTTTCTGATGCGGGATTGAAGGCCTTGCGGCCGGGTTCCGGCGGAACCAGAGGGTGGTCCCGCTGCGTGGCTCCGGAACGCGTCGAAGCCGCAGCGCAGTCAACCGCGATGCTTTTTCCCTTGCATCCGGACGCCCAAACGAAAAAGCGACACGTCCTTCGACGTGTCGCTTTTTTCTTCCTTGTGCGAGAACCAAAAAAGTGGCTTGGCTTGCTGCAACGGCTGCTTGAGTGTGTTTGCACGAAGGGGTCTAGATCTCGCGTGCAAGCCGTTACGCTGGCTACTGCCCAACACCTCTCAGGGAGGTGGTCCCCACAATACTCTGTCGTTACTTCGTCAGGATCAGTTTGCCGAGCCGCGTGGCACGCAACTGATACGTCTCTCCGTTATGCGCGATGCTGATGTGGCTGTGGCCTTGCAGCAGCGCATCGCTGCTGAGGGTCCGGGTGCCGGCATCGTGGCTACTAGCGGCGGGTTTCGCCGGCGTCGTGACCGCCGCCGTCTTCTGACGGTTGGCGCTTGCGGTGCCGGTCGGGCGGCGCAAGCTCAGCGTGGTCGGGCGCGTGGTGTCGGTCATTCGGTTGATCGGTGACTGTCGATACGGTGGAATGAATTCTAAATGATAACTATTCCCATTTACAAAAACTCTTTATCGATCGATATGGCGAATTCGATAGCCTGAGTCGAATGGGCGGCCCGCAGGCCGCCGCCGACGTCAGTGGAGCGGGTCGGGGTCCTTGCGCCCCTGGGCGTATTCGCGAATCAGGCGCACCGTGTCGATGTCCGACGTGCGATACGCTTCCTTGACGATGCCGTGCGTCTGGCGCGCTTCCTCGCTGTCGTCCGTGACGGTCAGCGTCGTGCGGTATTCGAAGCGCAGGAACAGCTCGTGGTCGTCGCGCTCCTCGATCGTCATCGTCAGCGAGCCGCCGATTTCGCCGCCGGCCGCATGGATGTCGTAGCGCACTTGCTGGTTCGGGGTGAACGTCACGCGGTCGCGCACGGTCGCATGCCCGTAGTGCAGTTCGCGTTCGAGCGTCGTGTCCGTCCGTTCGTGGACGACACAGCTGTCGAGGCCGATCACGAACAGCTGCGGCTGTTCGGCGCGCAGTACGAGGCCTTCCCAGAGCTGGTCGCGGGTCAGGGAAGGCACGGCCGGATCGTCGGAGTTGATCTGGATCAGATGTTCGAAATTCACGGGGGCGGGTTCCTTCTGGTGGCGGGCAGCCACATGGTTCAAGAAGTCATTGTGACGCAAAACGAGCGGTTTCGCGGCACCTGCGCCCCCCCGATCGGACGTCACGCTTCGATGCGACCCATGCGGCCGGTCTGGTAGTCGACGACGGCCTGCCGGATCTCTTCCTCGGTATTCATCACGAACGGGCCATAGCGGACGATCGGCTCGTTGAGCGGCACGCCGCCGATCAGCAGCAGGTCGAGCGGCGTATCGCCGGCCTCGAACGTCACCGCATCGCCATCGTCACCGTAGACGACCATGTGCCGTGCGTCGACCGGCTGCCTGTCGGGCCCGTAGCGGCCGGCTCCGTCGAGCGGGTAGGCGAACACGCGATACCCTGCCGGCACCGGCTGCGTGACCGTTGCGCCCGGTTGCAGCGTGAAATGCTGGTAGAGGATCGGCGTGCGCGTCTCGATTGCCGCACGCACGCCGAACGCTTCGCCGGCGATCACGCGTACCTGCGCGCGGCCGTCCGGCGACGTCGCGCTCGGGATGCGGCCGGCCGGGATCTCCTGGTAGCGCGGTGCGATCAGCTTGTCGCGGCGCGGCAGATTGACCCACAGCTGGAAGCCGTGCGAACGTCCGCCGGCCCGAGCGAACTCGGGATCCGGCATTTCGCTGTGCACGACACCCGCGCCGGCCGTCATCCACTGCACGTCGCCGGGCCCGAGCGTGCCGGCATGGCCGGCCGAATCGCGATGACGAAAACGCCCGTCGAGCACGTAGGTGACGGTCTCGAAGCCGCGATGCGGATGGTCGGGCGCGCCCTTGGCTTCGCCAGGGGCATAGTCGACGGGGCCCATTTCATCGAGCAGCAGGAACGGATCGAAATCCATCAGCAGCCGGGTCGGGAACGGACGGTGAACCACGAAGCCGCCGCCTTCGGTCGTGCGAAGCGCGGGGTACGTGCGGTCAAGCGAGCGAGCGGTCGTCATGCAGAAGCCCTCGATAACATCGGAATAGCGTCATTTTTGAAACATAGCGCTATTATATTGGGCGTTTTACCGGCCGATTTGCGGCGGTTCGCAATGGATTGTTCTGAAATTGGAACGATGACATGAACATCGATGCACACAACCTGAACGACCTCATGTACTTTTCGCAGGTCGTCGAACACGGCGGTTTCTCGGCGGCGGAACGCGTACTGGGCATCTCGAAATCGCGCCTGTCGCGGCGCCTGACCGAACTCGAGGCGGCGCTCGGCGTGCGCCTGCTGCAGCGCTCGACGCGCAAGCTCGCGCTGACCGAGGCGGGAGAACTGTTCTACCAGCATTGCCAGGCGATGCTCGCCGAGGCGCAGGCCGCGATGAACGCCGTGCAGCAGCTGCGTGCGTCGCCGCGCGGCTCGGTGCGCGTGAGCGTCCCCGTTACCCTGTCGCAGACGATGCTGTCGCGCATCCTTCCCGAATTCCTGCACCGCTATCCCGAGGTCAAGGTGCACATCCGTGTGACCAATCGCGTGATCGACCTGTTCGAGGATTCGATCGACGTCGCGTTGCGCGTGCGCTCGGAGCCGCCGCAGAACGCGAACATCGTCGTGCGGCCGCTGTGGCGGACCGAGCAGATGCTGGTCGGCGCGCCGAGCCTGCTGAACCAGAATGCGCCGCCGCTCGTGCCGGACGATCTGGCCCATTTCGAGACGCTCGATACGCCGAGCGTCGACGGGCGGCACGTGTTCAGCCTGATCGCACCGGATGGCACGCGTCATTTGCACGAGCACGATCCGCGGCTCGTGACGGCCGACCTGATGACGATCCGCGAGGCCGTGCTCGACGGCCTCGGCATCGCGGCGCTGCCCGAGATGATGTACGGCAATGCATTGCGCGCGGGGCAGTTGTCGCCGGTGATGCCGGGCTGGACGCTGCCGGTGCCGCAGCTCTACGCGGTGTTCGTGTCGCGGCAGGGGATGCCGCCCGCGGTGCGCGCGTTCGTCGACTATCTGGTCGAGAAGCTCGACCACGGCGAATACAAGCAGCCGGGCTGCCCCGAGCGCGCGAAGAAGGATGCGGCGGCGGCCGATGCTTCGGCCACCTGAATGCAAGATGCGCGTCGTGGCAAATTTGTTTTGTCATTGAAGCGCCGCCTGCAATCGCAAGTTTCAATCGCCGGGACCTTGAATGCATCCGCGGGCAGGCCTATATTGAAATCCCATTTCGCGAAGGAAGTTCTGAGCGGAATCAGGTGGCCGCATATATTGCGAGCCAGATAGGGCAGAACGCGCAGTCCGTGCAGACCACGGTAGCCGCATTTGCGTTGCTCGAGGCGCAACCGATACCGCCGAAGAGCCCGCCGCCCGAAGGCGCCCGCGTGCGCATGAAAAAAGGCCTTCATCTGGCGATGAAGGCCTTTTACTTTGTGTGTGGCCGGCTAGGTGCGGCCGGCTAGGTGCGGCCGGCTAGGTGTGGCCGGCGAGGCGCGGCCGGCCAAGCGACCGACCGTCGCGTAGCGAAATGCGCGTGCGTTACTTCGCCCTCGCAGTCGGCTCCGTCACGAAGCCGAGCTTCGTCAGGCCGCCGGCCTGCGCATCGGACATCACTTCGGCCACACGTTCATAGGCAACCTTGCGATCGGCACGCAGGTGCAACTCCGGTTGCGGCTGATGCTGTGCCGCTTCCGCGATGTGCGCCTGCAGTTGCTCGCGCGTGACCGTCTGTTCGTTCCACAGTATCGTACCGTTGCCCTGGATCGCGACGTCGACTGTCTGCGGCTTTTCGTCGACGGGCTGGCTGCTCGCGTGCGGCAGGTCGATCTTCACCGCATGCTGCATCGCCGGGATCGTCACGAGGAAAATGATCAGGAGTACGAGCATGACGTCGACGAGCGGCGTCATGTTGATCTCGCTCATCACGCCATCGTCGTCGTCATCGCTGAAGCCGGTGTTCATTGCCATGGTTCACCCCGTCTCAGCTGGCGCGTGAAGCAAGGCGCAGGCCGTCGCGGGGCGACGACGATGCGAGGCGCGCACCCGTCACGAAGTACGCGTGCAGACCGTGCGCGAAGCGGCGCAGCTTGCTGACGACACCCTTGTTCGCGCGGGTCAGTGCGTTGTAGCCGAGCACCGCGGGAATCGCGACGAACAGGCCGAAGGCCGTCATGATCAGCGATTCGCCGACCGGACCCGCGACCTGGTCGATCGACGTCTGGCCGGTTGCGCCGATCGCCAGCAGCGCGTGGTAGATGCCCCAGACCGTGCCGAACAGGCCGACGAACGGCGCCGTGCTGCCGATCGACGCGAGAATCGCGAGACCGGCCTGCATGCGCGAGATGCCTTCGTCCATCGTGTCCTTCAGGCAGCGCGTGACCCAGTCCGACACGTCCATGCGGTCGTGCAGGTGCGGTTGCGTCTGATGGTGGTGATCGGCGGCTTCCTTGCCCGACAGCGCGAGCGCGAGGAACGGGTTGTCGCTCGGCGTCGATGCGGCGAGGCCGAGCTTCTTGATGCCGTCGTCGAAATCGTCGGAATGCCAGAACGCCTGCTCGGCATTCTTCGTGAGACGGTTCAGGCGAACCACGTTCCAGCCCTTGACGATGATCACGATCCACGACAGGACCGACATCACGAGCAGCGTGATCGCAATGGCGCGCGTGACGAAATCACCTTGCGCCCAGACGTGCGCGATACCGTAGCTTTGCATTTTTGTTTCCTTTGAATCTTCCGAATGAGGCGGGTTAATCGTCGAGCGTGAAGTTGAAGGGCAGCGTATGGGCGGCGCGAATCGCTTGCCCGTTCTCGATGTACGGCGGACAGGTGCTGGCGCGCGTCGCATCGAGCGCGGCTTCGTCGAGACGCGGGTAGCCGCTGCTCTTTTGCAACTGGACGCTTTCGATCTTGCCCGTCACGCCGATGATGAAGTGAACATAAGCCGTGCCCGTTTCGCCGCGGCGGCGCGACATCGACGGATAGGTGGGCTTCACGAAATTGCAGCTGAGTGCCGATACATTCTTCGGCGCGCTGACCTGCATCGTCTCGCGAGCCGGGCCGGGTGCGGCGGCCGGCGCGGCAGGAGCAGGCGCGGCGGGAGCGGGTGTCGGATCGGCAGCCGCCGGCGCGGGCGTCGGCGACGGGGATTGCGCGACCGGCTGAGGCGTCGGCTTGACCGCCTTCTGCACGGGCTTCGGCTCGACCTTGGGCTTTTCGCGCGGCACGGGCTTCGGCGGTGCGGGCTGCGCGGCCGATTGGACCGCGACCGGTTGAGCGGCAGGCGCAGGCGGGATGAGTTGCGCGGTGATCGACTGGACCTCGATCTCTTTCGGCGGCGGCGCGTTGCGATGGAGCCAGGCGGCCGCCAGCATGATCGCGTGTGCGGCAAGCACACCGACCGCGACGGTGATGACCCGGGGATTCATACGTGGGGCAGCCGGCAGGACGCCGGCAGGAGCGGATTGCGAAGCCTGCATGTTAGCTTGAAAGGACGACGTCGCACCCGGGGCGCGGCGGGTGAATCGGTGTTACTTGCGGAAGATCAGCAGCGAGATGCACACGGTGGTCACAAATCCGATCAGCAATTCCATGACAGGCTCCTTGGCAGGTAAGCCGCTGGCTCGCGCGGAAGATGGCTTGCTGACGGTCGGACATCAAATGCGGCCGCAGCCGCGTGCGTACGCTCGGCGCCGCTCAGGCGGCCTTGCGGTCGTAGAACGTGACCGGGATCGGGTGAGCGTGGTGCTCGACGCCGCACCGGCTCGCGCAGACGCCTTGCTCGGCCATGAGGTCGCGTACGGACTCCTCGCACTTGCCGCAGCACGTGGCCACGCCGAGCTCGAACTGGAGTTCATCGAAGGAACTCACGCCCTCGGCGAGGGACGCGCGAATCTTGCGATCGGAAACAGACTTGCACACGCAGACGATCATGATGAGTTGCGATAGCTAACGTTAATGCGAATTATTATCATTAAATTTGCAGGCGTTGACAAGCCTGGGTTCGGCTTTTTTTAAGGTCATCGGACCCTTGAAATGGAGGGCGGCGCAGCGGTCGGCGGGAGAGGGTGAACCGGCGGCGTGCCGGCCCGCTTCAGACGGTCGCGCAGGCGCGCGCGTTCGGCGAGGAAATGGTGACGGATTCGACCGGAACGTCGAGGCCGAGCAGCGACGACGCGAGCGCGCGCAGTTGCAGGCCGTCGCTCGTCGAGCAGAAGCGCGGCGGCGCGGCACGCGTGCCGGCCGGCGCGCGCAGGCCGCGTTCGTCGAGCACGCGCGTGAGCTGGCGGGCGATCGCGTCGCTCGTGTCGACGATCGTCAGGCGGTCGCCGACAAGGTCACGAATCGTTTCCGTGAAGAACGGATAGTGCGTGCAGCCGAGCACCAGCGTATCGGCGCCGTCGTCGAGCATCGGCTGCAGGTAACGCTCGAGCAACGCACGCAACGCGGGCGAGTTCGTGTCGCCGCGTTCAATCGCTTCGACGAGCCCGTGGCCGGGTTGGCAGATGAAGCGACGGCCGGCGCCGTAACGGTCGAGCAGCGCCTGGAAACGCGGGCTGTTCAGCGTCGATTGCGTGGCGAGCACGCCCGCGATACCGGTCGCGGACACGGCGGCGGCCGGTTTGATGCCCGGCTCGACACCGACGAGCGGAATCGACAGGCGTTCGCGGATGGCCGCGATCGCCCGCGCCGTTGCCGTGTTGCACGCGATCACGAGCGCTTTCGCCCCTTCGCGGGCGAGCCACTCGCCGATGGCCAGCGTACGCTCCGTAATGAACGCCTCGTCGCGCGGACCGTACGGTGCATGGTGCGAATCGGCGACGTAGACGAACGACTCGCCGGGCAGGTGCGCGCGCACGGCGCGCAGCACCGACAGGCCGCCGAGCCCGGAATCGAAGATGCCGACGGGGGCGGCGGGGTGGTTCGTCATCGTCATGCTGAAGGCAAGGTGGCGATCGAGGGGGGGGGGGCGATTACTCGGGCGAACCCATCATCGTCTGCTGGTAGTTCTGCAGGCCGACCTTGCCGATCAGGTCGATCTGCGTTTCCAGCCAGTCGATGTGCTCTTCGGTGTCGTCGAGGATCTTTTCGAAGATCTCGCGCGACACGTAGTCACGCACCGATTCGCAGTAAGCGATCGCTTCCTTGCACGTCGACTGCGAGATCTGCTCGAGCTTCAGGTCGCACTTCAGGATCTCTTCGGTTTCCTCGCCGACCAGCAGCTTGTGCAGATCCTGCAGGTTCGGCAGGCCGTCGAGCATGAACACGCGCTCGATCAGCCAGTCGGCGTGCTTCATTTCGCCGATCGATTCGTCGTATTCGTGCTTGCCGAGCTTGTCGAGGCCCCAGTGCTTGTACATGCGCGCATGCAGGAAGTACTGGTTGATCGCCGTGAGTTCGTTCTTCAGTTGGGCGTTCAGGTATTCGATGACTTTCTTGTCGCCTTGCATGGCTGTTCCTTGTTCAATGGGGCTTCAGAAACCGAACGATAATCGCTCGAACGGGAAATGCCAAGCCTCGGAGCCTTGTCGGGCCTGCCTTTTGCCGGGAATGACAATCTGCGTCGAAGCACCGGCCGCGCACAATCATGAGAATGAGAAGTAAAAAGGCCGGATCGTCGTCCGGCCTTTCGTGCGAGTGCGCTTAAGCGGTTGCGACCGGGATCTTGCCGATCTTCGCCTGCCACTCCTTCGGACCGGTCTGGTGCACCGACGTGCCCGACGAGTCGACGGCCACCGTCACCGGCATGTCCTGCACGTCGAATTCGTAGATCGCTTCCATGCCGAGGTCTTCGAACGCCAGCACCTTCGCGCCGCGGATCGCCTTCGACACGAGGTAAGCGGCACCGCCGACCGCCATCAGGTAGGCCGCCTTGTGCTTCTTGATCGCGTCGATCGCGACCGGGCCGCGTTCGGCCTTGCCGACCATCGAGATCAGGCCCGTCTGGGCGAGCATCGTCTCGGTGAACTTGTCCATCCGCGTGGCCGTCGTCGGACCTGCCGGGCCGACTACTTCGTCACGCACCGGATCGACCGGACCGACGTAGTAGATCACGCGGTTCGTGAAGTCGACCGGCAGCTTCTCGCCCTTCGCCAGCATGTCGGCGATGCGCTTGTGCGCGGCGTCGCGGCCCGTGAGCATCTTGCCCGACAGCAGCAGCGTCTGGCCCGGCGTCCAGCTGGCGACTTCTTCCGGCGTCAGCGTGTTCAGGTCGACGCGCTTGCTGGTTTCCGTGTTCGGTTCCCACTGGACCTTCGGCCAGGCGTCGAGCGACGGCGCCTCGAGCTTCGCGGGGCCCGAGCCGTCGAGCACGAAGTGCGCGTGACGCGTGGCCGCGCAGTTCGGGATCAGCGCGACCGGCTTCGATGCCGCGTGCGTCGGAGCAGCCATGATCTTCACGTCGAGCACGGTCGCGAGGCCGCCGAGGCCCTGCGCGCCGATGCCGAGCGCGTTGACCTTCTCGTGCAGTTCGACGCGCAGCTCCTCGACCCAGTCCTTCGGGCCGCGCGCGATGATTTCCTGGATGTCGATCGGCTCCATCAGCGATTCCTTCGCCATCAGCATCGCCTTCTCGGCGGTGCCGCCGATGCCGATCCCGAGCATGCCCGGCGGACACCAGCCCGCGCCCATCGTCGGGACCGTCTTCAGCACCCAGTCGACGATCGAATCGGACGGGTTCAGCATCACGAACTTCGACTTGTTCTCCGAGCCGCCGCCCTTCGCCGCGACCTGCACGTCGACCTTGTCGCCCGGCACGATCTCGTAGTGGATCACGGCCGGCGTGTTGTCCTTCGTGTTCTTGCGGGCGCCTTCCGGCGGATTGACGATCGACGCGCGCAGCACGTTGTCCGGGTGCGTGTAACCGCGGCGTACGCCTTCGTTGATCATGTCGGTGAGGCCCATCGTCGCGCCGTCCCAGCGCACGTCCATGCCGACCTTCACGAAGATCGTGACGATGCCGGTGTCCTGGCAGATCGGGCGCTTGCCCTCCGCGCACATGCGGCTGTTCGTGAGGATCTGCGCGATCGCGTCCTTCGCGGCCGGGCTCTCTTCCAGCTCGTACGCGCGGCCGAGGGCCTGGATGTAGTCGAGCGGGTGGTAGTAGCTGATGTACTGCAGCGAATCCGCGATGCTCTGGATCAGGTCTTCCTGTTTGATGACGGTCATGGCTGAGACTCTGTGGGGACTGTGGGGAATACGTTTATGCGTGGACGGCAGGTTCGACCGATTTGCGGGACACGGCCGGCGTCGGCGCATGCGTCTCGTGGAAATGGGCCGGGTGCGTGTGGGTCGTCAGGCGGTCGACCCACGCCATCACGAGCGCCGACACGAGGAACGACACGTGGATGAGCACCTGCCACATGATCGCGTGCGTCGTGTGCTGATCCGGGTTGATGAAGGTCTTCAGCAGGTGGATCGACGAAATGCTGATCAGCGCCATCGACAGCTTGACCTTCAGCACGCCCGCGTTCACGTGGTCGAGCCACTCGGGCTCGTCGGGATGGCCCTCGATGCCGAGGCGCGACACGAACGTCTCGTAGCCGCCGACGATCACCATGATCAGCAGGTTCGAAATCATCACGACGTCGATCAGGCCGAGCACCGCGAGCATCACGCTGATCTCGTCGAGGGAGCTCGCGTGCGACAGCAGGTGCCAGACTTCCTTCAGGAACAGGAATACATAGACGGCCTGCGCGACGATCAGGCCCAGATAAAGCGGAACCTGGAGCCAGCGGCTCATGAAGATCAGCGCGGGCAGCGGGCGCAGGGGACGACGGGTGGAGCCGGGCGAATGCGGGGCAGACATGATGGTGGTACGGGCGCTGTGCGCAGGTATCGGGGGTAATCTTGAAAAGGCGCGCTATTGTAACGCGTCGGCCGGCGCGACTGCAGCGACGCGCCGGCGCTGCCGGGGACGGATCAGGACGCGGCAGCCGGCACGCGCTTCACGCGCAGGCTCGCGAGCACGATGCCGGTCACGACGCAGGCGAGCGCGATGCCGTGCGCGAGCGTCGGGCGTTCGCCGAGGAAAGCGATGCCGTACGCGGCGGCGGCGACCGGCAGCACCGCGCTGAACACGCCGGCGAGACTGCCCGGCACGTGCCGGATGCCCTTCATCCACAGCCAGAACGAGAAGATGCTGGCCGACAGCCCGTACCAGACGACGAGCGCCCACGTACCGGCCGGCACGCTCGCGTAATCGAAATGCCACAGCGCCGTCGCGCCGAGCGGCAGCATCAGGCACAGGCCGAACAGGTGCGTGTACGCGCAGATGTCGATCGGCGCGAGCGTCTGCGTGAGCCGGCGCGACAGGATCACGTAGATCGATTCGCAGCACACGGCACCGAGGATCAGCAGGTTGCCGGTCAGCGAGCCGGACGACGTGCCGGCGCCGTGCGCGGACGTGCTGCCTGCGCTGCCGTTGGCGAGGTTGATCGTCACGACGCCGGCGATCGCGAGCGCGATCGACACGAGCGCACGGCCGTTCGGTTTTTCCCGCAGGATCAGCCACGCGAACAGCGCGACGATGGCGGGGATCGTGCTCGTGATCACGCCGGCCGCGACCGCGCTCGTGCGCTGCACGCCGTTGAGCATCAGCAGCGTAAACATGAAGGTGCCGAAGAATGCCTGCAGGAACAGGTTCAGCCATTCCGCACGCCGGACCGCGCGCATCTTCACCGGGCTGAACAGCGGCCACAGCACGGCGATCGCGATCACGAAGCGCAGCGTGGCGAGGATGGCGACCGGGACGAAGACGACGATGGATTTACCGATACCGACGTTGCTGCCGACGAACAGCATCGACAGGATGAGGAAGAGGGCGTAGCGATTCAAGCTGGAGTCCGGGGGGCGAGTTCAGTTAGGATTGTAGGGTCGCGTTTGTAACAGCGTAAAGCCGGCTGTCATGCAGCCGACCGCAAGGCGGCGCTGGCGTGCGAAACGGTCATGCCGCGTAAGTGACGGGTAAGTTCGAGCGCTTATCGTGGATATCGCCGGGCCGTACGTCCATCGTCGCATGACGTGGTGCGGCGCAGCATCGTGCGCAGCCTCCGGGCCGCGCGCGGGTGGGTGGGAGACAGCGGCGCACATGCGCCGGCCAAAGAAGCGCGGCGCGCATGATCGCGCCGCCATGCAGAGGATTCATGTTCACCAAGGGGTTGTCGATGTCTGCGATTGAATCGGTTCTTCACGAAACCCGTCAGTTTGCGCCGCCCGCGGCGCTCGAGAAGGCGGCCAACATCTCCGGCATGCCGGCCTACCGCGCGCTGGTCGCCGAAGCCGAGCAGGATTACGAAGGCTTCTGGGCGCG
>NZ_QTQJ01000057.1:0-22944 GCF_003853795.1 Burkholderia sp. Bp8991 | reverse complement strand
CAGCCGCGCGGGCTTCCAGCGCCAGCCGAGCACGACGAGCGCCGGCACGGTGCCGATCATCACCGCCTTGTCGTAGTAATTCATGTGTTCGTTGTAATGCACGAACGCATAGCCCGCGCCCGCCACGAGTGCCAGTGCGAACAGCCAGTCGATGACCGACAGGCGCGCGAGGAACGGACGGTCGTCGAACAACGGCGCCGGATTCGGGGCCTGAACCGGCCCCGAACGGGAAGAGGAAACTTGCGTGAGATCCATGATGTTACCGGGTGGAATTCTCGGAATCGCCGCCGGCAGGCGGACGGGCAGTCGCTGCCGCACCGGCGGGCGCGGCGTCGCGCGGTGCGGCGCGCAAGGCGGCGCCGGCCGCGTCGCGCGTCTGCACGAATTCTTTTTCGAAATCGAAGGTCTTGCGGGCCGTGGACATCGCCATCACCACATCGACGCCCGAACCGGCATCCTTGAGCCAGAACCAGAGGCGCCGCTCGCGCACGTAGAACATCGAGAAGATGCCGGCGACCAGCAGCAGGCTGCCAAGATACACCAGATTCTTGCCGGGTGCGCGCGTCAACTGAAATACCGAAGCTTGCACCTGCTTGAAGGAGTCAAGCTGCAAATAGACCGGCGATCCATACAAGAAGCTGTCCGATAGCGCATTGATCGCGTTCTGCACGAAGCGGATCGTGTCGGCGCCCTGTTGGGCAGCCGGCTCGCCGGCGCGCTCGCGCGCGATCTGCCAGACCTCCCACATCGAACCCTCGAGCATGCGCAGCAGCAGGCTCGCCGCCTTCTCCTGCTCGGCCTTCGGCACCGAACGATCGATGAAGGTCGCCACCGCCTGGAAGCCGCCGACCGGCTGGCCGTCGGCGCCGCGGCCAATGCTGTCGTCGCTCGCCGCAAAAAGGGTCAGCACTTTGAACGCGCTGTCCTGCAGGCGGCCACGCAGCGACGCTTCGGTCGTCGGCAGCGAACGCTGCGCGAAGCGCGCGGCGGCGTCGGCACGCACGGCTGGATCCTCGAGCGCGGCGCGCAGGCGCATCCATTCGCCGATCGAATCCTGGCTGTCGGCCGGAATCCGCATGTAGCGGAACGGATCGTTCGGGCTCGCGCGCACGCCGGCGAGGAACACGCGCGTGCCGCCCATGTCGACGGGCAGCATGTAGTTATTGAATTCGCGCGCCTGGCCGTCCTTGCCGCGAATCTTGTATTGCACCGACGGGCCGATGTTGTGGAGCTGCACCGGCTTCGACGTCTTCGCGCCCGAACCGAGCCGCTCGTCGAACGCTTCCTTCAGCGACGCCGTCTTCGCGACGCCGCGCACGTCCGGCTTGCCGTTCGCGTCGGCCATGTTCTCGACGTTGATCGCGCGGAAGTCGGAGAACTCGATCGTGTCGCCGTCGCTGCCCGGCATCTGCAGCGGCGCCGTGCTGCCGATCGTGCCCTTCACCGCGAAGGTCTTCGCGTTGCCGCCCGTCATCGGGTAGGCCGTCATCTCCATCTGCGAGCCGCCGTCCTGGAAGCTCGACTGGTAGATCGACACGCCCTTGTACGTGAACGGCTTGTTGACCTCGACGCGCGCCGGGATCTTCTGGCCCGTCTCGCGATCGATCACGACGATGTCGCTCGCGAACAGCTTCGGCATCCCGGTCGTGTAGTAGTCGACGATGAACTTGTTGAGCTGGATCGAGAACGGCAGGTCCTGGATCAGCGAGCCGCTCGGCTGGTTCAGGATCGCGGTCGACACGAACTGGCCTTCCGGCACCCACGCGTAGCCGCGGAACGTCGGGTTCGACACGGACAGCCGGTGGTCGGGCGAGATTTCGCTGATCGTCGCGCTCGTGTTGACCGGGCTCTTGCCGAACATCCACATCTGGAATTTGATCGGCAGGTTGCTGTCCAGCAGGCCGCCGATACAGATCACGACGATCGCAAGGTGCGCGGAGATGTAGCCCCACTTCGTCAGCGCGCCGCGCTTCGCGGAAATCAGCGTCGCGCCGTCGGTTTCACGCACGACGTGCTTGTAGCCGGCCTTGGTGACGAACGTGGCGAGCGTGGCCGCGACGGTCGCGCGCGTGCCGGACGCCGAGTATTCGGCCTTGTGGTGGAACGCGCGCAGGCTGCCTTCGCGGACCTTGTCCTTCCAGCTCTTCGCATCGGCAAGCATCTTCGGCGCATTGCGGATCACGCACAGCGAGATCGACACGACGAGGAAGATCAGGATCAGCATGAACCACCAGGCGCTGTACACGTTGTACAGGCCCAGCGAGCGGAAGATGTCCGCCCAGAACGGCCCGAACTGGTTCACGTAGTTCGGATACGGGTCGTCCTGCGTCAGGACCGTGCCGACGATGCTCGCGATCGACAGCACTACCAGCAGCGCGATCGCGAAGCGCATCGAGCTCAGCAGCTCGATCGCGCGCCTGGACGCACTTTGACCCGACTTCGACTGCAACCCCGACGTGGTAACGCTCATTCAAACTCCGACTAAGGGGAAACAGCCCCTACGCTCACTATGTTCGCTGCCCCAAGGGGGCGGTCAGCACGCTGGGGACGACCCGGCGAGTGCTGACAAAAAAGGGCGAGGCAACCGCAATCACGCGGCGCCCCACCCTTTTTCTTGTTCTGACGCCGGCCGCCCTTCGGGCGCCCGGTCATTCCATTCGCGACCGTCCGGTCAACGCAGGCCCGCGATGTAATCCGCGACGGCCTTGATCTCGTTGTCCGACAGACGCGCTGCGATCTGATGCATCGCCTCGTTGTTGTTGCGCGCGCCGACACCCTGCTGGAACGCGGTCAACTGGGCAACCGTGTAATCGGCCCATTGCCCCGACAGACGCGGATACTGGACCGGAATCCCCTGCCCCGTCGGCCCGTGGCAGCTCGCGCAGGCGGGTACGCCCTTTTCCGCGATGCCGCCGCGATAGATCTTCTGGCCGATCGGCACGGTCGCCGCGTCGCGTGCGGTGCCGAGCTTCGTCGTCTGAGATCCGTAATACGCAGCGACGTTGCGCATGTCGTCCGCGCTCAACGCGCTCGCGAACCCGACCATCACCGGATTGGTCCGCGCCGGCCCCTTCGCGCCCGGCTGGGCCTTGAAGTCGTTCAACTGCTTGACCAGATAGTCGGGATGCTGGCCGGCCAGCTTCGGGAAACTGCCCGACGCGCTGTTGCCGTCCGCGCCGTGACACGACGCGCAAACTTGCCCGGCAATCGCCTTGCCGCGGTCCAGATCCGGCTTTGCCGCATCCGCCGCATTTGCCTCCGCTACGAAACCTACGAACCCTGCTGCAACCTGAAGCACCATCAGAGACTTGCACAGTCGATTCATTCGCACACCCTGTTTCGTCTTGTGGGAATTTGAGGTTCTGCAAAAAACGACGTCGACCAGTCTACCGCAGAAGCTGCATAAAAGCGCGAGGCAGGCGCCCACAGCCCTTCGGCAAAACCGCCGTATTGTACAATATCGCGCTGAAAGCTCCCGCGCCTATCGGGGCTACCCCGCCTCCACCAAGCGGCTCGCGCCGCCCCGTCCCACCGGTTTCCCCATGGCCTTTTTGCTCCACCAAGCCCGCTTCTACACGACCGTCAACCATCTGCGCGACCTGCCGCCGACGGTACAACCGGAAATCGCGTTCGCGGGCCGCTCGAATGCCGGCAAATCGACGGCGATCAACGTGCTGTGCAACCAGAAGCGGCTCGCCTTCGCGTCGAAGACGCCCGGCCGCACCCAGCACATCAACTACTTCTCCGTCGGCCCGGCCGCCGAGCCCGTCGCGAACCTCGTCGACCTGCCCGGCTACGGCTACGCGGAAGTGCCGGGGGCCGCGAAGGCCCACTGGGAAATGCTGCTGTCGTCCTACCTCGCGACGCGTTCGCAGCTGTGCGGCCTGATCCTGATGATGGATTCGCGCCGCCCGTTGACCGACCTCGATCGCCGGATGATCGAGTGGTTCGCGCCGACCGGCAAGCCGATCCACACGCTGCTGACGAAGTGCGACAAATTGACGCGGCAAGAAAGCATCAACGCGCTGCGCAACACGCAGAAGGGACTCGACGCGTACCGTGACCAGGGCGTGAAGGGCAAGCTGACGGTCCAGCTGTTCTCGGCGCTGAAGCGCACGGGGCTCGACGAGGCCCATGAACTGATCGAGAGCTGGGTGCGGCCGTCCGTCGCCGACGAAAAAAGCGAGCCTGTAGCACAATGAGCGGGCAACGCGCGGCCGGGACCGGCCATGCGCACCTGACGGCACCTGCGGATTCGGCCGGCTCATAAAAAAACCCGCCGTTGAACGGCGGGTCAAACAGCCTAATCGAATAACGACAGGCACCCGCTCAGGGAGGAGAAGCGGGGAGCGGCACGCGACGCGTGCCGCTCGATCGCTATCATATACCAACGCTCTCGAAAATGACCTAAGGGTTCCGTAAGGTTCTTACTACCCTGATTTCTGCCCAATCGCCATGAGCTTCCATCCGCTTCACCGTCCGCGCCGGATGCGCCGCGACGACTTCTCCCGGCGCCTGATGCGCGAAAACCGCCTGACCACCGACGACCTGATCTATCCGGTGTTCGTCGTGGACGGCACCAACGAACGCCAGAGCGTCCCGTCGATGCCCGGCGTCGAGCGCGTGTCGGTCGATCTGCTGATGCATGTCGCCGAGCAGTGCGTCGAACTCGGCGTGCCCGTGCTGTCGCTGTTCCCGGCCATCGAGCCGTCGCTGAAGACGCCTGACGGCCGCGAAGCGGCAAATCCGGAAGGCCTGATCCCGCGCGCGGTGCGCGAACTGAAGAAGCGCTTCCCCGAACTCGGCGTGCTGACCGACGTCGCGCTCGACCCGTACACGAGCCACGGCCAGGACGGCGTGCTCGACGAGAACGGCTACGTGATCAACGACGACACGATCGAGATCCTGGTCGACCAGGCGCGTGCGCAGGCCGAAGCCGGCGTCGACATCGTCGCGCCGTCGGACATGATGGACGGCCGCATCGGCGCGGTCCGTGAAATGCTGGAAAGCGACGGTCACATCCATACGCGCATCATGGCCTATTCGGCCAAGTTCGCGTCGGCGTTCTACGGCCCGTTCCGCGATGCGGTCGGCTCGGCGTCCAATCTGGGCAAGGGCAACAAGATGACCTACCAGATGGATCCGGCGAACAGCGACGAAGCGCTGCGCGAAGTGCGCCTCGACATCGACGAAGGCGCCGACATGGTGATGGTCAAGCCCGGCATGCCGTATCTCGACATCGTGCGCCGCGTGAAGGACGAGTTCCGCTTCCCGACCTACGTGTACCAGGTGAGCGGCGAATACGCGATGCTGAAGGCCGCCGCGATGAACGGCTGGCTCGATCACGACAAGGTCGTGCTCGAATCGCTGCTCGCATTCAAGCGCGCTGGCGCCGACGGCGTGCTCACGTACTTCGCGCTCGATGCCGCGCGTCTGCTGAAAGCGCAGCGCTGAGCCGCGCGCCGGCCGGCGCAAGGAAAAACGGCGGGACACTTCGGTGTCCCGCCGTTTTTTTTGCACCGTCCGGTCGGCGCAGCGGGCCGCCCGTGCGCCGACGAGCGCGCGTCACACCGTCGGTACCGCCGCGCGATCGAGGCTGCGCAGGAACGTCTCGGCCGCCTGATAACCGACCACACGGCCGATTTCGTTGCCGTTGCGATCGAAGAAGATGATGCCCGGCGGCCCGAACAGATTGAAGCGCTTGAGCAGCGCCCGGTCGTCCGGATTGTTCGCGGTGACGTCGGCACGCACCAGGTGAAGCTGCGCGAGCCGCGCCTGCACGCGCGAATCGGTGAACGTCAGATGCTCCATCTCCTTGCAGCTCACGCACCAGTCGGCGTAGAAGTCGAGCATCACGGGCTGGCCCGACGTCTTCAGCAGCGCATCGAGCTCGCGACTGGAGCGCACCGACGCGAACGCGGGCCCCTGCCCTCCGGTCGCCGCACCGGCTGCCGACGCATCGCCCGACGCAACCGTGCGCGCCGCGAGCACGGCCAGCGGCTTCACGGGGTCGTTGGAGCCCGCCGCAAGACCGACGAGCAGCGTTGCAGCCCAGATCGCAAGCGCAGCACCGAGGCCGCGACCGAGACGGCGCCAGATCGATGCGGCGCCGGCATGCGGCGTAAACAGGCCAAGCGCCGCAGCCGCGACGAGCAGCCACAATGCGGCGAGCACCATCTTCAGAGCACCCGCGAGCACCGGCCACACGATCCACAGCGCGGCGGCAAGCAGCACGATGCCGAAGAACACCTTCACGCCGTCCATCCATGCGCCCGCGCGCGGCAGCACCGTACCTGCACCGATGCCGACGACGAGCAGCGGCACGCCGAGCCCCAACCCCATAGCGAACAGCGCAGCGCCGCCGAGCAGCGCATTGCCGGTGTGCGCGATGAACGCGAGCACCGCAAACAGCGGCGCCGTCATGCATGCGCCGACGACCAGCGCCGACAACGCCCCCATCGCGGCGACCGCGACGAAGTGGCCGCCCCGGCGCGCGCTCGAGGCTTCCGCGGCGCCGTTCTGCCAGCGCTCGGGCAGCGCGATGTCCTTGCCGGAAATCAGCGATACGGCGAATGCGGTGAGCAGCACGCCGAATGCACCGAGCACCCACGGGTTCTGCAGCCATGCGCCCAGGCTCTGGCCGACCAGCGCCGCCGCGATGCCCAGCACCGTATAGACGAGCGCCATGCCGACCACGTACGTCAGCGACAGCGCGAAACCGCGTGCGTGCGTCGCGCGCGTGCCCTGGCCGATGATGATCGCGGACACGATCGGAATCATCGGATACGAGCAGGGCAGGAGACTCAGCACGACGCCGGCGACGAAATACAGTGCGACGATGGTGAAGAAATCGTGCCCCTCGAGCAGCGACTGCGCGAAATCCGCGCTCGTGACCTTGTCGAACCAGCTGCCCGAAGCCGCCGTGCGATCGACCGGCGCGGCCGCGCCCAGCGCAGCGCCGTCGACCTTCACGACGTGCTCCGCAGGCGGATAGCAGATTCCTTCGTCGGCGCATCCTTGCGACGTCACAGCGAGCTCGAACGGCCCCGCCGCCTGCTTGACCGGAACATGAATCACGACCTCGTCGCGATAGGTCTCGACTTCCTTCTGGAACGTCTGGTCGAACTTCACATGGCCGGCCGGGAATTGCGGATCGCCGAGCGTCGCCTGCCCGCCCTTCACCGCGAACGCGAACCGCTCGCGGTACAGGTAATAGCCGCTGGCAACCTTGAAACGGACGTCCACCTGCCCCGGCGATTCGCTCGCGCTGAACTTGAATGCGACCGACGGATCGAGAAAATCGTCGGCTGCGCGCGCGACCGACAGGCCGCCCAGCACGAACATGAACGACATCAGGACTGCGAGGAACCGCAGCGCGCGCACGCGCACGGAAAGCGCCATACCGTTAAACATGAAATAGACGTTGAGTTTCGCTGGTCACCCACTGGCCGTACGCGGCCGTGGCCGTCCCCTGCCACGAGACGATTTCCGGCGTCTCGTACGGATGATGCGCGAGAATAAATCGCTCCAGTTCGAGCGAGCGGACGGGGCTCGTCTTGAACAGCAACTGGATCTCGTCGGCCGTCTCGACCTTGCCCTGCCAGTGATAGCGCGACTTGATCGCACCGAGCTCCGACACGCACGCGGCAAGCCGCGCGTCGAGCGCGCCGTCGGCGAGCGCCGCGGCCGTCACCGCATCCGGCACCGTCGTCAGCATCAATACCACCACCATACGCGCCCTCCTGACTGGCCTTTACCGGCTTCCGCCGCCACGAATCGCCCATCGAGGGCCCGCGCCGATAACTGCATATCGTAGCGCAGCCCGCGCGACACTGCCGGCACCGGCCTGCGACAATCGATCGCAGCCGAGGCGCCGCCAAAAACAAAAAGGGCCAAGCAATTGCTCGGCCCTTTCGGATCCTGCTGCGTACCGGAAGCTTACTCGGCTTCTTGCACGTTTTCCGTTTCGTCGACTTCCGGACGATCGAGCAGCTCGACCAGTGCCATCGGTGCGTTGTCGCCGACGCGGAAGCCGAACTTCAGCACGCGCAGGTAGCCGCCCGGACGGTTCGCGAAACGCGGACCGAGCACGTCGAACAGCTTCGCCACCGAGTCACGATCGCGCAGGCGGTTGAACGCCAGGCGACGGTTTGCCAGCGACGGCTTCTTGCCGAGCGTGATCAGCGGCTCGACGACTTTACGGAGTTCCTTCGCCTTCGGCAGCGTCGTCTTGATGACTTCGTGCTCGATCAGCGAGTTGGACATGTTACGGAGCATAGCCAGACGGTGGCTGCTCGTGCGGTTCAGTTTCCGCAGACCATGACGATGGCGCATTTCAGTTTCCTTGATTCAAAGTTTTGATCCAGCTCTTCTATCGCACCTCTGGGGTGCACGGGCCGGTAGAGAAAAAAGCAAGATGCGGATTTTAAAGGAAAATCCGCATCTTTGCCAACTACTGCTACAGCCGGGCTACAACCGGGCTTACTTGTCGAGACCAGCCGGCGGCCAGTTTTCGAGCTTCATGCCCAGCGTGAGACCGCGCGAAGCGAGCACTTCCTTGATCTCGTTGAGCGACTTGCGACCGAGGTTCGGCGTCTTCAGCAGCTCGTTTTCCGTGCGCTGGATCAGGTCGCCGATGTAGTAGATGTTCTCGGCCTTCAGGCAGTTCGCCGAACGAACCGTCAGCTCGAGATCGTCCACCGGACGCAGCAGGATCGGATCGATCTGCGGTGCGCGCGACGGTGCTTCGGCAGCCGTTTCCGTGCCTTCCAGTGCCGCGAACACGGACAGCTGGTCGACCAGGATGCGGGCCGATTGACGGATCGCCTCTTCCGGGGTGATCACGCCGCTCGTCTCGATGTTCATCACGAGCTTGTCGAGGTCGGTACGCTGCTCGACACGTGCGCTTTCAACGGCGTAGCTCACGCGGCGAACCGGCGAGAACGATGCGTCGAGGACGATGCGGCCGATGATCTTGGCCGTGTCTTCGCCGTAGCGACGGACGTTGCCGGGCACATAGCCGCGACCCTTTTCGATCTTGATCTGAACGTCGAGCTTGCCGCCCTTCGACAGGTGTGCGATCACGTGATTCGGGTTGATGACTTCGCAATCGTGCGCCAGCTCGATATCGCCGGCCGTGACGACGCCTTCGCCTTCCTTGCGCAGGGTCACCGTCACTTCGTCACGGTTGTGCAGCTTGAACACCACACCCTTCAGGTTCAGCAGCAGGTTGACGACGTCCTCTTGCACGCCGTCAAGCGTCGAATACTCGTGCACCACGCCAGCGATCGTGACCTCGGTCGGCGCGTAGCCAACCATCGACGACAGCAGCACGCGGCGAAGCGCATTGCCCAAGGTGTGGCCGTAACCGCGTTCGAACGGTTCCATGACCACCCTCGCGTGGTTCTCGCCCAGCGATTCCACGGCGATGATCTTGGGTTTCAGCAAACTGGTTTGCATGGGCTTTCCTTTTCAATACCCTCGGCTCGTTACACCGATAAGGCTGACCGGTAACAACCAGAAAATAAACAGCCGAGGCCCCTCCTTGCATAACGCAATCGGGGTACCTCGGCCGTCAATCGGATTAACGCGAATACAATTCGACGATCAGGCTTTCGTTGATGTCGCCTGCGATTTCAGCGCGTTCCGGCATTTGCTTGAACGTGCCTTCGAACTTCTTCGCATCGACTGCAACCCAGCTCGGCATGCCGCCTTGCTCGGCCAGCGACAGCGCTTCGACGATACGCGCCTGCTTCTTCGCCTTTTCGCGGATCGCGACGACGTCACCCGCCTTCACTTGCTGCGACGGCACGTTCGCGACGACGCCGTTCACCGTGATCGACTTGTGGCTCACCAGCTGACGCGCTTCAGCGCGGGTCGAGCCGAAGCCCATGCGATACACGACGTTGTCGAGACGCGACTCGAGCAGTTGCAGCAGGTTTTCACCCGTGTTGCCCTTGCGGCGGTCGGCTTCAGCGAAGTAGCGGCGGAACTGACGCTCCAGGACGCCGTAAATACGCTTGACCTTCTGCTTTTCGCGCAGCTGCGTACCATAGTCGGACGTACGTGCGCCCGAGGTACGGCCGTGCTGACCCGGCTTGCTGTCGAGCTTGCACTTGTCGGCGAGCGAGCGGCGCGCGCTCTTCAGGAACAGGTCGGTGCCTTCACGGCGGGACAGCTTGGCCTTAGGGCCGATATAACGTGCCACTTTGCATTCCTTTATCAATCAGTCACGCGGACCGGAATCCGCGCTAGTTCGCGCCCTTTGGGGCGAACGGTGGGCTTAGTCAATCAAAAAAGCAACGCCCGTCGACGCTACGCGGCGACAGGCAAATGCGCCAGCACGAACGTGCCAGCAGCATTCTTAGATACGACGGCGCTTCGGCGGACGGCAGCCGTTGTGCGGAATCGGGGTGACGTCCGAAATCGCGGTGATCTTGATGCCGAGGCCATGCAGTGCACGCACTGCCGACTCACGACCCGGGCCCGGGCCCTTGATCCGCACTTCCAGATTCTTCACGCCATATTCCATCGCCACGCGACCGGCCGACTCAGCAGCAACCTGAGCAGCGAACGGCGTCGACTTGCGCGAGCCCTTGAAGCCCTGGCCGCCCGACGTCGCCCATGCCAGTGCATTGCCCTGGCGATCGGTGATCGTGATGATCGTGTTGTTGAACGACGCGTGAACGTGAACCACGCCTTCAGCGACGTTCTTCTTAACCTTCTTGCGAACGCGTTGCGCCGCGGTGTTCGAAGCCTTAGCCATTACGTTTTCCTGTAACTGTCAGTTCCGCTTACTTCTTCAGCGCTTGCGCTGCACGACGCGGACCCTTGCGGGTACGTGCGTTCGTACGCGTACGCTGACCGCGCATCGGCAGGCCCTTGCGATGACGAACGCCACGGTAGCAACCGAGGTCCATCAGGCGCTTGATGTTCATCGTCACTTCACGGCGCAGATCGCCTTCGACGATGAACTTGCCCACTTCTTCACGCAGCTTTTCGAGGTCTGCGTCGGTCAGGTCCTTGACCTTCTTCGAGAATTCCACGCCAGCTGCCGTGCAGATGCTGCGCGAGCGCGTGCGGCCGATACCGAAGATTGCCGTCAGGCCGATCTCGGTATGCTGGTGATTCGGGATGTTAACCCCTGCGATACGAGCCATTGTTTTTCCTCAAACAAAAAGCGCAAACAAACGCGCGGTCAGCCTTGGCGCTGCTTGTGGCGCGGATCCGAGCTGCAGATCACGCGAACGACGCCTTTGCGCTTGATGATCTTGCAATTGCGGCAAATGCGCTTAACCGATGCCATCACTTTCATGATAATACCCTTTTTTCAAATCACTTCGCCCGGAACACGATCCGCGCACGAGACAGATCGTAAGGCGTCAATTCAACCGTCACCTTGTCGCCCGGCAGGATGCGGATGTAGTGCATCCGCATCTTCCCGGAGATATGCCCCAACACGACATGGCCGTTTTCCAGCTTCACGCGGAAGGTCGCATTCGGGAGGTTTTCGATCACCTCACCTTGCATCTGGATTACATCGTCTTTGGCCATAGTCCTTGATTAACGCATTGGGATGTTGCCGCCCTTGAAGTTTGCCTTCTTGAGCAGCGACTCATACTGTTGCGACATAACGTACGACTGCACCTGCGCCATGAAGTCCATCGTGACGACGACAATGATCAGCAGCGACGTTCCACCAAAATAAAACGGCACGTTCCAGCGCAGCACCAGGAATTCCGGCAGCAGACACACGAAGACGATGTAGATCGCACCGGCCAGCGTCAGACGCGTGAGGATGCGGTCGATATATCGTGCGGTCTGGTCGCCCGGACGAATGCCCGGAACAAACGCGCCGCTCTTCTTCAGGTTGTCCGCGGTTTCCCTGCTGTTGAACACCAGTGCGGTGTAGAAGAAGCAGAAAAACACGATCGCCAGCGTGTACAGCAGCACATAGACCGGCTGGCCCGGCTTCAGCGCCTCCGCGACGTTATGCAACGTGTTGGAGATCCAGCTTCCCGACGGCTGACCCGTGCTGAACCAGCCGAGAATCGTGGCCGGGAACAGGATGATCGACGATGCGAAGATCGGCGGAATCACGCCCGACATGTTCAGCTTCAGCGGCAAGTGCGACGACTGGCCACCGTAGATCTTGTTGCCGACCTGGCGCTTCGCGTAGTTCACGAGGATCTTGCGCTGACCGCGTTCGATGAACACGACCAGGTAAGTCACCGCGGCGATCAGAACGACGATGATGATCGCCGAAATGATGCTCATCGAACCCGTACGCACCAGCTCGAACAGCCCACCGACGGCATTCGGGAACCCTGCTGCAATCCCGCCGAAGATGATGATCGAGATGCCGTTGCCCAGACCACGCTCGGTGATCTGCTCACCCAGCCACATCAGGAACATCGTGCCGGTAACCAGCGTCACGACCGTCGTCAGCCGGAACAGCATGCCGGGGTCGATCACGAGGCCCGGCTGGTTTTCCAGCGCAGCCGCGATACCGAACGCCTGGAAGGTCGCGAGCACCACGGTGAAATACCGCGTGTACTGCGTGATCTTCCGTTGCCCTGCCTGCCCTTCCTTCTTCAGCGCCTCGAGTTGCGGCGAGACGATCGCCAGCAACTGCATGATGATCGACGCCGAGATGTACGGCATGATCCCCAGCGCAAAGATCGTGAAGCGGGAAAGCGCGCCACCCGAGAACATGTTGAACATGCCCAGGATGCCGCCCGCCTGGCTCTGGAACAGCTTCGCCAGTTGATCCGGATCGATGCCCGGCACGGGGATGTGCGCGCCGATGCGATAGACGATCAGCGCCAGGAGCAGGAACATCGCTCGCCGACGCAGATCGCCGAATTTCGCCGTGCTTCGACCGGGTTTTGCAAGACTCGGGCTGTTAGCCAAGTACCTTCTCCGATGAATGCAAGTAACGACGCGCTACGCGTGTCACTCGGCGAACGAACCGCCAGCCGCTTCGATCGCAGCGCGCGCACCCTTGGTGGCGCCGAGACCCTTCACGACGATCTTGCGCTTCAGTTCGCCCGTCGCGATGATCTTTGCGCTCTTCGTCAGCTCGCCGACCAGGCCGGCTTGCTTCAGTGCGAGCAGATCGATTTCATCGACCGGCAGCTTCTCGAGGTCGCCCAGGCGCACTTCACCGACGAATTCCTTCGTCAGCGACGTGAAGCCGCGCTTCGGCAGACGACGTTGCAGCGGCATCTGACCGCCTTCGAAACCGACTTTGTGGAAGCCGCCCGAACGCGATTTCTGACCCTTGTGACCACGGCCAGCCGTCTTGCCGAGGCCCGAACCGATGCCGCGGCCGACACGACGCTTGGCGTGCTTTGCACCAGCGGCCGGCTTCAGGTTATTCAATTCCATATCAACTCCTTGATCCGTAGGGCCGCTTACGCGATGACCTTAACGAGGTACGAGACCTTGTTGATCATGCCGCGGACCGCCGGCGTATCCTGCAGCTCGCTAACCGAGTTGAGTCGGCGCAGGCCCAGGCCACGCACGGTCGCACGGTGCGATTCGCGGGTCCCGATCAGGCTCTTGACGAGCTGAACCTTGACAGTTTTTTCAGACATGGTGACCACCCGGGCTTAGCCCAAAATATCTTCGACGGACTTGCCGCGCTTCGCCGCGATGTCTGCCGGGGTCGACTGCTTGCGCAGACCGTCCAGCGTGGCGCGAACGAGGTTGTACGGGTTCGTCGAACCGTGGCTCTTCGCCACGACGTTCTGAACGCCCATCACGTCGAACACTGCGCGCATCGGGCCGCCGGCGATCACGCCCGTACCTGCCTTCGCCGGAGCGAGGAGGACAGCGGATGCGCCATGCTTGCCGTGCACTTCGTGCTGCAGCGTGCCGTTCTTGAGCGGCACCTTGAACATGTTGCGGCGAGCTTGTTCCATTGCCTTCTGGACAGCGACCGGCACTTCCTTCGCCTTGCCCTTGCCCATACCGATGCGGCCATCACCGTCGCCAACCACGGTCAGTGCGGCGAAGCCGAGAATACGGCCACCCTTCACGACCTTGGTCACGCGATTGACCGAAATCATCTTTTCGCGAAGGCCGTCGTCGCGCTCGTCAGCCTGAACTTTCGCTTGCATCTTTGCCATGACGAATTCCTTCCTTAGAACTTGAGCCCAGCTTCGCGAGCTGCCTCAGCCAGCGCCTTGACGCGGCCATGGTAGCGGAAGCCCGAGCGGTCGAAGGCGACGGATTCGATGCCGGCAGCCTTTGCCTTCTCGGCAATACGCTTGCCGATCAGCGTCGCGGCATTAACGTTGCCGCCCTTGCCCGACTTGTCGGCCAGTTCAGCGCGCACTTCTGCTTCGAGCGTCGACGCGCTGGCGAGCACCTTGGTGCCGCAGGGCGAGAACACTTGAGCGTAGATGTGCGTGTTCGTGCGATGCACGGCGAGACGCGCGACCTGCAGCTCAGCGATCTTGATACGCGTCTGGCGAGCGCGGCGCAGGCGAGATTGAGTCTTATCCATGATTGCGCACCCTTACTTCTTCTTCGTTTCTTTGAGGATCACAACCTCGTCGGAATAGCGCACGCCCTTGCCCTTGTACGGCTCCGGCGGACGGTAACCGCGGACTTCCGCAGCCACTTGACCGACTTGTTGCTTGTTGATCCCCTTGATCACGATTTCGGTTTGCGTCGGGGTTTCAGCCTTGACGCCTTCCGGCATCTGGTGCACCACCGGGTGCGAGAAACCCAGCGACAGGTTCAGCTTGTCGCCTTGCGCTTGCGCACGATAACCGACGCCAACCAGCGTCAGCTTGCGCTCGAAACCCTTGGTCACGCCGTGCACGGCATTCGCGATGATCGCGCGCATCGTGCCCGACAGTGCGTTTGCTTCGCGGCTTTCGTCGACCGGCGACAGATTCAGCGTGCCGTCGTTGTTCGCCACGTTCACGAGCGGATTGATCGCTTGCGTGATGGTGCCCAGCGGGCCCTTGACGGTGATCGCACCGTCGGCCAGCTTGACTTCCGCGCCTTGCAGCGCGATCGGGCTCTTACCTACTCGAGACATGTTTCTCTCTCCTCGGCTTTAAGCAACGTAGCAGATGACTTCGCCGCCGACGCCGGTAGCGCGCGCCTTGCGGTCGGTCATCACGCCCTTCGGCGTCGACACGATTGCCACACCCAGGCCGTTCATGACCTGCGGAATGTCGTTACGGCCGCGGTACACGCGCAGACCAGGCTTCGACACGCGCTCGAGGCGTTCGATGACCGGGCGACCTGCGTAGTACTTCAGCGCGATATTCAGTTCGGACTTCGCACCTTCCGCCTTGACGGCGAAATCGTCGATATAACCTTCGTCCTTCAGGACTTGCGCGATTGCAACCTTGACCTTCGACGAGGGCATCGCGACCGATACCTTCTCGACCATCTGCGCGTTGCGGATGCGAGTCAGCATATCGGCGATAGGATCACTCATGCTCATTTACGTTTCTCCTATTACCAGCTCGCCTTGGTCAGGCCAGGAATCTCGCCACGGAATGCGATTTCACGAATCTTGTTACGCGCGAGGCCGAATTTACGGAACGTGCCACGCGGACGGCCCGTGATCGCGCAGCGGTTACGCTGGCGGGTCGGGTTTGCGTTGCGGGGCAGTTGCTGCAGCTCAAGGCGTGCTTCGTAGCGCTCTTCTTCCGACTTGCTTTGGTCTTCGACGATCGCCTTCAGCGCTTCGCGCTTTGCTGCGAACTTCGCGACCAGGCGGGCGCGCTTCTTTTCACGTTCGATCAGTGCCAGTTTAGCCACGGTAACCTCAGTTTCTGAACGGGAACTTGAAGCTGGCGAGCAGAGCCTTTGCTTCGTCGTCGGTCTTCGCAGTCGTCGTGATGCTGATGTTCAGCCCACGCAGTGCGTCGATCTTGTCGTAGTCGATTTCGGGGAAAATGATCTGCTCTTTCACACCGATGTTGTAGTTGCCGCGGCCATCGAAGGCACGACCCGACACACCGCGGAAGTCACGCACGCGGGGCAGGGCAACGGTCACGAAACGGTCGAGGAATTCGTACATCGCTTGGCCACGCAGCGTCACCATCGCGCCGATCGGGTAACCCTGGCGGATCTTGAAGCCTGCGATTGCCTTGCGTGCCTTCGTGACGACCGGCTTCTGACCAGCGATCTTCGTGAGGTCGCCGACGGCGTTCTCGATGATCTTCTTGTCAGCGATCGCTTCGCCAAGACCCATGTTCAGCGTGATCTTGGTGATGCGCGGCACTTCCATGACCGACTTGTAACCGAACTTCTCGATCAGGCCGGGCACAACCTTTTCTTTGTAAAACTCTTGAAAACGAGCCATTTTTTACTCCGCTGCGTCAGGCGCTCAGTACGGCACCGGTCGTCTTCAGGAAGCGAACCTTCTTGCCTTCCTCGACCTTGATGCCAACACGCGACGCCTTGCCATTCGCGTCGACCAGTGCGACGTTCGAAATATGCAGGGGCATCGTCTTCGCTTCCACGCCGCCCGTCGTACCCTTCATCGGGTTCGGCTTCACATGCTTCTTGACGAGGTTGATACCTTCAACCGTCACATGTTCTGCACCGACAGCCAGCACGACGCCGCGCTTGCCCTTGTCTTTGCCAGTGACGACGATGACTTCGTCACCTTTGCGAATCTTGTTCATCGCGACTCCTTACAGCACTTCCGGCGCCAGCGAAACGATCTTCATGAATCGTTCGCTACGCAGCTCACGCGTCACCGGCCCGAAGATACGGGTGCCGATCGGCTCAAGCTTGTTATTCAAAAGCACAGCGGCGTTGCCGTCGAACTTGATCAGCGAGCCGTCTTGACGGCGAACACCCTTGGCGGTGCGGACCACCACGGCGTTGTAGATTTCGCCTTTCTTCACGCGCCCGCGCGGCGTTGCTTCTTTGACGGTCACCTTGATGATGTCGCCAATGCCGGCATAACGACGCTTCGAGCCGCCGAGCACCTTGATGCACATGACTTCACGTGCACCCGTGTTGTCGGCTACTTCGAGCCGAGATTCGGTCTGGATCATGGTTTGTCTTTCCCAACTTAATCCGATTGCACCACCATGATGCATTCGGTCAGTCTTGGTCCCGTCAGCCAATCGGCTGCTTGGGTTGGAACAGCAGCGACGGCAAACGAAACCCGCCATCGCAATTCGGTGAATCTTTCGGACAGGCTGGCGCCAGTCCGCTTCCCCCACCAACTTCGCCCGCGACGGGGCTCCCATAAAGAGGGAAGACCAGGATTATAACAAATAACCCTGGTCACGCAAGCAAAAACTTTGCGATTTCAAGCACTTCGTGGCGAAGTGCTTGTTACTGCCTACTGCTCTGCCCGCTTAGATGACGCGAGCTGCTTCGACGAGGCGCGACACCGTCCAGGCCTTCGTCTTCGAAACAGGACGAGTTTCCTGGATTTCGACGAGATCGCCTTCGTTGCAGGTGTTCGCTTCATCATGCGCGTGGTACTTCTTCGAGCGCACGACATACTTGCCGTAGATCGGGTGCTTGACGCGGTGCTCGATCAGCACGGTGACGGTCTTGTCCATCTTGTTGCTGACGACCCGACCGACCAGCGTCCGCTTCAGCGAGGTTTTCACGCTATCGTTCATTTCTGGTTCGCCTTCTGAGTCATGACGGTCCGCACACGTGCGATGTCGCGACGAACCTTCTTCAGCTGGCTCGTGTTCGTGAGCTGCTGGGTCGCGAGTTGCATGCGCAGACCGAATTGCGCCTTCAGCAGGTCCGCCAGCTCCTTGTTGAGCGCGGCCTGGTCTTTCTGGAGAAGTTCGGAAGCCTTCATGTTTTCTCCTTAGGCGCCGAGCTGGCGCACGATGAATGCCGTCTTCAGCGGCAGCTTGGCTGCAGCCAGACGGAACGCTTCGCGTGCCAGTTCTTCGGTTACGCCGTCCATTTCATAGAGCATCTTGCCCGGCTGGATCTCGGCGACGTAGTACTCCGGGTTACCCTTACCGTTACCCATACGCACTTCTGCCGGCTTTTGCGAAATCGGCTTGTCCGGGAAGATCCGGATCCAGATGCGGCCGCCACGCTTGATGTGACGCGTCATTGCACGACGCGCCGCTTCAATCTGACGTGCGGTCAAACGACCGCGACCGATCGCCTTCAGACCGAATTCACCGAACGACACTGCGTTGCCGCGCGTCGCCTTGCCGGTGTTACGACCCTTCTGCTCTTTACGATACTTTCTGCGTTTCGGTTGCAGCATCGTTATTCTCCAGTCTTGCCGTCTTCGGGCTTGCCGGCGCCACGGCGCGGTGCGCCACGACGAGCACCCGGAGCGCCGCCTTCGCCGTCACGGCGCGGACGACGGTCGCCCGGACGCGCATTGCGACGCGGACGCTTGTCTTCGGCTACTTCTTCGACCACCGGCGCGTCATTGCGGCCGAGCGTGTCGCCCTTGTACACCCACACCTTGACGCCGATGATCCCGTAGGTCGTCTTCGCTTCCGAGGTCGCGTAGTCGATGTCGGCACGCAGCGTGTGAAGGGGCACGCGACCTTCGCGATACCACTCCGTACGAGCGATTTCGATACCGTTCAGACGGCCTGCGCTCATGATCTTGATGCCTTGGGCACCCAGACGCATCGCGTTCTGCATCGCACGCTTCATCGCGCGACGGAACATGATCCGGCGCTCGAGCTGTTGCGTGATCGAGTCAGCGATCAGTTGCGCATCGGTTTCCGGCTTGCGGATTTCTTCGATGTTGACGTGAACCGGCACGCCCATGCGGCGTTGCAGTTCCGTCTTCAGCTGTTCGATATCCTCGCCCTTCTTGCCGATGACGACGCCCGGACGCGAGCTGTAAATCGTGATGCGCGCGTTCTTCGCCGGACGCTCGATGACCACCCGACCGACCGAAGCGTTCTTCAGCTTCTTCTTCAGGTATTCACGAACACCGATGTCTTCCTGCAGCATCGCCGCGAAATTGTTGTTGTTCGCGTACCAACGCGAAGCCCAATTGCGGCTGACAGCCAGGCGGAAGCCAGTCGGATGAATTTTCTGTCCCATCGTATGGCTCCTTAATTCCCGACCGTCACAGTGATGTGACAGGATTGCTTCTCGATGCGGTTACCGCGGCCCTTGGCGCGCGCGGTGAAACGCTTGAGCGATGCCGCCTTGTCGACGTAGATGCTCTTGATCTTGAGCTCGTCGATATCAGCGCCTTCGTTGTGCTCCGCATTCGCGATTGCCGACAGCACAACCTTCTTCACGATGCCAGCCGCCTTCTTCGGCGAGAACGTCAGAACGTTCAGCGCCTTGTCGACCGGCAAACCGCGGATCTGGTCAGCCACAAGGCGCGTTTTTTGCGCCGAGATGCGGGCACCGCGATGAATTGCTTTCACTTCCATCTTGATTGCCCCTTATTTCTTGGCCTTCTTGTCGGCCGCGTGACCCTTGAACGTACGGGTCAGTGCGAACTCGCCAAGCTTGTGGCCGACCATGTTTTCCGAGATGTACACCGGAACGTGTTGACGGCCGTTGTGAACAGCGATCGTCAGGCCGATGAAATCCGGCAGAATCGTCGAGCGACGCGACCAGGTCTTGATCGGCTTTTTGTCGCGCGAAGCTGCAGCCGCCTCAACTTTCTTCAGCAAATGGGCGTCGCAGAACGGACCTTTTTTTACAGAACGTGCCATTGCCTACTCCTTAACGCTTGTGACGGCGCTGGACGATCATCGTCGTCGTGCGCTTGTTGCTGCGGGTGCGGTAACCCTTAGCCGGCGTACCCCACGGGCTCACCGGGTCGCGACCTGCAGCCGTCTTGCCCTCACCACCACCGTGCGGGTGATCAACCGGGTTCATCGCAACGCCACGCACCGTCGGGCGGATACCGCGCCAGCGGTTCGCGCCAGCCTTGCCGATCTGGCGCAGGCTATGCTCTTCGTTACCGACTTCACCGATCGTTGCACGGCACTCGATGTGCACGCGGCGGATTTCGCCCGAACGCAGACGAACCTGCGCGTAGACGCCTTCACGTGCCAGCAGCATGGCCGACGTGCCAGCCGAACGCGCCATTTGCGCGCCCTTGCCCGGCAGCATCTCGATGCAGTGGATCGTCGTACCGACCGGAATGTTGCGGATCGGCAGCGTGTTGCCTGCACGGATCGGCGCTTCCGAACCCGACATCAGCTGTTGGCCGACGGTCAGGCCCTTCGGGGCGATGATGTAGCGACGCTCGCCGTCTGCGTAGAGCACCAGCGCGATGTTCGCGCTACGGTTCGGGTCGTACTCGAGACGCTCGACCTTTGCCGGAATGCCATCCTTCGTGCGACGGAAATCGACGATACGATAGTGCTGCTTGTGACCACCACCCTTGTGACGCGTGGTGATACGGCCGTTGTTGTTACGGCCGGCGGTCGAGCTCTGCGAGTCGAGCAGTGCCGCGAACGGCTTGCCCTGGTGCAGGTTCTTGTTGACCACCTTGACCATCGCGCGGCGACCCGGCGATGTCGGCTTAACTTTCACGATTGCCATGATTACTTGGCCTCCGCTTCAAAGTTGATTTCCTGGCCGGGCTTCAGGCAAACGTACGCCTTCTTCACGTCCTTGCGGCGGCCCATCGAACGGCCGAAGCGCTTTTGCTTGCCCTTCTGAACCAGCACGTTGACCGAATCAACTTCAACCTTGAACAGCAGCTCGACAGCCGCCTTCACTTCCTGCTTCGTGGCATCCGGTGCGACTTCGAACACGACTTGCTCGTTCTTGTCGGCAACCAGCGTCGCCTTTTCCGAGATCACCGGTGCGAGCAGGACCTGCATCAAACGATGATCGTTCTTGCGAATCTCGCTCATGACAGCAACTCCTCGATCTGGGCGACCGCAGCCTTCGTGACCAGCACTTTCTTGAAGTAGATCAGCGACAGCGGGTCAGCGTAGCGCGGCTCGACAATCGCCACGTGCGGCAGGTTGCGCGAAGCCAGGTACAGGTTCTCGTCGACCGTGTCCGTGATGATCAGAACGGAGTCGAGACCCATGGTCTTGAATTTGTCAGCCAGCAGCTTGGTCTTCGGCGCTTCGAGGATGATGTCCTCGACGACCGACAGACGGCCTTCGCGGGCCAGCTGCGAGAAGATCGAGCAGAGACCTGCGCGATGCATCTTCTTGTTGACCTTGTGCGAGAAGTTTTCTTCCGGCGAGTTCGGGAAGATGCGACCACCGCCACGCCACAACGGGCTCGACGACATACCGGCACGAGCGCGGCCCGTACCCTTCTGACGCCACGGCTTCTTGGTGGTGTGCTTGACTTGCTCGCGGTCCTTCTGTGCGCGGTTACCCTGGCGAGCATTCGCCTGGTACGCGACGACGACCTGGTGGATCAGCGCTTCGTTGTAGTCACGACCGAACACGACGTCCGACGCGTTGACCACTGCACCTTCCTGACCATTTTCGTTCAGGAGCTTGAGTTCCATTATTTCGCCCCCTTGGTCTTGACGGCCGGCGTCACGAAAACCTTGCCGCCCTTCGCGCCCGGAATCGCGCCCTTGACGAGCAGCAGCTTGCGCTCTGCGTCGATACGAGCGATTTCGAGGTTCTGCACCGTCACCGTAACGTCACCGAGGTGACCCGTCATGCGCTTACCCGGGAAAACGCGACCCGGATCCTGCGCCATACCGATCGAGCCCGGCACGTTGTGCGAGCGCGAGTTACCGTGGGTAGCACGGCCGGAGGAGAAGTTGTAACGCTTGATCGTACCGGCGTAGCCCTTACCAATCGACACGCCTTGCACGTCGACCTTCTGGCCTACTTCGAAAAGATCAGCACCGACCACGGCGCCATTCGACAGCTCGGCTGCCTTGGCCGCGTCAATGCGGAATTCCTTGAGGATTTCACCGGCTTCGACACCGGCTTTGGCGAGATGACCTGCCAGCGGCTTCGTCACGCGCGATGCGCGGCGGGAGCCGAATGCAACCTGCACGGCCGTGTAGCCGTCGGTTTCAACAGTCTTGATCTGCGTCACGCGGTTGTCCGACACGTCCAGCACGGTGACGGGAATCGAATCCCCTTCAGCCGTGAAGATACGGGTCATGCCAACCTTGCGACCTACGAGTCCAAGGCTCATCATTTTCTCCATTCCCGACTGCGATTGGTCGGGGCTGATTTACAAAATGCCGGGCACGCAAGGCCCAACTTTTTTACGCGAATACGCGAAAAGCCAAGTAGTATAGCCCGACTTCTCGATTTCCGCAAGCAATACAAAGACTTAGCACCGCCCGGCACGCCGGGAGGCGCCGAAAGCCTTACTGCAGCTTGATTTCCACGTCGACGCCAGCCGGCAGGTCGAGCTTCATCAGCGCGTCAACCGTCTTGTCGGTCGGATCGACGATGTCCATCAGGCGCTGGTGGGTACGGATTTCGAGCTGATCGCGCGACGTCTTGTTGACGTGCGGCGAACGCAGGATGTCAAAACGCTGGATGCGCGTCGGCAGCGGCACCGGGCCACGGACGATTGCGCCAGTCCGCTTCGCGGTATCGACGATCTCGGCAGCCGATTGATCGATCAGACGATAGTCGAAAGCCTTCAGGCGAATGCGGATTTTCTGTTGCTGCATGACGATTCCTTGAAAAGAGCGAGGCGATGTTGCATCGCCGGACACTAAAAGAACGCGAAACCTGTTGCCTGCGGGGAGCGAGGCGCCCGGTCCCGAACGGTACTTCCACTGCTAAGCCCGCGATTCTACACGAAAAATCGAAGCGGTGGTGTGCGTTTGTCAATATGGCAACGCGCACGCCACAAAGAAAAACCGGGTGCCAGATCGAACTGGACACCCGGTTTCGACGGTACGACTGCCTACCGTGGAATCGCGGACCCCGGAGGGATCCGCGGATCGTCGATATTACTCGATGATCTTGGCGACGACGCCGGCGCCGACGGTACGGCCGCCTTCGCGGATTGCGAAGCGCAGACCTTCTT
>NZ_QTQJ01000056.1:0-23258 GCF_003853795.1 Burkholderia sp. Bp8991 | reverse complement strand
GCGCCGCGCGGGCGCAGGCCCGGCGCGGCGTCGTGCCCCAAGGGCACTTCCTTCGGGGCGCGCGTCAGCTCGTACACCGTCTGCCCGCGCAGCCGGAACGCCTGCGAGACGTAGGTGAAATTCTCCGAATGCCCGGCGAACAGCAGCCCGCCCGGTTTCACGAGCGGCTCGAAGCGCGACAGCACCTGCCCCTGCGTCGGCTTGTCGAAATAGATCATCACGTTGCGGCAGAAGATCGCGTCGAACGGCTTCGCGATCCCGTAGTCGGCATCGGTCAGGTTCAGCTGCTCGAAGCGGATCATCGCGCGCAGCTCCGGGCGCACCTTCACGCGGCCGGCCTGCGCGCCGGTGCCCTTCAGGAAGAAGCGCTTGAGCCGCTCCGGGCTCAGGTGCTTGACCTGGTCGTACGTATAGATGCCGGCCTCGGCCTTCGCGAGCACCTGCGTGTCGAGGTCGGTCGCGAGGATCGATGCGCCGCGCGCGGCCGATTCGCCGAGCGCCTCGATCAGCGTGATCGCGATCGAGTAAGGCTCCTCGCCGGTCGACGCCGCCGAGCACCACACCGACACGGGCGCCGCGCGCCCCTTCACGAAGTCGGCCAGGATCGGGAAATGGTGCGACTCGCGGAAGAACGCGGTCAGGTTCGTCGTCAGCGCGTTGGTGAACGCCTCCCACTCGAGCGGATCGTCCTCCTGCTCGAGCAGGTCGAGGTAGTCGCGGAACGTGTCGAGGCCGCGGGCGCGCAGCCGGCGCGCGAGCCGGCTGTACGCCATGTCGCGCTTGTGCTCGGACAGCGAGATGCCCGCGCGTTGATGAATCAGCGCGCGGATGCGTGCGAAATCCGCGCCGGTGAACGCGAAGTCGCGCCCCGGCTCGCCCGCGCGGGGCGAGGCATCCGGTGCATCGGGTCGAAACGGTGCGCGCGCGGACGGCATGGCTTAGAAGGTCTCCCAGTCGTCATCGGACGTGCCGGCCGCGGCCAGCGCCGGCTTCTCGCTGCTCAGCGCCGGACGCACCAGCGCGGGCTTGTCGGCCGGCTTGTTCGCCGGTGCGGCGGCCGCCTTCGCGAGACGCGGGCCGTAGCCGCCCGCGGCCGGCGCTTCCTTCGCCGCGCGTGCGGCGGCGTCCGGCGCACGCTTCGTTTCGTGGCTCGCGGCCGGTGCCGATGCATGTGACGCATGCGACGCGGGCGCAGGCGACGCGCGGCGCGCCGGCTGAGCGGCCGTCTGCGGTGCCGGCAATGCGGCCGGCGCGGTTTCATGGCGGCGTTCCGACGGCGACGCCAGCGCCGGCGCCGCTGCGTGCGCGGCCGGGCGCGCGGCGCCGCGCGACGGCGCGAGCGCGATGCCGCCCGCGACGCGCCACGCCGACACGACCGCCTTCATCTGGCGCGTCTGCTCCTCGAGCGACGCGGCGGCGGCCGCGGCCTGCTCGACGAGCGCCGCGTTCTGCTGCGTGACGGAATCCATCTGGCCGACCGCGCGATTGACCTGCTCGATGCCGGTCGACTGCTCGTCCGACGCGGCGCTGATCTCGCCCATGATGTCGGTCACGCGGCGCACGGCCTGCACGATCTCGTCCATCGTCGAGCCGGCCCGCGCGACGAGCGCCGACCCGCTGTCGACCTTCTCGGCCGAATCGCCGATCAGCTGCTTGATTTCCTTCGCGGCGCTCGCGCTGCGCTGCGCGAGCGAGCGCACTTCGCCCGCGACCACCGCGAAGCCGCGGCCCTGCTCGCCGGCCCGCGCGGCTTCGACCGCCGCGTTCAGCGCGAGGATGTTGGTCTGGAATGCGATGCCTTCGATCGTGCCGATGATGTCGACGACCTTGCCCGAGCTGGCCGCGATGTCCTGCATCGTCGACACGACCTGGCCGACCACCTCGCCGCCCTGCGTCGCGATGTCGGACGCGTTTACCGCGAGCTGGCTCGCCTGCCGCGCGTTCTCCGCGTTCTGCCGCACGGTGCCGGTGAGCTGCTCCATGCTCGATGCGGTTTCCTGCAGCGACGCGGCCTGCTCCTCGGTGCGCTGCGACAGGTCGGTGTTGCCGGTCGAGATCTCGCGCGCGCCGACGTCGATCGATTCGGTGCCGCGATGCACGGCCTGCACCATCGCCGTCACGGCGTCCTGCATCCGCTTGATGCCGCCGAACAGGCGGCCGATCTCATTGTTGCTGAAGACGTTCACCGGCTGCGTGAGGTCGCCGCCGGCGATCCGCTCGAAGTGCGCGATCGCGTCCTCGAGCGGCTTCACGATCAGCCCGCGCAGCACGAAGCGGATCGCGATCACGACGACGAACGCGATCGCGATGCCGGCCGCGATCAGGCCGATCATCAGCGAGATCTGCGACTGCGTCGCGGTCTGGCGGTCGTCCGCGCGCTTCTGCAGCGCCGCGACCACGGCCGATGCCGTCTGGTCGTACGCGACGAACATCGGGCTGATCTTCGTGTCGGCGACCGCGTGATACGCGGCCATGTCGCCCGCGCGCGCGGCCGCGAACTCGGGCTCGACGCCTTCCTTCACGATCGTCGTATAGCGTGCGGTGAGCTCGTCGACGAGCGCCTGCTCGATGCCGAGCTTCGGCGTGGCCTGGAACGCCTGCCAGTTCTGGCTCGACTTCGCGTACAGCTCCTGCGCGCGGTCGAGCACCTTGCCCGCCTCGGCCGTGTTGCCGGCTTCGGTCAGGGTGCGGAAGCGGTCGAGCGCCACGCGCGCGCGCAGCAACTGCGCCGACGTGTCGTCGAGCGCATGGATCGCCGGCAAGTCGACGTGCGCGATCTCGTCGAGCGAGCGGCTCGCGCGATCGAGCGCGTAGAGGCCGAGCCCGCCGACCGCGGCGGCCAGGCCCACGAGGATGAGTCCGACCGCCGTGAGCGTCGTGCGGATCGACCAGTTATGCAACATTGCAGATTCTCCCGAAGTTCCTGCGCGCGCGGCGCGCTTACGCGCCGAGCGTCTCGATCAGCGCCATTTCCCGGCTCGACATCAGCTTCTCGATGTCCATCAGGATCAGCATCCGGCCGTCGACCGTGCCGAGGCCCGTGAGGTACTCGGTCGTCAGCGTCGCGCCGAATTCCGGCGCCGGCATGATCTGGTCGGTCTGCAGCGTCAGCACGTCCGACACGCCGTCGACCACCATCCCGACCACGCGGTTCGACACGTTCAGGATGATCACCACCGTCTGGTGGTCGTACTCGACGCGGCCGAGATGGAACTTGATCCGCATGTCGACGATCGGCACGATGATCCCGCGCAGGTTGATCACGCCCTTGATGAAGTCCGGCGCGTTCGCGATGCGCGTGACGCTGTCGTAGCCGCGGATTTCCTGCACCTTCAGGATGTCGATCCCGTACTCCTCGTCGCCGAGCGTGAAGACGAGGAATTCCTGGCCCGTCGCATCGCCCTGCTCCGCATCGCGGCGGCTGGTTGCCGCGTTCGCCGCGGCCGGATTGATCATTTGGACTTCAGCGGACACGTTTGCCCCCAATCGGTTGAATGGCGAGAGTCAGAAAATGGCGAGCTCGGCGCCGGCTCGGGCGCCGTGCGTCGCACGGGTTTCGCGGTTCAGCGCCGCGACGTCGACGATCAGCGCGACACTGCCGTCGCCGAGAATGGTCGCCGCAGAGATGCCGTGCACCTTGCGGTAATTGGTTTCGAGGTTCTTCACGACCACCTGCTGCTGACCGACCAGCTCGTCGATCAGCATCGCGAAGCGGCGCCCCTCGGTTTCCATGATCGTGACGATGCCCTGGGTCGGATCGGTGCGCGCGTCCTCGACCGAGAACACCTCGTGCAGCGCGACGAGCGGCAGGTATTCGCCGCGCACGCGCACCACGCGCTCGCCGTTGCCGACCGTGTAGATGTCGTCGTTCGACGGCTGCAGCGACTCCATCACGAAGTTCAGCGGCAGGATGAAGATCTCGCTGCCGACCTTCACCGACATCCCGTCGAGGATCGCCAGCGTGAGCGGCAGCACGATCCGCGTGGTCGTGCCGCGACCGGCCTGCGACATGATCTCGACATGGCCGCCCATCGACTGGATGTTGCGCTTCACGACGTCCATCCCGACGCCGCGGCCCGACACGTCGGTCACCGTCTCGGCGGTCGAGAAGCCCGGCGCGAAGATCAGCTGCCAGACTTCGTCGTCGCTGATGTTTTCGGAAATCTGCATGCCCTGCTTCGCGGCCTTCGCGAGGATCCGCTCGCGGTTCAGGCCCGCGCCGTCGTCGCTGACCTCGATCACGATGTTGCCGCCGTGATGCGCGGCCGACAGCACGAGCTGGCCGACGCCGTCCTTGCCGGCGGCGACGCGCTTGTCGACCGTCTCGATCCCGTGGTCGAGGCTGTTGCGCACGAGGTGCGTGAGCGGGTCGATGATCCGCTCGATCAGGCTCTTGTCCAGCTCGGTCGCCTGGCCGAACGTGACCAGCTCGACCTGCTTGCCGAGCTTGCCGGCGAGGTCGCGCACGAGCCGCGGGAAGCGGCTGAACACGTAGTCCATCGGCATCATGCGGATCGACATCACCGCTTCCTGCAGGTCGCGCGCGTTGCGCTCGAGCTGCGCCATCCCGTTGAACAGGCGGTCGTGCAGCGCCGGATCGAACGCGCTCGCGGTTTCCGCGAGCATCGCCTGCGTGATCACGAGCTCGCCGACCAGGTTGATCAGCTGGTCGACCTTCTCGACGCCGACGCGGATCGAGCTGCCTTCGGCGCCCGATGCGGCGGCGGCCGGGCGCGGACGCTTGTCGTCGTGGTGCGCGGCAGCCTGGGCAGCCTGCGCGGCGGGTTCTGCGTGCGGTTGCGATGCCGGTTGCGATGCCTGTTGCGGCGCCGGTTGCGCGGCGGCGCTCGGCTGCGCCTGCGGTGCGGCGGCGGCCGGGGTGGCACCGGGGGCTTGCGCGAAGACCTCGACCCGCGCGGCCGGTTCCGGCGCGGCGACCGGTTCGACGGCGGCCGGTTCGACGGCGGCCGGCGTGGCGGCAGGCGCCGCCGGTGCGGCCGGCGCGGTGCCGCGCGCGATGCGGATCTGGCTGTCGTCGATCACGAAGCAGCACACGGCGACGATGTCGTCGGACGGCACGTCCGATTCGAGCCACAGCGTCAGGTCGGCGCCCGCTTCCTCGCGGCCGACGATCCGGCCGAGATTGCCGAGCTCCTCGGTGAGCAGCGCCTGGTCCTTCGCGTCGACGCCGAGGAGCGTGATCTTCAGGTGCGGGCCGTCCGTGCCGGCAGCCGCCGCCGGATGCGCGGCCGCGACCGCCTGTTCAACCACGTGATCGGGCGCGCGGTCGCTGGCGGAGGTAGCGGCGGCCGGCGCCGGTGCCGGTGCCGGTGCCGGTGCCGGTGCCGGTGCCGGTGCAGTCTCCACGGCAGGCGCGGCAGGTGCGACGTCCGCGGGGGCGCCCGCGCCGCTCTCGGCCTTCAGGCGTTCGAGCTTCGCGCAGATCGTCGCGGCAGCCGCCGCGTCCGGTTCCGCGCTCGCGCGATAGTCGACCAGCTGGTCGGACAGCACGTCCTTGGTCTCGAGGAACGCGTCGACCATTTCCTTGGTCAGCGTCAGCTCATGGTTGCGCGCGCGGTCGAGCAGCGACTCGAGGATGTGGGTCGTCTCGGTCAGCGCGGAAAAGCCGAACGTCGCCGCGCCGCCCTTGATCGAATGCGCGGCGCGGAAGATCGC
Organism: Burkholderia sp. Bp8991; assembly: GCF_003853795.1. Lineage (NCBI taxonomy): Bacteria > Pseudomonadati > Pseudomonadota > Betaproteobacteria > Burkholderiales > Burkholderiaceae > Burkholderia > Burkholderia sp. Bp8991. The sequence continues at coordinate 17,582 of NZ_QTQJ01000056.1, read as the reverse complement.
GGCCAGGTCCTCGGGGTCCGGCGAGCCGACGTCGAGGTTCAACAGCAGTTGCTCCATCTGCGCGAGCAACTCGTCCGCTTCGTCGAAAAAGGTCTGGTAGAACTGCGTGATGTCGAGAGTCATGCCCGGTCACCGGTTGGATTCGTCGCGTTCATGTCAGGAGGCGGTCTGCTCGGACAGCGTCGCGACCAGGTCGATCAGCACGGCCGGGTCGATCGGCTTTTCGATCCAGCCGGTCGCGCCCGCGTCGCGCGCGGCGTCCTTGAACGCATCGCTGCCTTCGGTCGTCAGTACGAGAATCGGCGTGTCCGCATACGCCGTCAGCTTGCGCAGCGCGGCGATCACCTCGAGGCCGTTCCTGCGCGGCATGTTCTGGTCGGTCAGCACCAGGTCGTACGGCACGGTGGCCGCCATGTCGAAGCCGGCTTCGCCGTCCGGCGCCACCGTCACGTCATAGCCGGCCTGCGCAAGCGTCGCCTGCAGCAGCGCACGCATGGTCGCGGAGTCGTCGATGGCGAGAATGGTTCGGATCATGTCGGGCTCCGCAGGACCGCTCCAGGGTGGCTGACCGCCCCCTCGGGGGGCAGCGAACGAAGTGAGCGTGAAGGTTGTTTCATACGCGTCTCGAAATCTTGGAAACGTCAGGGTTTCGGCACCACGGCGACGGCGCTCGCGAGCACCGGTCGCGCGGCCGGCGCCGTGCCGTCGAGCTGCTGGGCCAGTTGCTTCGAGCCCGCGGCGTCGGCCGACAGCGTCGTGGTCGTCGTGTCGTCGCGCATCAGCGCGTCTTCGGATTTGCGGTTCAGCACGATCACGCTGATCCGGCGGTTTTCCGGATCGAGCGGATCGGCCTTGTTCAGGTTCTGCGTCGACGCGAGGCCGAGCACGCGCAGTACCTTCGACTCGTCCATGCCGCCCGCGATCAGCTCGCGGCGCGACGCGTTCGCGCGGTCGGCCGACAGTTCCCAGTTGCTGTAGCCGCCCTCGCCGCCCGCGTACGGCACCGCGTCGGTGTGGCCCTGGACGATGATCCGGTTCGGCACGTCGTTCAGCGTCTTGCCGATCTCGCGCAGGATGTCGCGCATGTACGGCTCGACGTGGTCGCTCGACATCGCGAACATCGGCCGCTTCTGCGAATCGACGATCTCGATGCGCAGCCCCATCAGCGTCGAATCGATGCGGATCTGCTGCTTGAACTGGCGCAGCGTCGGATTCGCCTCGATCGCCGCCATCAGCTTGATCTGCAGGTCGTGCAGGCGCGCCTGCTCGAGCCGGTCCTGTGCGCCCTGCGCCTGCGAGCGCGTCCTGTCGTCGCCGGCCTTCGCGACGCGATCGGCGAGCGACGTCGTGCCGTCGGTTCGGCGCAGCGTGCCGGCATCGAGGCTCGACAGGTCGCGGCCGCCGCCGTTGATGATGCTCGAGTCCTGCGAGCTGCGATCGCCGCTGCCGAACAGCGCGGCCTTCAGCGGCGTGTTGAAGTACTCGGCGATCCCCTTCAGCTGCACCGGCGTGACCGAGCTCAGCAGCCACATCAGCAGGAAGAACGCCATCATCGCGGTCATGAAGTCCGCATACGCGAGCTTCCAGGCGCCGCCGTGGTGGCCCTTCTTCTGCGGGGCCACCCGTTTGACGACGATTGCGCGATCCTTGCTCTTGCTCATCGAATGCTCCGCGTCACTTCGCCTTCACGCGGCGCACATGCTCTTCGAGCTCGGTAAACGACGGCCGCTCGGTCGAGAACAGCACCTTGCGGCCGAACTCCACCGCGATCGCCGGCGCATAGCCGTTCAGGCTCGCGAGGATCGTCACCTTGATGCACTGGAACATCTTGGTCGACTCGGCGACGCGCTGCTCCGCGAGGCTCGCGAGCGGCCCGATCAGCCCGTACGACAGCAGGATCCCGAGGAACGTGCCGACCAGCGCCTGCGCGATCATCGCGCCGAGCACCGCGGGCGGCTTGTCGGCCGACGCCATCGTGTGCACGACGCCCATCACCGCCGCGACGATCCCGAACGCCGGCATCGCGTCGCCGACGCGCATCAGCGCGTGCGCGGGGCCTTCGCCTTCCGCGTGGTGCGTCTCGATTTCCTCGTCCATCAGGCTCTCGATCTCGAACGCGTTCATGTTGCCGCCCACCATCAGGCGCAGGTAGTCGGTCAGGAATTCGACGATGTGGCGATCCGCGAGGATCTTCGGGTATTGCGTGAAGATCGGGCTCTTGTCCGGATCGTCGATGTCGGCCTCGAGCGTCAGCGTGCCTTCCTTGCGGGCCTTCGCGAGCAGCACGTACAGGAGCGCCATCAGTTCCATGTAGACGTCCTTGGTGTACTTCGAGCCCTTGAAGAGCGTCGGCAGCACGCGCAGCGTCGCCTTGATGGTCTTCATGCCGTTGCCGAGGATGAACGCGCCGACGCCCGCGCCTGCGATCATCAGGATCTCGAGCGGCTGGACCAATGCGCCCAGATGCCCGCCTGCCAGCGCATAACCGCCGAAGACGGACAACAGTGTCACGAGTGTTCCCACGATAATCAGCACTGCCTGTCCCTCACGAATGACCGGCGGGGAGACCGCCGTTAATCAGGTTTACGGCAGTCGGCAGGAAAACTTTGGCGGTCGCGCCGCGACCGCGCGGCGGTGTTTACCAGCAAGCCCCGGCCGGTTCGCGCGGCGCGCGGCAGGCGTGCGGAAGGCGTGCGGCTCCCGCCCGGCCCCGCCCGGCGGCGTTCAGGCCGCGGCGATGGCCAGCCCGGCGCGTGCGGCGGCCGCCTTGCGGGTCTTGCCCGCGCGCGACGGCGGCTGGCACAGGCCGCACACGAAACCTTGATGCGGATCATGCGCATGCGCGACGAAATGGCCGCCGCAGCGCGTGCACGGCGTCATCTGCAGCATCCCCGAGTCGAAGAAGCGCACCAGCGTCCACGCGCGCGTGAGACTCAGCGCGGCCTCGTCGCCGGACAGGTTCACGTGCTCCAGATAGAGCCGGTACGCCTTCACGATCGACTGGATCGGCTCGCAGCGGCCGTGGTCCTGCATGAACCGGTAGATGTTGTAGAACAGCGACGAGTGGATGTTCGGCTGCCACGTCATGAACCAGTCGGTCGAGAACGGCAGCATCCCCTTCGGCGGCGACGCGCCCTTCAGTTCCTTGTACAGCTTGATCAGGCGGTCGCGCGACAGGCTCGTCTCCGCCTCCAGCAGTTGCAGCCTGGCGCCCAGTTCGATCAGTTCGATGGCGAGGGTGATTTCTTTCACCTCGATCACGACGCTTTTGCTTGCCATGGTGAATAACCGTCCGCTTGACGTTGTTCGGATGAATCGCCAATACGCCGCCCGCCGACGCGGCGCGCCGGCACGAACGCAAGGCGGGGAAGGATCAGCGGACGCTTTCGACCGGCTGGCCGGCCATCAGGATCGCGGAATGCGCATGCGTGACGACGTCGCTGCGGCCTTTGTCGGCGAGCGACGACAGCAGCGCGTGATCGTCGAACCGGAAACGGCACAACATCTGGTTCGATGCCGCGAGCTTCACGGTCTGGGCGAGCGTGAGGTTCGCGAGCACGTCGGCCAGTTCCTGGGAAACTCCCATGCGGAACATGCCCATCGCCTTGTCTTCCCGCAGCAGGCGCTGCGCGAGGAGGAGGTACGACAGGTTGACCTCTTTGATCTCACTGAGCATTTCGCTGGTGGCGCTCATGATTCCCCCGTTAAGAGCTTTTGCTTTGGCCTTTCATTGTGAAAACGTTTGCTCGATCGGGCGCCTGCTGACGCGCTGCCGGCACGTTTATAGTCTTACAGGGCGAATTCTGGCCAAACGGCATTTATGCCGGTATCAGCGAAGTGGCGCACGCCACGCAGGAATTGTCTGTAAACCGTGTAGGAATTTTTCCGACAAGGCGAATTGAAAGGGAACGAACGGCGGGGTGAATGGGGCGCGAATGCGTCGGCGATGCGGTCCCGCATGGGACGAATCCGGCTGAAGGCCATCCGGCAAGGCTGCCGGAAGTTGAATCGGTAAAAATTATAGTGGTTTTTCATGATAGCGCAACAATTGTGGTGGCTATCTCGTTTTATGTTTTCGCGCCCTTTTTATCGGGGTTTTCTCGTATTTCATGGTGTAACAAGCCTTAAGTGTTTGAAAAAACACTCGAACCCCTGAAGGCGATATCGATAATGGACTCAAATGGGCGGCGGCGGGAGCCGCGCCGGCCCGCCCCGCAGCTTGCCGCCCGGCGTCCCGCGCACCCCGCCACGGACCCGGCCACGCACCGCAGACAGCGTGCGTCGGCGAGTTCCGCAACCCTGCAGCGGACCAGCATGCGCGCTCGAGCGCTTTGCGCTGGTCGACACCGGAGAACGTCCATGCGTATTGCCCAGATCGCGCCGCTTTACGAAGCTGTCCCGCCGAAACTCTATGGCGGCACCGAGCGTGTCGTGTCCTACCTCACCGAGGCGCTCGTCGAGCTGGGGCACGACGTGACGCTGTTCGCGAGCGGCGACTCCGTCACGTCCGCCCGTCTCGAGGCGGCATGGCCGCGCGCACTGCGGCTCGACCCGTCGATCCGCGACTCGATGGCGCCCCATATGCGCCTGATCGAGCAGGTCGCCCGTGTCGCGCACGAATTCGACGTGCTGCACTTCCATCTCGACTACCTGCCATTCCCGCTGATGTCGCGCCTCGACACGCCGTACGTGACGACGCTGCACGGCCGCCTCGACCTGCCGGAGCTGCAACCGGTGTTCGACGCGTTCCCGGACGCGCCGGTCGTGTCGATCTCGAACAACCAGCGCAAGCCGCTGCCGCAGGCCGCGTGGGCCGGCACCGTGTATCACGGGCTGCCCGACACGCTGCTCACGCCGCAACCGGACGTGAAGCCCGAATATCTCGCGTTCCTCGGCCGGATCTGCCCCGAAAAGCGGGTCGACACCGCGATCCGGATCGCCGCGCAAAGCGGGCTGCCGCTGAAGATCGCCGCGAAGGTCGACAAGGCCGACGCCGACTACTTCAAGGAAGTGATCGAGCCGCTGCTCGGCGAGGCGCATGTCGAATTCATCGGCGAGATCAACGAGGCGCAGAAGCCGGCGTTCCTGTCCGGCGCGAAGGCGCTGCTGTTCCCGATCGACTGGCCGGAACCGTTCGGCCTGGTGATGATCGAGGCGATGGCCTGCGGCACGCCGGTCGTCGCGTTCAACCGCGGCTCGGTGCCGGAGGTAATCGAGGACGGCGTGACCGGCTTCATCGTCGAGGACGTGCAGGGCGCGGTCGGTGCGCTGCACCGGATCGACAGCCTGTCGCGCGACGCGATCCGCGCGCGCTTCGATACGCGCTTCAGCTCGAAAGCGATGGCACGGCGCTATGTCGAAACTTACGAATCGCTTTGCGCGACGGCAAAGCGGCCGACCTTGCGTCGCGTCGCGAGCGCGTGACGGCGAAATTCGTCAGAAATATTCGGTGAAATTCGCGCCGAAATCGGCGCGTAAAACCCAAAGGCGCCAAAGAGCCGCAGTCGATGCGGCTCTTTCTTTTTGTGCGCTCATTCGATCAGGAAACGATCGCGGTTTTTCCCGACGATCCAATTCGGCGGCTTGCCGCGCCCACTCCAGGTTGCACCCGACTTCGGGTCGCGGTATTTCGGAGGCAGCGGTGCCTTTTTCGGCGGACGGCCGCGCCGCGCGCGCTCCGCGAAGCCCAGATCCTGGGCCGTCAGGCCATATTCGGCAATCATTCGCTGGACGTCGGCGATCACCGCCGCCACTTCCTGGCGACGCACGTCATCCGCCTGGGCCTGCAGATCGGCGATCTGCGCCTTGAGCTTCGCGTATTGAGACATTTTTCGGCTCCCTTTTCCATGATGCGGCGCCGGCAGTTCCGGCCGGAACGCCAACACCCGTTACGTCATCCGCACTGCCGCCCTGCCCTTCAAAATTAATGCTGCCATCTTTAACCGAATCGGCTATATCGAGAATGCGGACTTATTCTAATAAAAGCCATTCGTCAGCCATTCGAATTTAACAATCGTTGACCCTCACCCAGCCGATTCATTTCCTATAATCCAGACCAATTCGGGGTGACGGAATAAATCATCCGGTCATCCGTTTGTCTTCAACCCACTTGAACGGGATCCTTACATGAATCTTTCTCAGCGTCTGGCTGCAGAGGTATTCGGCACGTTCTGGCTGGTGCTCGGCGGGTGCGGAAGCGCCGTGCTGGCCGCAGCCTTTCCGGGCCTCGGCATCGGCTTCGCCGGCGTCGCGCTCGCCTTCGGCCTGACCGTGCTGACGATGGCATTCGCGATTGGCCATATTTCGGGTTGCCACCTGAATCCGGCCGTCAGCGTGGGCCTGACGGTCGCCGGCCGCTTCCCGGCACGCGATCTCGCGCCGTATATCGTTGCGCAGGTCGTCGGCGCGACGCTCGGTGCGTTCGTGCTGTACCTGATCGCGACCGGCAAGCCGGGCTTCGACGTCGTCGGCAGCGGCTTTGCGACGAACGGCTTCGGCGAGCGCTCGCCCGGCCACTACTCGCTCGGCGCGGCGTTCATCTGCGAAGTCGTGATGACGGGCTTCTTCCTGTTCGTGATTCTCGGCGCCACCGACAAGCGCGCGCCGGCCGGCTTTGCGCCGATCGCGATCGGCCTGTGCCTGACGTTGATCCACCTGATCTCGATCCCGGTCACCAACACGTCGGTGAACCCGGCCCGCTCGACCGGCCCCGCGCTGTTCGTGGGCGGCGAGGCGATCGGCCAGCTGTGGCTGTTCTGGGTCGCGCCGATCATCGGCGCGGCAATTGCGGGGATCGTCTACCCGCTGATCGCGGGGCGCGACGATGCCGTCGGCCTCGTGCCCGCATCCGCTCGCACCAGCGAATAAAACACTACGGGGTCACGCGAGCAGAGCAGCGAGCCTCACGCTGTCGAACAACATCGAGGCAGGTAATTTGAACGGGCGCCGCTGGCGCCCGTTTTTCATGGCCGCTCAGGAAGCGGTGACGCCGTCGAGCGTGCCTTCCAGCGCGAACAGCGTGCGCAGGTGGCGGGCGACTCCCGCATCGAAGTTGTTGCCGATCCGAGGGATGTGCGGCAGGTGCGCGATCAGGTCGGGGTTCGCGTTGTTCATCATGAACGCGTGGCCGGCCGTTTCGAGCAGGTCGATGTCGTTCATGTTGTCGCCGAACGCGATGCAGTGGCCGGCGTCGACGCCGAGTCGCGCGAGCACCGTACGCAGCGCGCGGCCCTTCGACACGTTGGCGGTCATCACTTCGAGACAGTCGGGCAGCGAGTACGTGACGTACAGCGCATCGCCGAACCGCACGCGCATCTGCTCTGCAACCACCGCCAGATCGGCCGGCTCGCCGATGTACAGCACCTTCGCGATGTCGGCGCCGTCGTGCGCGGCCATGTCGATCACGTCGTACCGGAAGCCCGAATCCTGGTGGAATTCGAGCAGGTGCGGCGCGTCGCGGTCGATCAGCCAGCCGCGGTCGGTGAACAGGTTGACGATCACGCGCCCGTGCGCACCGGTCACGTCCGGCTGCACAAGGCCGCGGACGATCGCGGGATCGATGTCCTGCGCATGGATCGCCGTGTCGTCCGGCGCATGCACACGCGCGCCGTTCGACGTGATCAGGTACGGCCGGATGCCCAGCACGTCGCGGATGCCGGCGACGTCCGCGTAGTGACGCCCCGTCGCGATCACGAACTGCAGGCCGTCGCGGTCGAGCCGGCGGACGGTCTCGATCGTGTACGGATCGAGCTGGTGGTCGCTGTTCAGCAGGGTGCCGTCGAGATCGGTGGCGATGACTTTGTACATGGGGGTTGGGGGAGTGGCGCGCAGGACGCTGCGGAGCCGCCATTTTAACGTCGTGCCCGGGGGCGCGCCGGGTGGCTGGGAAATGGGGGCGGGTTTCAGGCCGTTCGGGTTTCGGTGCGTCGCTGGTTCGGCTGGGGCAGGCTGTTCGCTCGGTTCGCTCGGTTCGCTCGGTTCGCTCGGTCCGCTGGGTCCGCTCGGTCCGCCCGGCCGGCTCAACCCACTCATCGCACGCCGCCCACGCGCCCCTCTCACCCAGCTTCAGCCGCCCTCAACGCCTGCAGCGCGAGCCGCAACGCGCCGTGCGCGGAATCGTCGAGCGGCGCGCGCAGCCGCGCCGCATGGCGTGCCGGCACGGCCGGGGCCAGCGCGTCGGCCAGCCCGCCGCACAGCGCGACCGGCAGCGCCTGCTGCGGATCGAGCGCGTCGATCATCTTGCCGATCTCGTCGCCGGCCTGCGCGATCAGCGCCGCCGCATAAGGATGGTCGCGGTGCGCGAACACGATCGGCGCGAGGCGCGCATAGATCGTCTGGTTCGCATCGCACGACCACTGGACGAGCGCGTCGCGATCGTGCGCGCCCGTTTCCGCGAGCAGCGCACCGGCAAACGCGTCGCGCGGCACGCGGCCGTCGAGCGCCTGCTGCGCGTACGCGAGCGCGCGCATGCCGAGCCACGCGCCGCTCGCCTCGTCGCCGGACGGAAAGCCGAAGCCGCCCGCGATGCGGCAATCGCCCGCCGCGTCGAGCGCCGCCGCGATGCTGCCCGTACCGAGCGCGACGATGAGCCCCGGCGCACCGCCGTGCGCGCCGACGACGGTCGTATAGGCGTCGCTCTCGATAGCCAGTGCGTCTAGCGGCGCCTGCGCGCGGAACGCGGCGAGCCACGCGGCATTGTTGACGCCCGCGAGCCCGCAGCCGAGCGCGCACTGCGACCAGTCGAGCGCGAGCCCCGCCCGCGTGAATGCGTCGGCACAGGCCGCGCCGATCGATGCCCACGCGCGCTCGATGCCGAGGCCGAGCCCCGACGGGCCGCCGCGCCCCTGCGCGAGTTCGCGCCCGTGCCGGTCGGCGAGTACCGCGCGGGTGCCCGTGCCGCCGCCGTCGATGCCGATCGCAAAAAGGAATGCCGTCATGCGTTGATCCTGCTGATTCGAACAGGCGCCAAGCTTAACCGGATCGGTGCCGCGCGCCCATCTGCCGTTCGGCCAGCTATACCGTGAATGGGCCTTCCGCTATGCTGGCACGATCGAATCGACACTGGAACGAGGCCGGCGATGTCGCAGCGGTGCAACTGGGTAAAGACGGAAGCGGATGCTCACTATCACGATACCGAGTGGGGCGTGCCGTCGCATGACGATCGTCATCTGTTCGAAATGCTGATTCTGGAAGGCGCGCAGGCGGGGCTGTCGTGGTCGACGATCCTGAACAAGCGCGCCGGCTATCGCGAGGCGTTCGCCGACTTCGATGTCGACGCGGTCGCGCGCTTCACGCCGAAGCGCATCGAGAAACTGCTCGAGAACCCCGGCATCGTCCGCAATCGCGCGAAGGTCGAATCCGCGGTGACCAATGCACGGGCCGTGCAGCGCATTCGCGAGGATCACGGATCGCTCGCGCAATTCCTGTGGTCGTTCGTCGACCACACGCCGGTCCAGAACGCGTGGCAGTCGTATCGCGACGCGCCCGCATCGACTGCCCAGTCGGATGCGCTCAGCAAGGCGCTGAAGGAGTACGGCTGCAAGTTCGTCGGCTCGACGATCTGCTATGCGCTGATGCAGGCAACCGGGATGGTCAACGACCATGAGACCGGTTGCCCGTGTCACGCCCAATGCGCGGCGCTCGGCGGCAAGCAGCAGCCGGCACGGCGCCGCAAGGCGGGCTGACGGCGACGAAGCTCACGGGCCGGTCGGCTTCCCCCGCACCGCCACGTCAGCACGCGCCGCCAGGTGATCCGCGCAAGGCGAGCCCGAACGCGGCGCCGATTTCCCGGTGAGCACGTCGGCGGCCTTGCCCGTTGGCTGCCGGCGGAACCGCCGTGCGGCCATTCGACCGTCTGGCAGTCGATCGGCAACTTTTCCGGCCCCGAAAAGCAAAACGGCGGAGCGGCTTCTTTCGAAGCACGCTCCGCCGTTTCGCGGCGAACCGTAGACGCTCTTAGTGGAGCTTCTTCGGCAGCATCTGGCTGCGCAGGCGCTTGTGCAGGCGCTTGACGGCTGCTGCCTTCTTGCGCTTGCGGACTGCGGTCGGCTTTTCGTAGGACTGGCGTTCGCGCAGTTCAGCGATCAGGCCATTTTTTTCGATAGCACGGCGAAAGCGGCGAATCGCCACTTCGAACGGCTCGTTTTCCTTCAGAAGAATCGTCGTCATGTCGTTCCTAAATTGCTTAAACGGTCAAAAACGTAGCGGCCAAGCGCCACGCACCGGCCATCCGGGCGTCCCCACAACAGGCGAAACGAGCGGAAATACGGCCTCGGAGGCCGGAAAAGAGAGGCACAAAGCACCGCGGGTACGCTTCACAAGCCGCGTGCAGCGCCGCGTTTGACTGCCAGCAGGAATGCCGAGACGGCATAGGCGTGACAGAAAATCTCAATTCAGCCCGCCATCATACCAGTTAAACGCAGCTTCGCCTACAGGTTTACCGCTTTTCCGTTGCAATTCAGCACGAGCCGCTCACCACGTCCGATTGGCGAAGGCCAGGCACGCCCCTCCCATGCGGGCCGACCTCACTGCCCGACGAAGCGCATTGCCGCGCCACGATGCGCCGCACCCCACCGAGGCGACATGCACGAGACACATGCGCGGCATCGCGCCGCAAGAATAGTGTTCGATGCGGCCCTAAAGTTTCCCCGAATCAGCGCCGACAACCAGGAAAGGCGGGCAGCGCGGGACACGGAAAGCGCGACGCCGAACCCCGAATCCAGTCAATCAAACGGCGTTTTCCAAACGAGGATCCAAATGCTGAACATCAACACCAACATCTATTCGCAGACCGCTCAAACGAACCTCTCGTCGACGCAGAACGCGCTGTCGCAAGCGATCAACCGCCTGTCGTCGGGCAAGCGCATCAACTCCGCGGCAGATGATGCGGCAGGCCTCGCGATCTCGACGACGATGCAAGCGTCGATCAACGCATACACGCAGGGTGTGGCGAACGCGAACAACGCCGTGTCGATGGCTCAGACCGCATCGAGCGGCCTGTCGGCAATCACCGCCAACCTGCAGCGTATCCGCCAGCTCGCTGTTCAGGCATCCGATTCGTCGATCGGCACCGCTGCTGCAAGCAACCTCGACACCGAAGTGCAAGCGCGTATCACCGAAATCGGCCGTATCGCGAGCCAAACGACGTTCAACGGCATCAACCTGCTCGACGGCACCGCGAACGCCGCAGGCACGCCGCTGACCTTCCAGATCGGCGAAAAGTCCGGCCAGCAACTGTCGCTCGACCTGAGCGGCAAGTACGACACGACGACGCTCGGCCTGACCGGCGGCAGCGTGACTTCCGTCGCCAACGCGCAAACGATGATGAACACGATCGACACCGCGCTCGGCACCGTCAACACCGCGCAAGCTCAGCTCGGTTCCGACATCAACATCTATCAGGCAGCGATCTCGCAGACCACGGCGCAATCGACGAACCTGAACGCAGCAAGCGCGCAGATCACCGACGCGAACTTCGCGCAGGAGACCGCCAACCTGTCGAAGGCACAGGTGCTGCAACAAGCCGGCATTTCGGTCCTCGCACAAGCGAACTCGATGCCGCAGCAAGTGCTGAAGCTCCTGGGCTAAGCAAGCCGGACGGCGCGCGCCGCGGGAACGCGAACGACGCGGCGGCGCCATCGGAACGGGAATGCCCTTCCTCCCAATGCTTATCCGATCACGTCGGGTAAGCATTTTGCTTTTCGTGCTTCGCGCATTACGTCGCCCTGCCCGACCGTTGCGCAGGACTAATCTCATCGAATGGAGTCCTACATGTCGACGACTACCACCACATCGGCGAACAGCGCACTGGCGGCAGCCGCCCAATCGATCATCAGCGGTGTGACGAATTCGAACACGGACGTCTCGTCGCTCGTGTCCGCACTGGTCGCAGCGAAGACGGCCGCACAAACGACCCAGAACACCAATCGGCAGACGCTCGACAACACGACGCTGTCCGCGATCGGTTCGCTCAAGTCGTCGCTTTCGTCGCTGCAAAGCGCACTGTCCGGCCTTACGGACGGCTCGGCGCTGTCAAAATTCACGGCATCCGCGAGCGGCAGCGGCCTCACGGCCACGACGTCGACGGGGGCGGTCGCGGGCAGCTATTCGGTCGCAGTGACGCAGGTAGCGACGGCGCAAAAGCTCTCGTCGATCACGGGAATTCCATCGACGAACCAGGTCGGCACCGGCAACCTGACGATCCAGCTCGGCAGCGGCACGCCGATGACCGTCGCGATCAAGTCCGGCACCAACACGCTCGCCGACATCGCAAATGCGATCAACACGGGAAGCGGCAATCCGGGCGTGACCGCCACGGTCGTTACCGGCACGGACGGCTCGCACCTCGTGCTGACGTCCAACGTCACGGGCGCGGCGAACACCATCAAGGTGTCGACCAATTCGACGGACGGGCTGGCTGCGCTGGCAACCGTCGATAACACGGGCGCAGCGACAAACAATTACAACGAGACGATCCCCGCGCAGGACGCGCAGCTTTCGATCGACGGCACCAGCGTGGTTAGCGCGAGCAACACCATCACGGGCGCGATTACGGGCGTGACGATCAACCTGTCTGCTTCGTCGGCCAAGACGACCCAAACGCTCTCGGTCTCGCCGGACAACACCTCCGCCACCAATACGATCAACGCGTTCGTCTCCGCATACAACTCGTTCGTCAGCACCGCATCGTCGCTGTCGAGCTTCAATTCGAGCGCAGCCGCCGGTAGCCAGGGGGGCCCGCTCATCGGCGACTCGATGCTGAATTCGATCGTCAACACGCTGGCCACCAAGGTGGCCCAGGGCGTAACGAGCGGCGGCAGCACGATCAGCCTGAGCGCGATCGGCCTCAATCTTCAGCCGGACGGCACGCTCAGCGTCGACAGCGCGGCCCTGTCGTCGGCGCTGGCGAACAATCCGTCATCCGTGGCGACCGCGTTCAACGCGACCAACGGCGTAGGCGCGACGCTCAACAGCAACATCACGACATTCCTGCAGACGGGCGGCATCATCGACACGCGCGTCACGGCGTTGAACCAGGATCTCGCCGCTGCGAAAACGCAGGCCACGGCGCTGCAGGCATACGCCAGCCAGCTCACCGATCAGTACAATACGCAATTCACCGCGCTCAATACGCTGATGGCAAAGATGCAAAACAATTCGCAGTACCTGACGCAACTGTTCGGCGGCACCAACAGCGCGGGCGCGCTGGCCACGAACAAGGCATAGCGGCAGGCGATGCCGCGGCCGGATCAACATGGGAGAGAACATGACGACGGACCCGATCACTCTGCTGGAGCGCGTGTGGTCGCTCACGCAGGCAATCGAACATGCGGCATCGATGGCCGACTGGCCGGGCGCGGCGAGCCTCGTCGAACAGCGCTCGCCGCTGCTGATGTCCCTGGCCGCCCCGCAATCGCCCGACGCGCTGGCGATCCTGAAGCGCATCGAGGCGATCGACGCGGCCGTGATGGCGGACGCACAAACGACACAACGGGAGCTGCAGGCCGAGTTCAAGACGGCTATCGGCCGCACGGAAGCAGCGCTGCAATATCAGCGGATCGCGGGTTTCTAAACGAACGCCCCGGTGCCCGCCGCGCCTGATGATCTCGCGTCATCGCCCGGCGGGAATCGCTCGCCGGGCGAGCGGATTCCACTCATTACCGGTTCATCGTGTTTACCGTCATCATCGCCACCCACGACCGGCCACTGCTGCTGCGCCGGACGTTGCAGTCCCTGATCGACCAGACGTGGCAGGACTTCACCGTCATCGTCGTCTCCGATAGCGCGACATACATGCCGCCATTCGAGGAGCTTTCCGCATTGCAGGGGCGCTACGTCCACGTGATCCGCAGCGGCGCGCCCGGGCCGGCCGAAAGCCGCAACATCGGACTCTCGCTCGCCAAATCGCGCTACGTCATGTTCCTCGACGACGACGACACGCTTGAGCCGACGCACCTCGACGCGCTGGCCCGAAGCATCGGCGCCGACGAGCCGGAAATCCTGTTTTGCGATTTCAAGGTCTGTTACGAGGATCGCACGACGCATCCGCCACGCACGACCTCGATCGAAACGGTGCGCATCGGCGATGTCGACGCGGACAGCGTCTACGTGCTGAATCGCGTGCCGAACAGCTGCATCGCGTATCGCGACGACGTCGTCGCGCGCGTCCGATATGCGACCGATCTCGAGATTTACGAAGACTGGGACTTCCTGCTCGCGTGTCTTTCCGGACGCGCAATGGTTCATGTCCCGCTCAGCTCCGTCGTCATTCACAAGAGCCCGGCCGGCGCGCAGGAGAACATGCGACGCGGCAATACACGCGACGACCTGATCGCCTCGACGATGCTCGCGCTTTACCAGCGGCATCCAGCCCCCAATACGGACGTCCGCCTGAACCGCCAGCGGCTGATGGCCTCGGCGGGCATCGTGCTGGATCTCGACCACTTCTGACCTGCGGCGCGATCCGGCGGTCGGCCTGCCCGGGGAGGCGGCCGACCGGCGCGCCGATCAGTCCAGCGCGCCGACGAGACGCGAAAAATGCGCCTCGAGATTGTTGACGAATCGCGGCGTGTCGAACAATACGCCATCCCTGCGCTCGGCGTTCAGCACCTTTCGCAGGCGCTCGCACTCATCCGGCGCACTGGCGAGCGCAACCGCCTTCTCCTCGTATGCCTGCAGATCGTAGGTGATCAATTCCTCGATGCCCGCGGCGGACAACATCGCACCCGCCATCCGCGATGCGAAGCTCCTGCCCGAGAGCGTCAGAACCGGCAGCCCCATCCAGAGCGCGTCGTTCGCCGTCGTGCCGGCGTTGAACGGGAAGGAATCGAGGAACAGATCCGCGACCGCAAACCGGGCAAGATAATTCTCCGGCGAGACGCGAGACGCAAACACGAGGCGTCCGCCGTCGATGCCGTGCCTGGCCGCTTCCTTTCGCAGATTGGCTTCGGCCCATGGATTGTCGGCAAGCAACCAGAGCACGCTTGCCGGCACCCGCTGCAGGATCCGCATCCAGGCGCCGAACACCTCGGGCGTGAACTTGTAATTGTTGTTGAACGAACAAAAGACGAAGCCGTCTTCCGGCAGGCCGCAGCTTGCGCGCGACGGCGCCGGCGCACTGACCCGCTTGCGATCGCTGACCTGGTAGATGTCCGGCATGTACAGCGGCTTCTCCGAGTAGAAGTGCGCGTACGCTTCCGGAATCAGGAACCGGTCGGCGATCACATAATCGATGTACGGCAGGCCGGTCGTGGCCGGCAAGCCCAGATACGTGATCTGGATGGGCGCCGGCCGATAGGCAAGCAAGTCCGTGCGTGCGCCGAGCGTCTGCCCGTGCAGGTCAACGACGATGTCGATCTCGTGTTCACGGATCAGCCGAGCGGCGGCCTCGTCGCTCATCGCGTCGATGCGATGGAAATGATCCATCGACTGGATAATCCGCTTGCGCAGCGCGGAGCCGTCGTCGCGCGACCAGCAATAGCCGTACACCTCGAAACGCCGCCGGTCGTGCAATTCGAACAGCTCGGCCGTGAGCATCGAAACGGGATGCAGACAGAAATCCGACGAAAGATACGCGATCCTGATCTTCTCGTGACCGTATGCCTTGTTGCCGGACAACGCGGGCACGTCGACGTTGATCTTGGTGTCGACGTAATGCCGAGCCGCCGACAATTGCTCCGCCGGATCGTCCGACTGGCTGATCATCGCCAGCGCGGAAGTCGACTGTCGCATGAGGTCCGGATCGACGCCCTCGACGGGCGCAAACACGGGCCACTCGCACTGCTTGCCGCGCAGGAACACCCAGTGGTGCAGCACGTCCGGCTGGTTCGGCTCCATCCGCAAACTTTCCGTCAGGCACGCCAGCGCATCGGCGTAACGCCGCTGGTTTTCATGGACGCGCCCGAGGTTGTTGAGCGCGGACAGCCGCAGCGGCCGTTGCTCGGGATGATCAGCCGACGCGTGCTCCACGACCCACGTCCATTCCGCGATCGCCGTGTCGAGCTCGTTGATGCGCTCGCACATGACACCCAGATTGAAATGCGGATGAATGAAATCGGGCGCGAGCTCGATGGCCGTGTAGTGTGCCTTTTTCGCGGCCTCGATGTCATTGGCGTTGAAAAGCGCGACGCCAAGGTTGAAGTACACGAAATGATTGAACGGCGCGACGTTGCGCTCGAGCCAGGTCCGGTAAAGGACCGCCGCCAGCTCGAACTGCCGGTTCGCTTCGAGCGCGCCCGCGCGCTCGAAGAGACCCGTCATGTCGATCTTGCCGTGCCACGCGAGCAGAAGATCGGCAGCAAATTTTTCTTCAGACGAAACCATGACTTCACTCATACGCAATACCGTAAAGTACGGCAGTCCGCCGGACGGCTGCCCGTCAGCCGCCGCGCGGGCACGACGGCGCGCCGCCTCCTCGCCTGCCCGTGACGCGCGGCTGCCGCCACGTCACGCGTGGCCGGCAGTTTAACCTGCCAGTACTCACGCCTTGCCCGATGCCGGCGAGGCGGGATGGCGCCGGGAACCCCGGCGCCATGCAACGCGACTGATCAGAAGTGGAGCTGCTGGATCTGATCGGTCGTCATTGCCCCCACCTGCGCCGACGTCAGCGCATGCACCTGGGTCGTCGTGAACGCAGCCACCTGATCGGTCGTCAGGTTATGCACCTGGGCCGTCGTCAGCGCAATCACCTGGCTCGTCTTCAACGCCACGATCGACGCCGTGGACAGCGCCGCGGTCTGCGTCGTCGTCAGCGCCGCGAGGTCAGCCGTCGTCAGTGCCGCCACCTGCCCCGTCGTCAGCGCCTTGACCTGGTCGGTCGACAGGCCGTTCTGTACCTGGGCCGTCGTCAGCGACGCGATCTGCGTGTAGCTCAGTGCTGCCGCCTGAGCCGTCGTCAGGTTCTGCAGCTGGTCCGTGCGCAGTGCCGCAACCTGATTCGTCTTCAGCGCGGCCACGTCAGCCGTCGTCAGCGCGCTCGATTGCGCCGTCGTCAGCGCCACGACGTCGGCCGTCGTCAACGCGGCCGCCTGCGCGGTCGTCAGCGCCTTGACCTGGTCGGTCGTCAGGCCGTTCTGCACCTGATTCGTCGTCAACGCGGCCACTTGCGCGGTCGTCAGCGCGCCGGCCTGCGCCGTGCTCAGGTTGGCGATCTGCGCCGTCGTCAGTGCCGCGACCTGCGTCGGCTTGAGCGCCGCGAAGGCGGCCGTCGTCAGCGCGTTCACCTGATCGGTCGTCAGCGACTTGACCTGATCGGTCGTCAGCGACGTCACCTGCGCGGTCGTCAGTGCCTTGACCTGGTCGGTCGTCAGGTTCTGCACCTGCGTCGTCGTCAACGCTGCGATCTGCGTCGCCTTCAGCGCCGCGACGTCGGCCGTCGTCAACGCCGACGCCTGCGCGGTCGTCAGCGCCGCGACGTCAGCCGCCGTCAGTGCCGCTGCCTGCCCCGTCGTCAGCGCCTTGACCTGATCGGTCGACAGGCCGTTCTGTACCTGGGCCGTCGTCAGCGATGCGATCTGCGTGTAGCTCAGTGCTGCCGCCTGAGCCGTCGTCAGGTTCTGCAGCTGGTCCGTGCGCAGTGCCGCAAC
>NZ_QTQJ01000055.1:0-23455 GCF_003853795.1 Burkholderia sp. Bp8991 | reverse complement strand
TTACTCGATGATCTTGGCGACGACGCCGGCGCCGACGGTACGGCCGCCTTCGCGGATTGCGAAGCGCAGACCTTCTTCCATCGCGATCGGAGCGATCAGCTTCACCGTGATCGACACGTTGTCGCCCGGCATCACCATTTCCTTGTCCTTCGGCAGCTCGATCGAGCCCGTCACGTCCGTCGTACGGAAGTAGAACTGCGGACGGTAGTTGTTGAAGAACGGCGTGTGGCGGCCGCCTTCGTCCTTGCTCAGCACGTACACTTCAGCCGTGAAGTGCGTGTGCGGCGTGATCGAACCCGGCTTCGCCAGAACCTGGCCACGCTCCACGTCTTCACGCTTCGTGCCGCGCAGCAGGATACCGACGTTGTCGCCTGCCTGACCTTGGTCCAGCAGCTTGCGGAACATTTCAACGCCCGTGCAGGTCGTCTTCACCGTCGGCTTGATACCGACGATTTCGATTTCTTCGCCGACCTTCACGATGCCGCGCTCGACACGACCCGTCACCACCGTACCACGGCCCGAGATCGAGAACACGTCTTCCACCGGCATCAGGAACGCGCCGTCAACTGCACGCTCCGGCGTCGGGATGTACGTGTCCAGCGCGTCGGCCAGGCTCATGATCGCCACTTCGCCCAGCTCGCCCGTGTCGCCTTCCAGCGCCAGCTTGGCCGAACCCTTCACGATCGGCGTGTCGTCGCCCGGGAAGTCGTACTTCGACAGGAGTTCGCGAACTTCCATCTCGACCAGCTCGAGCAGTTCAGCGTCGTCCACCATGTCGCACTTGTTCAGGAACACGATGATGTACGGAACGCCAACCTGACGTGCCAGCAGGATGTGCTCACGCGTCTGCGGCATCGGGCCGTCTGCTGCCGAGCAAACCAGGATCGCGCCGTCCATCTGTGCCGCGCCCGTGATCATGTTCTTCACATAGTCAGCGTGGCCCGGGCAGTCGACGTGTGCGTAGTGGCGGTTAGCCGTTTCGTACTCGACGTGTGCCGTGTTGATCGTGATACCGCGCGCCTTTTCTTCCGGTGCCGCGTCGATCTGGTCGTAAGCCTTCGCTTCGCCGCCGAACTTCTTCGTCAGCACCGTCGTGATCGCTGCCGTCAGCGTCGTCTTGCCGTGGTCAACGTGACCAATCGTACCAACGTTGACGTGCGGCTTGGTCCGCTCAAACTTTTCTTTTGCCATGATTCTCTTCTTTCAAAAAATATCGGTTGGTAGCTGCAGATTTACTTCGACTTCGCACTGATGATCGCTTCAGCAACGTTGCGCGGAGCTTCAGCGTAGTGCTTGAACTCCATCGTGTACGTTGCACGACCTTGCGTCAGCGAACGCAGCGACGTCGAGTAACCGAACATTTCCGACAGCGGCACTTCGGCGCGAACGATCTTGCCGCCGCCAACCATGTCTTCCATGCCCTGGACGATGCCGCGACGGCCCGACAGGTCGCCCATCACGTTGCCCATGTAGTCTTCCGGCGTCTCGACTTCGACAGCCATCATCGGCTCGAGGACGACCGGGTTCGCCTTGCGCATCGCTTCCTTGAACGCCATCGAACCGGCCATGCGGAACGCGTTTTCGTTCGAGTCAACGTCGTGGTACGAACCGAACGTCAGGTGAACCTTGACGTCGACGACCGGGAAGCCAGCCAGCACGCCCGACTTCAGCGTGTCCTGGATACCCTTGTCGACCGCCGGGATGTATTCACGCGGAATCACACCACCCTTGATCTCGTCGAAGAACTCGTAGCCCTTGCCTTGTTCGTTCGGCTCGAGCGTGATGACCGCGTGACCGTACTGGCCGCGACCACCCGACTGCTTGACGAACTTGCCGTCGACATCCTTCGCCGTCGAACGGATCGTTTCGCGGTATGCAACCTGCGGCTTGCCGACGGTCGCTTCCACGCCGAATTCACGCTTCATCCGGTCGACCAGAATTTCGAGGTGGAGCTCGCCCATGCCCGAAATGATGGTCTGGCCCGACTCTTCGTCGGTCTGCACGCGGAACGACGGATCTTCCTGCGCCAGACGGTTCAGCGCGAGGCCCATCTTTTCCTGGTCAGCCTTGGTCTTCGGCTCGACAGCCTGCGAAATCACCGGCTCCGGGAACACCATGCGTTCGAGAACGATCGGGTTCGCCGGGTCGCACAGCGTGTCGCCCGTGGTCGCTTCCTTCAGGCCGACCGCAGCAGCGATGTCGCCCGCACGGACTTCCTTGATTTCTTCACGCTGGTTCGCGTGCATCTGCAGAATCCGGCCGAGGCGTTCCTTCTTGCCCTTGGTCGAGTTCAGCAGCGTGTCGCCCGAATTGACGACGCCCGAGTACACACGGAAGAAGATCAGCTGGCCGACGAACGGGTCGGTCATGATCTTGAACGCGAGCGACGAGAACTTCTCTTCGTCCGACGCCTTGCGCTCTGCTTCTTCACCGTTTTCGAGCTCGCCCTTGACCGGCGGGATGTCGACCGGCGACGGCAGGAAGTCGATCACGGCGTCGAGCATACGCTGCACGCCCTTGTTCTTGAACGCGGTACCGCACAGCATCGGCTGGATTTCGCACGCGATCGTACGGTCGCGCAGCGCCTTGACGATGTCGGCTTCCGGCAGATCGCCTTCTTCCAGGTACTTGTTCATCAGGTCTTCGCTGGCTTCAGCAGCCACTTCGACCATCTTTTCGCGCCACTCCTTGCAGGTCTCGGCGAGCTCGGCCGGGATGTCGACGTAGTCGAACTTCGTGCCTTGCGACGCTTCGTCCCAAATGATCGCCTTCATCTTGATCAGGTCGACCACGCCCTTGAAGTTTTCTTCCGAGCCGATCGGCACCACGACCGGAACCGGGTTCGCCTTCAGGCGCAGACGGAGCTGGTCGTAGACCTTGAAGAAGTTCGCGCCGGTACGGTCCATCTTGTTGACGAACGCGAGACGGGGCACCTTGTACTTGTTAGCCTGGCGCCACACCGTTTCCGACTGCGGCTGCACGCCGCCCACTGCGCAGTACACCATGCACGCGCCGTCGAGCACGCGCATCGAACGCTCCACTTCGATCGTGAAGTCGACGTGGCCCGGGGTGTCGATGATGTTGATGCGGTGTTCCGGATAGTTGCCGCCCATGCCCTTCCAGAAGGCCGTGGTAGCAGCGGACGTGATCGTGATGCCACGCTCTTGTTCCTGCTCCATCCAGTCCATCGTTGCTGCGCCGTCGTGGACTTCACCGATCTTGTGGTTCACACCGGTGTAAAACAGAATGCGCTCGGTCGTCGTCGTTTTGCCGGCGTCGATGTGAGCGCTAATACCGATATTGCGGTAGCGCTCGATAGGAGTCTTGCGAGCCACTTTGATCCTCTACTGGGATGACATGATGCAGCCCAGCTGCATCATGCTTCAACACAAACGGGCGAGGCGCCTGAAAAGCGCACCCGCCCGGAATTTATTTCCGCAAACAGCCCAGCCAGGCGCTTAGAAACGGAAATGCGAGAACGCGCGGTTGGCTTCTGCCATGCGGTGAACTTCATCGCGCTTCTTCATCGCGCCGCCACGGCCTTCGGCCGCTTCGGAGAGTTCACCTGCCAGGCGCAGAGCCATCGACTTCTCGCTGCGCTTCTTCGCAGCCTCACGCAGCCAGCGCATCGCCAATGCCATACGACGCGACGGGCGCACTTCGACCGGAACTTGATAGTTGGCACCACCAACGCGGCGGCTCTTCACTTCGACCACCGGCTTCACGTTGTTGAGCGCAACCGTGAACACTTCCAGCGGGTCCTTGCCACCCTTGGTCTGGATTTGTTCGAATGCGCCATAAACGATGCGCTCTGCAACCGACTTCTTGCCGGACAGCATCAGCATGTTCATGAACTTGGCAACATCAACGTTGCCGAACTTCGGATCCGGCAACACTTCCCGCTTGGGGACTTCGCGACGACGCGGCATGATTCTTCCTTTACTTGTTCAGTTGGAGCTGGTTCCAGCTCCGCGGCCACCAACAAACCCGATCACATCTTCACGACTAACCAGCTTGGCCGGGTGACCACTTACTCGACAGCACCGGCAATCCGGCACTCCCGCCTTGACCGCCCTGCGGCGATCCCTGATCAAAAACTGCTTACTTGGCAGCCTTTGCACGCTTCGCGCCGTACTTCGAGCGCGCTTGCTTACGGTCCTTGACGCCCTGGGTATCCAGCGAGCCGCGAACCATGTGGTAACGCACACCCGGCAAGTCCTTCACACGACCGCCGCGGATCAGCACAACCGAGTGTTCCTGCAGGTTGTGGCCTTCACCGCCGATGTACGAAATCACTTCGAAGCCGTTCGTCAGACGAACCTTGGCGACCTTACGGAGTGCCGAGTTCGGCTTCTTCGGCGTCGTCGTGTACACACGGGTGCACACGCCGCGACGCTGGGGGCAGTCCTGCAGGGCCGGGCTCTTGCTCTTCGTCGTTTCCGACTGACGGCCTTTGCGAACCAGTTGGTTGATGGTTGGCATTGTTTATTCCTGAAATTGAACAAAATCTGCACATCGATTTCGGGCAAAGCGAGAATCGACGCACAGTTGACTTCCGAACCGGCGAATCGGGTGCGAGCTTTCGAACGCGACACGGCCCACCGAATACCGGAACCCAGCATGATATTCCGGAAATGCCAACTAAGTCAACGGCTTGCGTGATTTGCCAGCCGCGCGGGCGGTTTACCGGAAGGGTCGGAATACCTGTGTCACGCCGATTCGACGACGTCGATGATCTCGTCGCCGAAGCGTTCGAGCTTGCGCACGCCCATGCCGGGGATATGGCGCAGGTCGTCGATCGTCTCTGGCGCGTTGCGCGCGATTTCGGCCAGCGTCGCATCGTGGAAGATCACGTAGGCCGGCACGCCGTCGGACTTCGCGGTTTCCGCGCGCCACGCGCGCAGCGCGTCCCAGCGTGCGCGCTCGCGCGTGCCCATGCCGGCCGTCGGGTCGACGCGCGTGCCGCTGCGGCTCGACGACTGGCGCGTGCGCTGCGGCTTCACGTAGCGGCGCAGCGTGACCTTCTCCTCGTTCTTCAGCACCGGCTTCGCGGCCTCGGTCAGCATCAGCGCGCCGAAGCCGCCATGGTCGACCGCGAGATAGCCGTACGCGACGAGTTGCCGGAAAATCGCGCGCCACTCGGGTTCGGACAGCGATGCGCCGATCCCGAACGTGCTGAGCTGATCGTGGCCGCGCTGCAACACTTTCTCCGTGCGGCCGCCGCGCAGGATCTCGATCAGATGGCTCGAGCCGAAATTGAAGCCGCTCGCGCGCTGCGCGCGGAATACGCATGACAGCGCCATCTGCGCCTCGCGCGTCGCGTCCCATGAATCGGGCGGTTCGAGGCACGTGTCGCAGTTGCCGCACGGCTGGCTCGCCTCGCCGAAGTAGTTCAGGAGCCGCACGCGCCGGCACGAGATCGTCTCGCACAACCCGAGCAACGCGTCGAGCTTCGACGTCTGCACGCGCTTGTGCGCGTCGTCCGCATCGGACTCGTCGATCATCTTGCGCTGCTGGACGACGTCACCGAGCCCGTACGCCATCCACGCGTTCGCCGGCATCCCGTCGCGGCCCGCACGGCCGGTTTCCTGGTAGTAGCCCTCGACGCTCTTCGGCAAATCGAGGTGCGCGACAAAGCGCACATCCGGCTTGTCGATGCCCATGCCGAACGCGATCGTCGCGCACATTACGATGCCTTCCTCGCGCTGGAACATTTCCTGGTGCTTCTGCCGTACCTCGAACTCCATCCCCGCGTGATACGGCAGCGCGCGCACGCCCTGGGCCTTCAGCCATTCGGCCGTTTCCTCGACCTTGCGGCGCGACAGGCAGTAGACGACGCCCGCGTCGGTCGTGCCGTCCGCGTTCGTGTGTTCCGCGCGGATGAAGTCGAGCAGCTGCGAACGCGCGTTGTCCTTCTCGACGATACGGTAACGGATGTTCGGACGGTCGAAGCTCGACACGAACACGCGCGCGTCGTCGAGCGCGAGGCGATGGATGATCTCGTCGCGCGTGATCGCGTCGGCAGTGGCGGTCAGCGCGATGCGCGGCACCGACGGGAAGCGTTCGTGCAGCACCGACAGCTGGATGTATTCGGGACGGAAGTCATGACCCCACTGCGACACGCAGTGCGCCTCGTCGATCGCGAACAGGCCGATCTTCGCGCGCTCGAGCAGGTCGAGGAAGCGACCCGTCATCAGCCGCTCGGGCGCGACGTACAGCAGGTCGATCTCGCCCTCGCGCAACGCGCGCTCGGTCGCCGCGGCCTCGGCGCCCGACAGTGTCGAGTTCAGGTAGGCCGCGCGCACGCCGACTTCGCTCAGCGCGGCGACCTGGTCCTGCATCAGCGCGATCAGCGGCGACACCACGATGCCCGCGCCCTGCCCGGCCTCGCGGCGCAGCAGCGCCGGGATCTGGTAGCACAGCGACTTGCCGCCGCCCGTCGGCATCAGCACGAGGCAATCGCCGCCGCCGGCGACGTGTTCGACGATCTCGCCCTGCTGGCCGCGAAAGGCGGAATAACCAAAAACTTCGTCGAGGATTTCGAGGGCGCGGGACATGAGTGAGAACGAGGACGGCGGAAGGATGACCGCAATTTTAACAACCCGCTCGCGCAGCGCGCGGCGAATCGTGCAACGTTGGCCGATCGGACAGGGTTCGAGCGCGCGCATGACGGGCCTGCGCGACCGTGCGGCAAGCCCGTCATGCACGTGAACGACGGATAAAAAAAACCGCCCGGCGGACCGGGCGGTTTCGATGACAGCGAATACGGCAGCGTGAGGCGGCTCGCGCCGCCCGCGCTTATTCGGCTGCCGGGTGTTGCGGCTCTTCCGCCGGCGCGCTCGGCGTACCGAAGTCGAATGCCTCTTCCGCTGCGATCTGGTCGAAACGCTCGCGGTCGGACATCTCCTTCGCCTTGCGTGCCTTGTGGAACGCGAGACCCGTACCGGCCGGGATCAGACGGCCGACGATCACGTTTTCCTTCAGGCCGCGCAGATCGTCGCGCTTGCCCATGATCGCCGCTTCGGTCAGCACGCGGGTCGTTTCCTGGAACGATGCCGCAGAGATGAACGAGTCGGTCGACAGCGACGCCTTCGTGATACCGAGGAGCACGTTGTCGTACGAAGCCGGGCGCTTGCCCTCGGCGATCATGCGATCGTTCTCGTCCAGCATGTCGGAACGCTCGACCTGTTCGCCCGGGATGAAGCGCGTATCACCGTTGTCGGTGATCTGCACACGACGCAGCATCTGGCGAACGATCACCTCGATGTGCTTGTCGTTGATCTTCACGCCCTGCAGACGATACACGTCCTGCACTTCGTCGACGATGTAGCGCGACAGCGCCTCGATACCCTGCAGACGCAGGATGTCGTGCGGATCGGCCGGGCCGTCCACGATCATTTCGCCCTTGTTGACGACCTGAGCATCGTGGACCAGGACCTGCTTTTCCTTCGCGATCAGGAACTCGTGCTGATTGCCTTCGAGGTCCGTGATGACGAGACGCTGCTTGCCCTTCGTGTCCTTGCCGAACGACGTCGTACCGGTGACTTCCGCGAGAATGCCGGCGTCCTTCGGCGAACGCGCTTCGAACAGTTCCGCCACCCGCGGCAGACCGCCGGTAATGTCACGCGTCTTCTGCGCTTCGGTCGGGATACGTGCAAGCACTTCACCCACCTGCACTTGCTGGCCGTCCTTCACGGTGATCAGTGCGCCGACCTGGAAGCCGATCTGCACTGCGTGCTCCGTGCCCGGGATCTTCACTTCGTCGCCGTTCGCGTCGAGCAGTTTCACCTGCGGACGCACGCTCTTCGAAGCTTGCGAACCACGACGCTTCACGTCGATCACGACCAGCGTCGACAGGCCGGTCACGTCGTCGATCTGCTTCGCGACGGTCACGCCTTCCTCGACGTTCTCGAACTTCACCGTACCACCGTACTCGGTGATGATCGGACGCGTCATCGGGTCCCACGTCGCCAGCTGCGTGCCGGCCTTGATCGTCGCGCCGTCGAGTTGCAGCAGCGTCGCGCCGTACGGCACTTTGTGACGCTCGCGCTCGCGACCGAAATCGTCGGTGATCAGCGCCTCGCCCGAACGCGAAATGACGATCTGCTCGCCCTTCGCGTTGGTGACGTAACGCATCGTCGCCGTGAAACGCACGATACCGTTGCTCTTCGCTTCGACCGACGACGCCACTGCCGCACGCGATGCCGCACCACCGATGTGGAACGTACGCATCGTCAGCTGCGTGCCCGGCTCACCGATCGACTGTGCCGCGATCACGCCGACTGCTTCGCCGACGTTCACGAGCGAGCCGCGGCCGAGGTCACGGCCGTAGCAGGCCGCGCACAGACCGTAACGCGTTTCGCAGGTCAGCGGCGTGCGCACGCGCACTTCGTCGATGCCGAGGCGTTCGATTTCCTCGACCGCCGTTTCGTCGAGCAGCGTGCCCGATTCGTACAGCGTTTCCTGCGTTTCCGGGTTCACGACGTCCGCGACCGCAACGCGGCCGAGGATACGGTCGCGCAGCGCCTCGACGACTTCACCGCCTTCGACCAGCGCCTTCATCGCGACGCCGTTCGACGTGCCGCAATCGTCCTCGACCACCACCAGATCCTGCGTGACGTCGACGAGACGACGCGTCAGGTAACCCGAGTTCGCGGTCTTCAGTGCCGTATCAGCCAGACCCTTACGTGCGCCGTGGGTCGAGATGAAGTACTGCAACACGTTCAGGCCTTCGCGGAAGTTCGCGGTAATCGGCGTCTCGATAATCGAGCCGTCCGGCTTCGCCATCAGGCCTCGCATACCGGCCAGCTGACGAATCTGCACCGCCGAACCCCGGGCGCCCGAGTCGGCCATCATGTAGATCGAGTTGAACGACTCCTGGCGCGTCTCGTTGCCGTCGCGGTCCGTCACCGGCTCCGTCGACAGCTGCTCCATCATCGCCTTGCCGACCGCTTCCGACGTTGCCGACCAGATGTCGACCACGTTGTTGTAGCGTTCCTGCGCGGTGACGAGACCCGACATGTACTGGCGGTCGTACTCCTTCACCTTCTTCGCAGCGTCGCCGACGATCGTTTCCTTCTGCGGCGGCACGAGCATGTCGTCCACGCAGATCGAAATGCCGGCACGCGTCGCGAGGCGGAAACCCGACTGCATCAGCTGGTCGGCGAACACGACCGTCGCACGCAGACCGCACTTGCGGAATGCGGTGTTGATCAGGCGCGAGATTTCCTTCTTCTTCAGCGGCTTGTTCAGCACCGAGAACGGCAGGCCGTGCGGCAGGATCTCCGACAGGATCGCGCGACCGACGGTCGTCGCGTACAGCGAGATCTTCGGCACGAATTCCGGCGCGCCTTCCGACGTGTCCTCGTTGCGGACCATTTCGGTGATCCGCACGTTGACGCGCGAGGCCAGCTCGACTTCCTTGTTCTCGTACGCGCGGATCACTTCCGACACGCCGGTGAACGACAGGCCTTCGCCCTTGCCGTTGATCGCTTCGCGGGTCGCGTAGTACAGACCCAGCACGATATCCTGCGACGGCACGATCGACGGATCGCCGTTGGCCGGGAACAGCACGTTGTTCGACGCCAGCATCAGCGTACGCGCTTCCATCTGCGCTTCGAGCGACAGCGGCACGTGAACGGCCATCTGGTCACCGTCGAAGTCGGCGTTGAACGCCGCGCAGACGAGCGGGTGCAGCTGAATCGCCTTGCCTTCGATCAGCACCGGCTCGAACGCCTGGATACCGAGACGGTGCAGCGTCGGCGCACGGTTCAGCATCACCGGGTGCTCGCGGATCACCTCTTCGAGGATGTCCCACACCACCGGCGTCTGGTTCTCGACTTCCTTCTTCGCAGCCTTGATGGTCGTCGCGACGCCCATCACTTCCAGCTTGTTGAAGATGAACGGCTTGAACAGCTCGAGCGCCATCAGCTTCGGCAGACCGCACTGGTGCAGCTTCAGCGTCGGGCCGACCACGATGACCGAACGGCCCGAGTAGTCGACGCGCTTGCCCAGCAGGTTCTGACGGAAACGACCGCCCTTGCCCTTGATCATGTCGGCGAGCGACTTCAGCGGACGCTTGTTCGCGCCCGTCATCGCCTTGCCGCGACGACCGTTGTCGAGCAGCGAGTCGACGGCTTCCTGCAGCATCCGCTTTTCGTTGCGGACGATGATTTCAGGTGCCTTCAGCTCGAGCAGACGCTTCAACCGGTTGTTACGGTTGATCACGCGGCGATACAGGTCGTTCAGGTCCGACGTCGCGAAACGGCCGCCGTCCAGCGGCACGAGCGGACGCAGTTCCGGCGGCAGCACCGGCAGCACTTCGAGGATCATCCACTCGGGCTTGATGCCCGAGCGCTGGAATGCCTCGAGGACCTTCAGGCGCTTCGCGTACTTCTTGATCTTCGCTTCCGAGCCGGTGTTCTTCAGCTCGGTGCGCAGCGTCTCGACCTGCTCGTCGATGTTGATCGCACGCAGCAGTTCACGCACGCCTTCCGCGCCCATCTCGGCACGGAATTCGTCGCCGTATTCCTCGACCTTGTTGTAGTAATCCTCTTCGGTCATGATCTGCCGCGCCTTCAGCGGCGTCATGCCCGGTTCGATCACCACGTATGCTTCGAAGTACAGCACGCGTTCGATGTCGCGCAGCGTCATGTCGAGCACCATGCCCAGACGCGACGGCAGCGACTTCAGGAACCAGATGTGCGCGACCGGCGAGGCCAGCTCGATGTGGCCCATCCGTTCGCGACGCACCTTCGCCAGCGTCACTTCGACGCCGCACTTCTCGCAGATCACGCCGCGGTGCTTCAGGCGCTTGTACTTGCCGCACAGGCACTCGTAGTCCTTGATCGGCCCGAAGATCTTCGCGCAGAACAGACCATCGCGTTCCGGCTTGAACGTACGGTAGTTGATGGTCTCCGGCTTCTTCACTTCGCCGAACGACCACGAACGGATCTTGTCCGGCGAGGCCAGACCGATCTTGATCGCGTCGAAAACTTCTTCCTGTTGGACTTGCTTGAATAGATCGAGCAGAGCTTTCATTGCCTTCTCTCCGTAGTCCGATTAATTGCGGTCGAGATCGATGTCGATACCGAGCGAGCGGATTTCCTTCACGAGCACGTTGAAGGATTCCGGCATGCCAGCATCGATCACGTGATCGCCCTTGACGAGGTTCTCGTAAACCTTCGTCCGGCCGGTCACGTCGTCCGACTTCACCGTCAGCATTTCCTGCAGCACGTAGGACGCGCCGTACGCTTCGAGTGCCCACACTTCCATTTCACCGAAACGCTGGCCACCGAACTGCGCCTTACCACCCAGCGGCTGCTGCGTGACGAGCGAGTACGGGCCGGTCGAACGTGCATGCATCTTGTCGTCGACCAAGTGGTGCAGCTTCAGGTAGTGCATGTAGCCGAGCGTCACGCGACGTTCGAACATTTCACCCGTGCGGCCGTCGTACAGGCGGACCTGGTTCTTCGACGGGTTCATGCCGAGCTGTTCCGCGATGTCGTCCGGGAACGCGAGGTCGAGCATCTTGCCCATTTCTTCCTCGGTCGCACCGTCGAACACCGGCGTTGCAAACGGCACGCCTTCGCGCAGGTTCTTCGCGAGTTCGAGGATCTCGTCGTCGGTGAAGCTTTCCAGGTCTTCCTGGCGGCCCGACTCGTTGTAGATCTTCGTCAGGAACACGCGCAGTTCCTCGATCTTCGCCTGACGCTGCAGCATTTCGCCGATACGCCAGCCGAGGCCCTTCGCGGCCCAGCCGAGGTGCACTTCCAGAACCTGACCCACGTTCATCCGCGACGGAACGCCCAGCGGGTTCAGCACGACGTCTGCCGGACGGCCGTCGGCCATGTACGGCATGTCTTCGATCGGGACGATCTTCGACACGACACCCTTGTTACCGTGACGGCCCGCCATCTTGTCGCCAGGCTGCAGGCGACGCTTGACCGCGAGGTACACCTTGACCATCTTCAGCACGCCCGGCGGCAGTTCGTCGCCTTGCGTGAGCTTCTTGCGCTTCTCTTCGAACGCGAGGTCGAACTGGTGACGCTTCTCTTCGATCGAGTTCTTGATCGCTTCGAGCGATGCCGCTGCTTCGTCGTCCGCGAGGCGGATGTCAAACCAGTGGTAGTGGTCGAGGTCTTCCAGGTAAGCCTGGTCGATCTTCGTGCCCTTCGCGAGCTTCTTCGGACCGCCGTTCGCGACCTTGCCCACCAGCATGCGTGCGAGACGCTGGAACGCGTCGCCTTCCACGATGCGCAGCTGGTCGTTCAGGTCGAGACGGTAGCGCTTCAGTTCGTCGTCGATGATCTGTTGGGCGCGCTTGTCGCGCTGGATGCCTTCACGCGTGAACACCTGGACGTCGATCACGGTGCCGCTCATGCCCGACGGCACGCGCAGCGACGTGTCCTTCACGTCCGAAGCCTTCTCGCCGAAGATCGCGCGCAGCAGCTTCTCTTCCGGCGTCAGCTGGGTCTCGCCCTTCGGCGTGACCTTGCCGACCAGCACGTCGCCTGCTTCGACTTCAGCACCGATGTACACGATGCCCGATTCGTCGAGACGGCCGAGCTGGACTTCCGCCAGGTTCGAGATGTCGCGCGTGATTTCTTCCGGCCCGAGCTTCGTGTCGCGTGCAACGACGTTCAGCTCTTCGATGTGGATCGACGTGTAGCGATCGTCCGCAACGACCTTCTCCGAGATCAGGATCGAGTCTTCGAAGTTGTAGCCGTTCCACGGCATGAACGCGATCAGCATGTTCTGGCCGAGCGCGAGCTCGCCCAGGTCCGTCGAGGCGCCGTCGGCCAGCACATCGCCGCGCGAGACCTTGTCGCCCATCTTCACGATCGGACGCTGGTTGATGTTCGTGTTCTGGTTCGAACGCGTGTACTTGATCAGGTTGTAGATGTCGACACCGACTTCACCCGCGACCGCTTCGTCGTCGTTCACGCGAATCACGATACGGCCTGCGTCGACGTAGTCGACCACGCCGCCGCGGAACGCCTGGACCGTCGTGCCCGAGTCGACCGCGCAGGTGCGCTCGATGCCCGTACCGACGACCGGCTTTTCCGGACGCAGACACGGCACGGCCTGACGCTGCATGTTCGAACCCATCAGTGCACGGTTCGCATCGTCGTGCTCGAGGAACGGGATCAGCGAAGCTGCAACCGACACGATCTGCGACGGCGCGACGTCCATGTACTGGATACGGTCCGGCGTGACCATCATCGTTTCGCCGGCTTCACGCGACGACACGAGTTCGTCGATCAGCGTGCCGTTTTCGTCGATCGCGGCGTTCGCCTGCGCGATCATGTAGCGGCCTTCCTCGATCGCCGACAGGTAGTCGATCTGGTCGGTCACCTTGCTGTCCACGACCTTGCGGTACGGCGTCTCGAGGAAGCCGTACTCGTTCAGGTGCGCGTACAGTGCGAGCGAGTTGATCAGACCGATGTTCGGACCTTCCGGCGTTTCGATCGGGCACACGCGGCCATAGTGGGTCGGGTGCACGTCACGCACTTCGAAGCCTGCGCGTTCGCGCGTCAGACCGCCCGGGCCCAGTGCGGAAACACGGCGCTTGTGCGTGATTTCCGACAGCGGGTTGGTCTGGTCCATGAACTGCGACAGCTGCGACGAACCGAAGAACTCGCGGATCGCCGACGAAATCGGCTTCGAGTTGATCAGGTCGTGCGGCATCAGGTTTTCGCTTTCGGCCTGGCCGAGGCGTTCCTTGACCGCGCGCTCGACACGCACGAGACCCGCGCGGAACTGGTTTTCCGCCAGTTCGCCGACGCAACGCACGCGACGGTTGCCGAGGTGGTCGATGTCGTCCACTTCGCCCTTGCCGTTGCGCAGCTCGACGAGGATCTTGATCGTCGCGAGGATGTCGTCGTCCTGCAGCGTCATCGGGCCGACGATCTCGTCACGGCCGACGCGGCGGTTGAACTTCATGCGGCCGACCTTCGACAGGTCGTACGCTTCTTCGCTGTAGAACAGACGGTTGAACAGCGCCTCGACCGCTTCTTCGGTCGGCGGCTCGCCCGGACGCATCATGCGGTAGATCGCGATGCGCGCGGCCGTCTTGTCGGTCGTTTCGTCGACACGCAGCGTCGACGAGATGTACGGACCCTGGTCCAGATCGTTCGTGTAGAGCGTCTGGATGTCCTTGATGTCCGCTTCGCGCAGCTTCTCGAGCACGCTTTCCGTGACTTCGTCGTTCGCGCTCGCGATCACTTCGCCGGTGTCGCCGTCGACGACGTTCTTCGCCAGCACGCGGCCGAGCAGATAGTCTTCCGGCACCGAGATGAACTTGGTCTTCGCGGCTTCGAGATCGCGAATGTGCTTCGCGTTGATCCGCTTGTCCTTCTGGACGATGACCTTGCCATCACGATCCGTGATGTCGAAGCGCGCGACTTCACCACGCAGGCGCTCGGGCACGAACTCGAGTTGCGCGCCTTCGCCCATCAGCGTGAAGTTGTCGAACACGAAGAAGTTCGCGAGGATCTGTTCCGGCGTCAGGCCGATGGCCTTCAGCAGGATCGTGACCGGCATCTTGCGGCGACGGTCGACGCGGAAGTACAGGATGTCCTTCGGATCGAATTCGAAGTCGAGCCACGAGCCGCGGTACGGAATGATCCGTGCCGAGAACAGCAGCTTGCCCGAGCTGTGCGTCTTGCCCTTGTCGTGTTCGAAGAACACGCCCGGCGAACGGTGCAGCTGCGAGACGATGACACGCTCGGTGCCGTTGATGACGAACGAGCCCGTCGGCGTCATGAGCGGAATTTCGCCCATGTACACTTCCTGCTCCTTCACTTCCTTGACGACCGGCTTGTTCGGCGATTCCTTGTCGAGGATGACGAGGCGGACCTTCGCGCGCAGCGCGGAGCAGTACGTCAGGCCTCGCTGCTGGCATTCCTTGATGTTGAATGCCGGCGCGGACAACGCATAGCTCACGAACTCGAGGCGCGCGAAGCCGTTGTGCGAAACAATGGGAAATACCGATGTGAAGGCGGCCTGCAAACCTTCAGGCTTGCGTTGCGCGCCAGGCACATCGGCTTGCAGAAACGTGCTGAATGATTCAAGCTGGGTGGCCAGCAAGAACGGAACTTGGTGAACGATGGGGCGCTTCGCGAAACTCTTGCGAATGCGCTTCTTCTCGGTGAAGGAATATTGCATACGATCTCCGAATCACGGCGGGTGCTGTCGAGGCGGGATACCTGGACGTTTCAAACCCGAGTGTTCACCGACTGAGACCCGATGGCCGCCCGATGGCTTGAACGAGCCGAGAAGCTTGGTGGTTGGCCGCTACCAACCGCTGGCTGACGGCAGCGGATGCCTGTGTTGCCCGCTACCCGACCAAACTTGCCTTCTGCAGTCGCTTCAGAAGACAAAGAGAAACGCCAATCGATGCATTGACAACGATTCGGCGGTTTTCTTTGGCTTCTGGGGCCGATTATTCGGGCTCCCGAATGAGTGCCAGAATAACGTCCCCACAAAGCACAAAAAGGCCGGCGGTGAAAATACCGCCAGCCTTCGCACAGCGCGTCGAAACTTACTTGACTTCGACCTTCGCGCCTGCTTCTTCCAGCTTCTTCTTGGCTTCTTCAGCAGCAGCCTTGTCGACGCCTTCCTTGACAGCCTTCGGTGCGCCGTCAACGACGTCCTTCGCTTCCTTCAGGCCCAGGCCCGTCAGTTCGCGAACTGCCTTGATGACTGCAACCTTGTTGCTGCCTGCTTCAGCCAGAACGACCGTGAATTCGGTCTTCTCTTCTGCAGCAGCAGCAGCGCCGCCGCCTGCCGGGCCAGCGACTGCCACTGCAGCTGCCGACACGCCAAACTTCTCTTCGAACGCCTTGACCAGTTCGTTCAGTTCCAGAACGGTCATCCCTTCGACTGCTGCCAGGATGTCTTCTTTTGCGATTGCCATTTGAAATACTCCTAAATTGAATTCGGATACAGCCAGCGATCAGTAACGCTGATGCACGTTCGCTTACGCAGCTTCCGCTTGCTTCTTCTCGGCGAGCGCGGCCAGGGCACGCGCGAAGCCCGAAACAGGCGATTGCATAACGAACAGCAGCTTCGAGAGCAGTTCTTCACGGCTCGGGATGCTTGCCAGCGCTTGCACGCCAGCCTTGTCCATCACCTTGCCATCGAACGAACCAGCCTTGATGACCAACTTGTCATTGCTCTTGCTGAAGTCGTTGACGACCTTAGCAGCGGCAATTGCATCTTCCGAGATGCCGTAGATCAGCGGACCAGTCATCTGCTCTGCCAGCGGAGCAAACGGGGTACCTTCAACAGCGCGACGCGCCAGCGTGTTCTTCAACACGCGCAGGTAAACCTGTTGCTCACGCGCTTTCGCGCGCAGCTTGGTCAGATCGCCAACCGCAATTCCACGATACTCAGCCAGCACAACGGTCTGGGCCTTCGCGACTTGCGCGGAAACCTCAGCGACGACGGCTTGCTTGTCTTCTCTATTAAGCGGCACGGTTAGCCTCCAGAAACGATACGTTCGGCGCGGCCGGCATGGCCGAAACCTCACGTACCTCGTTCAACAACGGCGTCCGACCTCGTTAGGAGTATTTCCACCTCACGCCGTGAATCGCTTCACGACCTGCGGCTTCACCACTGCAAAACTTTTTCGGGTTCGCCATCTGCGTTGGCTTGAATTAAGGGAACGCCTGCCTGCTGCGTCCCACCAACGGTCTTTGATAACCGGTTGCCCGCCCAACTGCACGAACAACCGCCCAAAGCCCATGTAAGCCGCTTCGCGAACGAAGCGGCCCGAATACCTTCTTACGCTGCCAGCGTAGCCTGGTCGACACGCACGCCGACGCCCATCGTGCTCGACAGTGCGATCTTGCGCAGGTAGACGCCCTTGCTCGTTGCAGGCTTCGCCTTCTGCAGCGCTTCGATCAGCGCCGACAGGTTCGAACGCAGTGCAGTCGATTCGAACGATGCACGGCCGATGGTCGCGTGGATGATACCGGCCTTGTCGACACGGAATTGCACCTGACCAGCCTTCGCGTTCTTGACGGCGGTTGCGACGTCCGGCGTGACCGTACCAACCTTCGGGTTCGGCATCAGGCCGCGCGGGCCGAGGATCTGACCGAGCGTACCGACGATACGCATCGTGTCCGGCGAAGCGATCACGATGTCGAAGTCCATCTGGCCAGCCTTGATCTGCTCAGCCAAGTCTTCCATACCGACGATTTCCGCGCCTGCTGCACGAGCCTGCTCGGCCTTCTCGCCTTGCGCGAACACGGCAACGCGAACCGACTTGCCCGTACCTGCCGGCAGAACGACCGAACCACGAACGACCTGGTCCGACTTCTTCGCATCGATGCCGAGCTGGACTGCGACGTCGATCGATTCGTTGAACTTCGCGCTCGCGCATTCCTTCACGAGTGCCAGTGCGTCTTCGATCGCGTACAGCTTCTGACGGTCGACCTTGGCGGCAAATGCCTGACGGCGCTTGGAGATCTTAGCCATTTACACGCCCTCCACAGTGATGCCCATCGAGCGTGCGCTACCAGCGATGGTGCGAACGGCTGCGTCCAGATCAGCTGCCGTAAGGTCCGGCATCTTGGTCTTCGCGATTTCTTCGGCTTGAGCGCGCGTGATCGAACCGACCTTGTCGGTGTGCGGCTTGCTCGAGCCCTTGTCCACCTTCGCCGCCTTCTTGATCAGGACGGTTGCCGGCGGCGTCTTCATCACGAACGTGAAGCTCTTGTCAGCGTATGCCGTGATGACCACCGGCACCGGCAGACCCGGCTCCATGCCTTGAGTCTGCGCGTTGAACGCCTTGCAGAACTCCATGATGTTCAGGCCGCGCTGGCCCAGTGCCGGACCGACCGGCGGCGACGGGTTGGCTTTACCTGCAGGAATCTGCAGCTTGATAAAGCCGACAATCTTCTTTGCCATTTGTAAACCTCGTTGGAACGCCAGACGGCGTTCGGTGAGTGATAACGCGCGTTCGCCGCTGGCTACTGACGCTCCTCAACGGCCATAACGCGGACCGTAAGCGCGAAGGTGGGCAGCCGAGGCTGCCCACCGAATCGGGATCAAACTTTTTCGACCTGGCCGAACTCGAGTTCGACCGGAGTGGATCGGCCAAAGATCGTGACCGACACACGCACGCGCGATTTTTCGTAGTTGACTTCTTCGACCGTGCCGTTGAAGTCCGTGAACGGGCCTTCCTTGACACGCACCATCTCGCCAACTTCGAACAGGGTCTTCGGGCGCGGCTTCTCGACGCCTTCCTGCATCTGCGACATGATCTTTTCGACTTCCTTCGGGGAAATCGGAGTCGGGCGGTTACGCGCACCGCCGACGAAACCCGTGACCTTCGCCGTGTTCTTCACGAGGTGCCACGTTTCGTCCGTCATTTCCATTTCCACCAGCACGTAGCCGGGGAAGAAACGACGCTCGGTTACTGCCTTGTGGCCACCTTTGACTTCGACCACTTCTTCGGTCGGAACCAGGATCTGACCGAATTTATCCTGCATGCCAGCACGTTCGATGCGCTCTTGAAGCGCACGCTGCACGCTCTTCTCCATACCGGAGTAGGCGTGCACGACGTACCAACGCTTTCCGCTCGGGGATGCCGGAGTATCGCTCATATCATTTCCAACCCAGAATCGCCGAGAAAATCACCCATTCGATCGATTTGTCACTCAACCAGAGGAAAATCGCCATCACGAGCACGAAACCGAACACGACGAGTGTGGTTTGCGTTGCTTCCTTGCGGGTGGGCCAAACGACCTTGCGGACTTCCTTGTACGAATCCTTGGCAAACGCGATGAGGCTCTTGCCAGGTGCGGACATCAGGCCGACGGCCACGCCGGCGATGATACCTACCGCCAATGCGGCACCGCGGACATACCACTGCTGGTTGGCCAGCCAGAAGAAGCCCACGAATCCGGCCAAGACCAGCAATACGCCCAGGGCCAGCATCAGCTTATCGCCGGAGGTATTTACAGTTTCGACGGATGGATTCGCCATAACACCTTAAAACAAATGCCACGTGGGACACGTGGCGATTTTTGGCAGGGGCAGAGGGAATCGAACCCCCAACCTTCGGTTTTGGAGACCGACGCTCTGCCAGTTGAGCTATACCCCTAAACCATGCTGGGGCTGGCTGTTGCCAGCCCCAAAACTGTCGATCAACGAATAACTGGCTTACTCGATGATCTTGGCGACGACGCCGGCGCCGACGGTACGGCCGCCTTCGCGGATTGCGAAGCGCAGACCTTCTTCCATCGCGATCGGAGCGATCAGCTTCACCGTGATCGACACGTTGTCGCCCGGCATCACCATTTCCTTGTCCTTCGGCAGCTCGATCGAGCCCGTCACGTCCGTCGTACGGAAGTAGAACTGCGGACGGTAGTTGTTGAAGAACGGCGTGTGGCGGCCGCCTTCGTCCTTGCTCAGCACGTACACTTCAGCCGTGAAGTGCGTGTGCGGCGTGATCGAACCCGGCTTCGCCAGAACCTGGCCACGCTCCACGTCTTCACGCTTCGTGCCGCGCAGCAGGATACCGACGTTGTCGCCTGCCTGACCTTGGTCCAGCAGCTTGCGGAACATTTCAACGCCCGTGCAGGTCGTCTTCACCGTCGGCTTGATACCGACGATTTCGATTTCTTCGCCGACCTTCACGATGCCGCGCTCGACACGACCCGTCACCACCGTACCACGGCCCGAGATCGAGAACACGTCTTCCACCGGCATCAGGAACGCGCCGTCAACTGCACGCTCCGGCGTCGGGATGTACGTGTCCAGCGCGTCGGCCAGGCTCATGATCGCCACTTCGCCCAGCTCGCCCGTGTCGCCTTCCAGCGCCAGCTTGGCCGAACCCTTCACGATCGGCGTGTCGTCGCCCGGGAAGTCGTACTTCGACAGGAGTTCGCGAACTTCCATCTCGACCAGCTCGAGCAGTTCAGCGTCGTCCACCATGTCGCACTTGTTCAGGAACACGATGATGTACGGAACGCCAACCTGACGTGCCAGCAGGATGTGCTCACGCGTCTGCGGCATCGGGCCGTCTGCTGCCGAGCAAACCAGGATCGCGCCGTCCATCTGTGCCGCGCCCGTGATCATGTTCTTCACATAGTCAGCGTGGCCCGGGCAGTCGACGTGTGCGTAGTGGCGGTTAGCCGTTTCGTACTCGACGTGTGCCGTGTTGATCGTGATACCGCGCGCCTTTTCTTCCGGTGCCGCGTCGATCTGGTCGTAAGCCTTCGCTTCGCCGCCGAACTTCTTCGTCAGCACCGTCGTGATCGCTGCCGTCAGCGTCGTCTTGCCGTGGTCAACGTGACCAATCGTACCAACGTTGACGTGCGGCTTGGTCCGCTCAAACTTTTCCTTGGCCATTTTCAACTCCCGAAAGGAATTTCACATGTTGCGCCGCGCGCAAACAGACACTGACTTTTTACTGCTGGTGCCCATGGGCAGGATCGAACTGCCGACCTCTCCCTTACCAAGGGAGTGCTCTACCACTGAGCCACATGGGCGGTATTACGCTTCAACTACACGGACTGGAGCGGGTGAAGGGAATCGAACCCTCGTCGTAAGCTTGGAAGGCTTCTGCTCTACCATTGAGCTACACCCGCACGGGCCACTAACGATTCCCTACCGCTCTCTGCGCTGATGTTCTGGTGGAGGAGGTTGGATTCGAACCAACGTAGGCGTAAGCCAACAGATTTACAGTCTGCCCCCTTTAGCCACTCGGGCACCCCTCCGTAGAGAACTGACGATTATGGGGGTGCATCGCACTCTTGTCAAGCACATCCGGAAGATTATTTTCATTCTCTTCCAGCGCACCCTGGCGACTCACCCGACACCCGCGCTCACCCGGCTGAGGCAAGCACAAGAGGATCGCCGATCGGCGCCCACATCTTCGTCAGACTCCGTCTTCAGCTTCGATTTGCATCTTCGCTGAAAACGAAAGACCGCCATGATACGACCTCTCACGCATAATGCCAAGCGGGTAAACGCAAAAAATTTGCAATTTCCATGCCGGAGGAATCTGCAAGGCTTCCGACGCGAGCCCAGGGGGTAGGTTGATTAATGGCGACACATCAGCACCCCGCCAAACCCGGGGCAACCGGCTTCTGCGCGCAAGGGTTTCCGGCAAACGGGGTGCCGAAGCCGGATTCCACGGAAGGCATCGCCGTTCCCGCTTGCTCCGTTGCGACACCGGAATCGAACCCGGAAAGCACCTAGGGGCCATCTTCGCCCCCCCCTCATCACCACTGACGGAAGGCACGCGCGGTACCATCCCGTGTTCCGCGATCATGCCGACCGCTCTCCCGTTTCCCTGCCTCCGCGCGATACCCTGTCGTCCTTCTTGCCTTCGCACTGGTCTTTGCT
Source organism: Burkholderia sp. Bp8991 (assembly GCF_003853795.1). Classification (NCBI taxonomy): domain Bacteria; kingdom Pseudomonadati; phylum Pseudomonadota; class Betaproteobacteria; order Burkholderiales; family Burkholderiaceae; genus Burkholderia; species Burkholderia sp. Bp8991. The sequence continues at coordinate 2,092 of NZ_QTQJ01000055.1, read as the reverse complement.
TCCTCGGTGGCACATGCGGGCAACATCGACAACGCGTGGTGCAGCACGGGAAGGATCGCGGCAGTCCGAGAGCCGACGCTTTCCGGGCGCCACACCGCCAGACGTGCGAAAGGCGCCGCGGCTCGCGCGACGCATGAGACTTTAAAACCGGCCGTCGACGCCGGCTGCTTGTTGGCCACCAGCACGCGGCGACGCCCGCGAGTCACGACTCCGGAAGCGATCGCGTACGCGTGGTTGCCGAACGAGCGTCAACCGACGTTATCGCGGCTGATAGCGACGCTGGCACCTTGCGAGAAGGTCCAACAGCTCGGCCTGCCTAGATGTCTTGGTGCCGCCGATGCGCGACGATCTGCGCCCGCACGCCTGCTGCCACATCGCTTGCGTGTCGCCGTCGTTGCGAACGTTCAACAGTGCAGCGCGCATTGTGTCGAACCGTCCTTTGTGCAAGCCGACCACCATGAATGTCTGGGCGGCCTATCGCGGCGAGGCTGAGCTGTACACGCGCCATCCGACGTGCGGATACGAGTGGAACCTCGTTCAGTCAAGCGCGGAACTGCATCGGCTTTGACCGGGGCGCCTGTACGTCGCCCCGTACGAACCAGGCGGCAGGGAAGCCGACATTCAACGCGGGTTCGTCGACATCGACTACTCACTGCCCGGCGATGCTCATGTCGACCCGGAGCCATGGCAGCAGCACGATCCGCCGATTCGCCCGATCGAGCGCTTGGCACTGTGTAGTCCAAGCACTGCATGCACGGTGCGGTCGTCCGGCGTCAACGCGGACGGTACGCATTTCGGATTGATGGGCGAAGGCCGCCACTATTTCGGCGGCGCCGCCTATTCGCTCGTCGAAGAAATTCGCCTCTGCGACGCCTTCGCGCCGATGGAAGGCCTCATGGCGGTTGCGGTCGTCACGCATATGCCGACGGGCGCGCGATCTCGGCCTCGCGCTGTCGCCGAGGCAGCCGTGGATTTGCCCTGAAACGCGCCAATCACACACCAGCACCTCGAAACAGAATCGACGACGTTGGGCGGAGATAACCGATATACACCAATTAATAGCCCGAGATAATGGACTCCGATTTGCGATGGCTAGACTTGCCGTGCAATGTGCTCGAGGAGGTAAATAACGAGAGAACGACCGGAGGCGTGATCACTTCGAGCATGACGCGGCCATCGGCGGCACCCCGGCGATTGACGGAGCCTTCGGCTGCGCGCAAGGGTGACCCCTGCCGCGCCCCTGGTCGGTTCATCACAGGATGGAAACCGCACGGAGCTCGAAGCCAGTGGCAACCGAGATGATAGACGTGGTAGATCTCGCTGCGCGGGTTCGATGCAGTCAACGATGATGAGGAGCAGGATGCGTCAATGAGCCGCCATCTGCTCAAACAATTCGGCGCCGATCAGACTCTCGCGCTGCGAGCGGTGCAAGACTGGCCGCCCTGGCCGCGGCGTTACCGGCAGCAGCGGGGTCGAGCCACTCGTCCATTCGCGACACGGCGGGCGGCGTACATGAAAGTCCCGCCCGACCAGCCAGCCAGCCAGCCAGCTTGCTTGCTTGCTTGCTTGCTTGCTTGCTTGCTTGCTTGCTTGCTTGCTTGCTTGCTTGCTTGCTTGCTTGCTTGCTTGCGCCGCCGCCGCCGCCGCCGCCGCCGCCGCCAACGCCAACGCCAACGCCAACGTCCGGCGGTGATTGCACATTTTCTGCGCTGCAAATGCAAAAACCCCCGCCTTTCGAGCGGGGGTTTTTGGCTTAGGGAGCCTGACGATTACCTACTTTCACACGGGAATCCGCACTATCATCGGCGTAGAGTCGTTTCACGGTCCTGTTCGGGATGGGAAGGGGTGGGACCGACTCGCTATGGTCATCAGGCAAAGAGGGTTGTCACGTTGCTTCGCAACGCGACCAATCTTGGAAGAAGCAGTAATTTAGGTTGTGTGTATCACACACGAGAATCCAACTTGTCGCTCTGGATCTTGCGGCCAGTGCTTTCACACGGCGCCGATCTACAAGGCAGACTTGTTATAGGATCAAGCCTTACGGGCAATTAGTATCAGTTAGCTGAACGCATTACTGCGCTTACACACCTGA
>NZ_QTQJ01000054.1:0-32185 GCF_003853795.1 Burkholderia sp. Bp8991 | reverse complement strand
GACCGTGAAACGACTCTACGCCGATGATAGTGCGGATTCCCGTGTGAAAGTAGGTAATCGTCAGGCTCCCTAAGCCAGAAACCCCCGCCCGAAAGGCGGGGGTTTTTGCATTGGCGCGGCGGAAATGCGCGGTGCGCCTGGCGTGGGTTGCAGCTCGCGCTGAAAGGCTACATGGCAGCGGGCCTGAGTGGCCGGCCCGCTGCGATTGCAGCACAATCGTCGCTTGTCACAGTTACTAACGGTGCGGAGTATCGGGCACCGAGCTACCTAGACGGATGGTGACTTGCGACGCCCACCATGGGCAATGCGACGATCACATCGGCGTGATGATGAGTCGCTGGTGCTCGACAGTAATCCGGACGCGTTCTCCCGCCTCGAATCCCGCATCCTCAAGCCATACTCCAGCCAATTTGATCCACGGGTAATACGTCGTGTTCAGTTTCCGGTGTGCTCTGATGGCACGGAGGACTCTAGACAAGGAGTGATGGCGTGCTGACTCTTGAATCTTGACGAAGCGTTCCGTTACGACGGGGCGTGACTTATGATTGGCGTTAGCCATTTCCGACTCCTATGCTGAGTTGGTTGTGGTCAGCGGGTCGTATGGGTGACTTAGCGAACGGCCTCGGGATTGCACAGATGATCGTTGCCGCGAATGAGAGAACGAAGGCTTCCTAAACCGCCGCAGCCCTCATTCTCCCGGCTCTGGCGCTAGCCATACGCCGTCATTGAGCTATCGGAGCGCACCCATCGATAAATGTCTCAACGGATGCCTCCCAAAATCTCACCTTATGGCTCCTGCCGTAGGGCGACTTAGTTGATGAGACGCCGCACACTAAAAATCAACGACTTACGAAGAACCCCGCCACAAGCACTTTGTCGAGACGACGGAGTTGTTGCGACTGGTCTACTTCCACGCCAAAGTAGTAGCGCTTGGGTGCGACCCCAATAACCCGTGAGCTCTATGAGCGGCTCGTGCGACCCTCGGAAGGTCCAGGCCTAGAAAAAGCTCAAGAGCGGCTCCTAGAGCGGGAAAATCTGCGAGGGTGGGACGCCGCGTCCCGCGAGCTGGCTTCAATTGACCCTGGCCCCGAACACGGCCGGCCCCACTGCGATTCCTCTGTGGAGCACGGCCATGAAATCGGATCGGATCTGTGCCGCCTGCGGCACACCCTTCACTCCGCTCTTACACATCCCGCATCAACGCTTCTGCTCGGCCAAGGCGTGCCAGCGTGCTCGCCGGCGTGCATGGCAGCACCAGCGCATGCGAGTCGATCCCGACTATCGCGAGAATCAGATCCGCGCCCAGGCCAGCTGGCGGGCCCGACATCCTGACTACTGGCGGCACTACCGCGAGACGCACCCGGCCTATCGCGATCGCAATTGCGCGATGCAGCGACGACGAAATGCGCGGCGCACTGCTAGTGCTGTTGCAAACATGGACGTGTGGCCGGCCCATCGCCCGCTGGCATCTGGGTTTTATATCCTGCGCAACGCGGTTGAGGCCGGCGTTGCAAAGATGAACGCGTGGACGGTGCACATCGCCGTGCTATCTGAGCCCAGGCCCGTTCCGGCGTGATTGCAAAGAGATGACGTGTACGACAAGGGTCTATGGCCTGCTACCTTGGCTGTGTACTCGCTCGCATTCGACGTCATTGCAAGGCGCGACGCGTTCGCCGATACAAATCCCCTAGTTGATGTCGGGGATGGCGCAGCGAGGGGCGGTTGCCAGTGGGAGCTGGATCGTGGACCTCGATTGCACATGCGAATCCGTTGACGAGCAGGCCTGCAGGATGCGGGCTGCTGAATACGTTCGGATGTCGACGGAGCATCAGCAATACTCGACGGAGAATCAGCGTGATCGCATTCGCGACTACGCTGCTCGTCGCGATCTCGAGATCGTGCGGACCTACGCCGACGAGGGCAAAAGTGGTTTGCGAATCGACGGGCGCCAAGCGCTGCAGCAGCTGATCCGGGACGTGGAAACCGGCATGGCCGATTTCCAGGTGATCCTCGTCTACGACGTAAGCCGTTGGGGACGATTCCAGGATGCAGACGAAAGTGCCTATTACGAGTACATCTGCCGGCGCGCTGGCATCCAGGTCGCCTATTGCGCCGAGCAGTTCGAGAACGACGGCTCGCCAGTTTCGACGATCGTCAAAGGCGTGAAGCGCGCGATGGCCGGTGAGTACAGCCGCGAGTTGTCAGCGAAGGTCTTCGCTGGCCAATGCCGGTTGATCGAGTTGGGTTTCCGGCAAGGCGGCCCGGCAGGCTATGCGTTACGCCGGATCCTAGTCGACGAGCATGGCCTCATGAAGGGGGAATTGCAACGCGGCCAACACAAGTGCCTGCAGACGGACCGCGTTATTCTGATGCCGGGCCCGGATAGTGAGGTGCGTATCGTCAACCTCATCTACAGCTGGTTCATCAATGAGTCACTCAATGAGCACGAGATCGCCGCACGCCTGAACGGCATGAACGTTCAGACGGACCTTGGGCGACCCTGGACTCGGGCAACGATTCGGGAGGTGCTGACCAACGAAAAGTACATCGGCAACAACGTCTACAACCGCGTGTCGTTCAAGCTGAAGAAATCTCGTGTCACGAATCCGTCGGAGATGTGGATACGCAAGGAGGGTGCGTTCGAACCCATCGTGCCGAGCGAAACGTTCTATACCGCGCAGGGCATCATGCGGGCGCGCGCCCGGCGCTACTCGAGCGAGGAGCTTATCGAGCGTCTGCGAAACCTGTACCGAAGCAGAGGCTTTCTATCGGGCGTTGTGATCGACGAAACGGAGGGCATGCCGTCCACCTCGGTGTATGTGTATCGCTTCGGTAGCTTGATTCGTGCGTATCAGACGGTTGGCTTCACGCCAGGACGTGACTATCGTTATATCGAAACGAATCGCTTCATTCGGCAACTGCACCCAGAGATCGTTGCCGAGACCGAAAAGAAGATCGCGGATCTCGGCGGATCGGTATCGCGTGATCCGGCGACGGACCTGTTGACCGTGAATCGGGAGTTCACTGCCTGCATCGTGCTGTCACGGTGTCAGGTGCGCAACAGCGGCCGTAACCGCTGGAAGATCCGGTTCGACACGAGCCTGCTGCCGGATATCACCGTTGCAGTCAGGTTGGACCAGAGCAACTCGACGGCGCTCGACTACTACCTGCTGCCGCACATCGATTTTTGGCAGCCTCGTATCAGCCTCGCGGACTGGAATCCGATCGAGTTCGAGAGTTATCGCTTCGACACGCTGGACTACTTATACGGTATGGCACAGCGAGCTCGGCTGAGGAGAAGAGCATGACTCAGCGTGAACAGCCCGGTGAGGTTCGGATGATCCCCATCAGCCAGATCGAGGTGATCAATCCTCGCGAGCGCAATGGTCGAGTTTTCGACGAAATCGTCAGCAACATCAAGACGATCGGCCTGAAGAAACCGATCCTGGTCACGCCACGGGCAACGGCAAGTGGCGTGGAGAAGTATCTGCTCGTGTGTGGCGAGGGGCGGCTGAAGGCGTTCCGATCGCTCGGAGAAACGACGATACCAGCGCTGGTGGTGAGCGTGAGCGACGAAGACGCGTTCATCATGAGCCTGACGGAGAACATCGCGAGACGACAGTGCCGACCGCTCGAACTGCTCGCCGGCATACGCGAACTGCAGGAACGCGGATACGCCCCGAAGGCGATCGCCGAGAAGACGGGCCTCACACAGCACTACGTGCAGGGAATCCTGACGCTGCTGCATCAGGGCGAGGAGCGACTTGTGATCGCGGTGGAGAAAGGCCGAATCCCGCTGAACGCAGCGTTATCGATTGTTGGTGCCGGCGACGACGATGAGGCGATCCAGGCCGCACTGCAGGAGGCATATGAATCGGGGAGATTGCGTGGGCGCCAGCTGATGGACGCTCGGCGCGTCATCGAGCGGAGGAAAGCGCTCGGCCGCACGGCGAATCGAAACATGACGCGCAAGGTGATGGACGTGACCACATCGAGCCTCGTTCGAACGTATCAGCATGAAGTCGAGCGGCAGAAAACGATGGTGCGGAAGGCCGAGTTTACGCAGCAGCGGTTGCTGTTCGTCGTCGGCGCCCTCAGGCAGCTATTTGCGGATGAGAACTTCGTCAACCTGCTGCGCGCTGAGGAACTGGCGACGTTGCCGAAGTATCTGGCAGAACGTGTATGGCCGAGCGGGAGTCCAGCATGACCGGCGTAGCACTTGGGTTCATTCCGGAACCACTCTCTGTTCCGATCACGAGCATCCTGCCATCACGGCGCACGCCTGCCGGCATGATGAACTCGCGAAAGTTCAAGCAGATCAGAAGCTCCATCGAAGAGGTGGGCTTAATCGAGCCGCTTTCGGTGACGCCGGTCGACCAGGCGTCGGGCAACCACGTCCTGCTCGATGGCCATCTGCGACTGATCGCGTTGCAGGAGCTCCAGTACAACACCGTGTCGTGCCTCGTTGCTACGGACGATGAGAGCTACACGTACAACAACCGCGTCAATCGACTATCGACTATCCAGGAGCATTTCATGATTCGCCGGGCAGTTGAACGAGGGGTGTCCCCGGAGCGACTCGCGAAGGCACTGTCCGTAGATGTGTCGCAGATCATCAAGAGGATGGCATTGCTGGACGGGATTTGCGCTGAAGCGACCGAACTCCTGAAGGACCGGCAGTTTTCGCCGGAGCTCGCGCGAGCTCTACGCAAGATGAAACCGACGCGGCAGGTTGAGTGCGTCGAACTGATGGTGGCAGCGAACAACCTGTCCGTGTCTTATGCGGAAGCGTTACTTGTTGCGACACCGGCTTCTCGGCTGGTCGAAGGGAAGAAACCGAGGAAGCTTGCCGGCGTGAGCCCAGAGCAAATGGCGAAGATGGAACGGGAGATGAGCAATCTGCAGGGACAGTACAAGGTGGTCGAGCAGACTTATGGACAGGACGTGCTCAACCTCGTGCTCGCAAAGGGCTATCTTGGGAGGCTGCTTGAGAACGAGTCGGTGCGCCAGTACTTGCAAGCGCAACAGGCGGATTTGCTTTGCGAACTGCAGGCCGTCGTCGATACGATTGCCTTAGAGCAGCCGACCCTCGAACCGACTGCCTGAGCTCATGCAGCTTGACGACGCATTGTTTCGAAAATCGGCCTGCTGATCGGAAAAATTGCGCGATCCAAAATTCGTATGTTGAGACGTTGCGAATTCGTCTAAAGAATTTTACCTTTATGTCGTTATGCGCTTAAAGGGGCTCACTGCGTTTTGCAGTCGAGTGGTTTTATAGCCTAGATCGTGAAAATAATGAGCAATATGACTTGTACTCACTGCCGCACTGGGGTTCCGCGCGGCGCGACGGTTTGCACGGGGTGTCAGGCTGAAGTTGAGTATGGACCGGCAAGAGGGCTTTTCGGCGCGGCACTGCTTGCTGCCGCATTCGCGGGCTATCAAGCGCATCGGCATCTGCCCGAGTCCATGTCAGTAGGCGGCTGGGTTACAGGTGCAGTGGTGTTTGTCGGGCTTAGCCTGCTCATACAGAAGATGTTTGGCGATCGCGTCGTGTTTAAGCGCGTGTACAAGACCCGTCGATAGCTGTAGAGCATCACCAGCTCTCAGTCGGCCGCGCATCGCGAGGCTGGTCAAATGCGCCCGTGCTGGCTTGGAATGAACGCCGCCTCTAACTACTGCCGGCAAGTAGACCGAGCGCCTCACGAAGTAGCGCTATCGACATTTCGATCTGCGAGGCGGATGCCTCGTTTCGTCCTGCGAGCGATAAATACGCTTCGTGAACTGCATTCGAATGTTTGGCCAGGGCTACCAGATGTGGGCCGCTTGGTCCCCGAACCGCAGAGAGCCAGTTCTGTACGGTGCGCTCGCTAGCGCCCGTCCACCGCGTCAGTGTTTTTATCGCACGCCGTGAACCTCCCACTTCTCCTTTGAGCGCAAGGGCGATGACGAGTGGGTATTCGCTTCCCACCTTTGATGTCTCGTTGTCGCGCAACTTCTTGCTTGTTTTCGGCAACATTTTTCGCGTCTCCAAAACTATAGTCGTTTGACGGAGTGTCTTGACGCAGGCGGGCGTGGGGTAGCTTGCCCGGAGGGAGGCAGCGTGGTCCGCTCGACGCGACAGGCAGCGCATGAGGGCTCGTATACCGAACGCCGGGCGGTCGCGTACGTTGCAGAACCATACGGTCGAGGAATCACAAACCGTTAATAGCAAGCTGCGACTGTCGCCCGCAGTGTTCGACAAGGCGTCGGACTCGGTCTGGCAGTTTGCGGGCGAATGGGCAGAGTCTTGCGTAGATCTCATCGAAACGGTGAGGGCTTACCGAGCCGGCTCGCCGACGTCAGGAGCCGTTCGCCGCTATAGCTTTGTTACCTTCCACCAATCCTACGGTTATGAGGAGTTCGTGGAGGGACTCCGACCGGTCCTCAACAGCGAGGCGGAGACTGGAGAGATCGAATATGAAATCCGTGCTGGGGTCTTCAAAGATCTATGCCGCCGAGCCCGATCAGCGCCCGAGCAGCGATTTGCGATGGTGATCGACGAGATCAACCGAGGCAATATCAGCAAGATATTCGGCGAATTGATCACCTTGATCGAGCCTGATAAGCGAGAGGGTGCAGACAACGTCATTTCGGTGACCTTGCCATATTCTGGCGAGAGCTTTTCGGTGCCCGCCAATCTCGACATCATCGGCACAATGAACACTGCAGACCGCTCCTTAGCATTGTTGGATACGGCTCTGCGGCGCCGATTCGAATTCGTACCCGTAATGCCGGATGCTCGCGACGAGCCCGGCGCACCGTTGCATGGTCTGCGCGTGACGACTGGGGAGCAGGTCATCGACATCCCGCGGATGCTTGCGGCTATCAATCAGCGCGTCGAAGCACTCTACGATCGAGATCATTGCATTGGTCACGCGTACTTCACCCCGTTAGCTCAAGTGCCTGACGGCGACGAACGACTAGTGGCGTTGCAGCAAGTATTCAGCAATCGCATCCTGCCCTTGCTGGAGGAGTACTTCTTCGAGGATTGGCGAAAAATTCAGCTCGTGCTTGCGGACAATCAAAAACCGGAGCCCGAGCGGTTTGTCATTGAAAGTCAAAACCACGAGGATGATCTGGCGCAGTTGTTCGGCAACGACCACGGTCTGGACGTTTACAGCGCCAAGCGGCGTTACACTGTCCGGGAGGCAGCTTTTTCCAACCCAGACGCTTATATCGGCATCTACCAGACACTCCTTCGGTAGAGGCACGAGAAACCGCATGAACGGCATCACGATCTACGAGTTCGATGCTCTAGTGGCAGAGGATACAGACGTCGCGGAGGCAGAAGGGCTGCACGTCGTTCCCGCAAATGTGTTCGGATGGCTGGAACTAGAAAGCTTGCGCGCGGACGACGGCGGGGCAGCATGGCTGCGCCCGGTCCGGCGGCGAGGGCGGCGAGCCATACAGGTGACGAGCTTTGTTGGCGTTGTCCGCGCTCCGGATGGATATCAGATTGAGGTACTGCCGAAGGTCGGCAAGGCTATCGGCGGTGGCGCTGCCGACGCCCGACGGTTGTTGCTCGACATGCTTCAATGTCTCAATGGCTTCCGCCACATCCGAACCGACAGAGCCAAGGTCAGAGCTACCCACATGCCGTTGCTCGAGGTGTTCATCGGCGAATTCCTATTGAGCGTGGAGCAGGTCGTTAAGCGCGGGCTTCGGAGCGATTACTCGAGCCGACAAGGCAACTTGTTCTCGCTCCGGGGAAAACTGCTGGTGGCATCACATCTTCGAGAGAACCTCTGCCGGGCAGATCGCTTTTTCACTGAGCACGACGAGTACGTTCCGAACCGCGCGGAGAATCGACTGTTGCATGCAGCTCTGCGTCGCGTATTGGCCATGTCGGCGTCAAAAGCAAACCAACAATTGGCACGCGAATTGTGTTTCGTGTTCGCCGAAATCCCGCCCTCAGTTCAGCCAGATCGTGACTTCCAGCATGTGCGGCTCGACAGAGGGATGAGCTACTACGACGATGCACTGGCCTGGGCCCGCCTAGTGCTCAATGAAAGATCGCCCTTGACCGGAGTCGGCGGACATCATGCCCCTTCGCTTTTGTTTCCTATGGAGGCACTATTCGAGGCCTTTGTTGCCAAGCATCTTGCTGACCAACTAACCCGTCCCCTGCTTCTGAAAACCCAGGCCAGAAGCCGTCACCTGGTTCGCCATTGTGGCCAAGATTGGTTTCGCCTCAAACCGGACCTGCTTGTTCGCGATGTTGGCCGCGATGTGCTTGTGCTCGACACCAAGTGGAAGTTGTTGGATGGCTTAAGATCGAATGGCAAGGACAAGTACGGTCTCTCCCAGGGCGATTTCTACCAGCTCCAAGCATATGGCCACAGCTATTTGGATGGCGAAGGGGATGTTGCCTTGATCTTTCCAAAGACTGATTGTTTCGACGAACCACTGCCTGTTTTCGAATTCTCTGCGATTGTCGGACTGCGGCTATGGGTCCTGCCGTTTTGTTTGAAATCGCGGAGGCTGGTCGTGCCGGCGGAAGCTTCATTTGCAGGTAGATTTGAGAGGGACGGCGCGGGTACTGGCTTAGCGTCAAGTTCCACTACGGCGAAATCGCCGTTTGACCCACCGGAGAGGGGCGTGGTCGTCGACCTTGGAAAGGGAGAGATACATTGACGATGTTGCACACCGCCGCCTGGGTGCAAATCGGTAACCGACGACGGATGCCTCGGACAGATGAAGTGCGGGTTGTTCGACACCGCTAGATACGTTTTAATGCTATTGACTGTCTTGCTGGTGGGCAGTCTCCTCCTCAATCTTGGTCGGTGGCTTTGGCATCTTGCGTAGTGGATCAAGAAAATATACGGTATGTGGCGCACGCGTGCGCCATTCGCACTGGTTTCAATTAGTCAGAAAACAAAGGTGTGATTGGGGCAGGGTAGTCTTTCGCTGTTTCTAATCAACAACATGTGATTCGGGGAAAACCATGGGGATGAACTGGAAGTACATGCCGGTACTGAAGTGGAAACGGGGTGAGCGTGACGCGCTGCGATATCTTAAGGATGAACAGTGGGAAGGAGTGACGCCGTTGCTCGAGTTGCAGCCTATTAGCGTGGCGCCTGAGGTTGCTGCACTGCGCAAAGCACTGCCAACATACCTCCAGGAGGTTGCGGAGCAAATCGCGAAATCTGTTCCAGTCGAAGTTCCGGTCTGTATCGACACGGGCTTCGTATCGTCTAGCTATGCGAAGCAGGTTAACCTGCTCCTAGTGATCTGCCGCGTACTGGATAAGCAGCTTGAGCACCAGGTGGTGCCGGTAATTCGATCGAGCTGGCTCGAAACACTACCTGGTCTGACGCCGTCACTAATAGAAGAGCTGGCCACATATGATGCCGTCATTCTGCGGTTCCGGACCGATCAATTTACGGCAGCCCAGGTAAAATCGGGCGTCGACACCTTGGCGAAAATCGTTAAGAAACGCCGCATTCACCTGATGATGGACCAGTATTCACTGGTAGATCGCCAGGCAGCCGCGTGCGTAGCAGACGTAACGCCATACCTGCACGCCGCGTTGAGCGTGGGCTGCGCAAGCGTAACGCTTGCGGGTGGATCGTTTCCAGTGAATCTGACGGGAAAGAAGCCGGGATTTACTGACATTCCTCGTGTCGAGTGGCATATATGGAGCAATGTCAAAAAAGATCCTGCGTTTGCGCCGTTGCGCTACGCCGACTATACCGTGACGAATCCGGAGCCTCTTCCGGAAGACCTTGACCCAAAAGCGGTCAATCCGGCGATCGCGATACGCTACGCGGCCGATGGATTCTGGCGCTTGTTCAAAGGAAAGGGTTTCAAGGGCGCACCGCGAGGAGAGTTGCGGGGTCTTTGCAAGCTGTTGACGATGGATCCGGTGTATTCGGGTGAGCCCTTTAGCTACGGTGATGGCAAGTATTTCAAGGATGCTAACGGCAGCGACAAGAACGGCGTACCGTGGACTTGGCGGCGCGACGCCACCAACCATCATATGGTGCTTACCGCCGATGCTTTGACCTGACGTTGCCAGAGAGTCGTCGAGACCAGGGATCTGATGGTCTCAAGGGGCAACGCAGAAGCGATCAGTGCCCACAGATCGTGCGACGAGGCCGATTTCGGCAATTGAATTGAATCGCTTTGCACGATAGCCGCGATCGCCTCATCTTTCCAAAGAAGGGAGGCGAGACTGAATGGGTCCTGCCGCGGGTTGATTTGAGCCGCACGCACGGACTCCAGTGTCACCTTGCCCTTCGTGGTGCGGCTTGCAACTAGTACGCCCCACCAACTCGGTACGACTTCTAACGCAGCGGTAACGTGTGTCGGCCCGACGACGAGATGAATCTGGTCAAACACCCGGTTGTAAGCATGAATCTGATTTGAGAAGCGACTGAAGGTATCAAGGTCACTTTTGATCTCGTAACCCACCATATCCTTGCCAAAAACCGCAACATCAATGCGGGCGCCACCGCGCTCGATGCGGAACTCTTCCTGAACGTGCTGGCGAGCCGAACGCCTGCGCATCAGTCGCGCGAGCAGTGCAGCACGGATTTCCGCTTCCGTGATCGGTAACAAAGTGGAGGGTGTTGCGATGGCAATGGGCATGGCGGTATTATGCTGATTATGCCAAGAAAAGCAACCCCCGCCAGCGTCGATGTCGCTCCTACCGTTGAGCGCATAGAGGCCTTTTGTCGTGCGCGAAAGATATCTGTTCTTGCCCTTGCTAACGAGGCTCAAGTAGGGCAATCGTCGTTATGCCGGTTTATGCACGGTGAACGGAAGACGCTTACGGTAACGGCTGAGCGGGTCTTGCGGTATATCGATAGTTGGCATAACGAGCATAATGCGCATAGTCAAGCTATAATGGCATCGGCAAGCATCGACCAGACTGGCCGTGCTTTGCTTGAACAAGCGATCCTGTCACTGTGGGATGGTGAACTGCGCAGCGCGCAGATTCTTGCTCCTCTCATCCAAGCCCTGAAGCCGGTTCTGGACATGGCGGTAACGCGCACCTCGAACGAGGGAAGAGGAGGTTACGCATGAGCAACGTCAGCGCTAAGACAATTTACGACAATCTGAAGGGGTTTGGGCTTACCCGGGCCCAGGTGCGTGCTCTGTTGCCGGTTTGGTGGGCGACCGACGCCGAGAAGAGTCCTGACGGCATCGCTGAGCTCTGCGTGCTGATAAGTCGTAGACTTGGATTGGATCTGGCCGCCCTGATGGAGGGGCAGGTCCGTCAGCGCGCGTCCGCAGGGTCCGTCGCCTACAAGCATCGAGTGGATGTATCGTCGGAGTCGTTGCAGGCGGCGACAGCTATCGCGTCTTCGCTCGCTCGCGCTGTTGTTGCTGCGTTCCCGGTGCCATACAACGCCCAATTTACAGATGCCGCTGGCGTTGCGGCTATGGCGCGTGAGGTTGGGAACGGGCTTGTTGGGCTTTCATCGCTGATCGACGCATGCTGGAACCTTGGGGTTCCCGTCTTACCGTTGCCGAACCTGCCGGTTGGTGTTCGGAAAATGGATGGCGCGGTCATGGTGATTGATGGCCGGCCGGTCATCATCGTATCCAAAAAGAAATCGTCGCGAGCTTGGTTGGCGTTTATCGTGGCGCACGAAATTGGGCACATCGCCTCGGGGCATCTGAAGCGAACCGGGTCGATCGTTGACGTCTCGCTGCAGGAACATTCCGAATACGAGGCGGAATCAACCAAGGATATCCAAGAGCAGGAGGCTGACCGCTTCGCACTGTCAATCTTTGGCGGCGATGACGTCGAGCGTATTGTGTCGGCGTGGCCGAGTTGGGCTTCGGCGGTCGAAATTGCCGTTAAGTCGCGCGAGGCCGCTCGTGATCTCGGTATCGAGAGCGGCCATCTTGTTCTGCGGTACGCCTTCCTGAGCCGTAGGTGGCCAGAGTCGATGGCGGCATTGAGATATCTCAGTGAAGACAGCGACGCCGAGGCGATTATGAAAACTGCGTTGCAGCGCAATCTCGACCTCGATCGTGTTTCAGATGACATGCAGGACCTAGTGTGCCGGATCACTGGCATTGAAGCTTGCTAAGACGTTGAGCGACCGACAAATGCTTTACGTTGACGTGGATGCTCTATGCAAGCTCGCTCACTGGAACGTTCTGCCTCATTTGCCGGAGCTGATTGGGCATCCCTGGGGCGAAATGGCAACGGTCACATCGCTGCGGTATCGGACCCAGCGCTGTATTGAGAAGCCCGATGGTAAGAAATTCCACTCTACTGATGCGGCCGCATCCCTCGCTGCCCATCTGGAGTTAATGGCGCAAATCGGGATGCCCGATCCCGATTTGCTCGCGGAATTGGCGGCCATCCCACAAATTGACGAAGGCGAAGCTGTCTTGCTTAGCTTGGTTTTGAGTTCGCCGAACTCGAAGATTTTAACCGGCGACAAGAGGGCTCTGCGCGGACTGGCGGAAAATGACGCGTGTCAGAAATTCGCAGGGCGAATCATCCTAATTGAGCAGGTGTTGGGTGCATGTCTCTCTCGTAAGGGGCATGCGTGGTTGCTCGCCAACGTTTGTCCGTACAAGCATATCGATCGGGCAATTGGTGCGATTTTGGGCAGCCGATGTGATGCGAACATGGACAGCCTTAAGGAAGGTTTTCAGTCTTATATCGGAGAAATCGGTCGACTGTATGACCCAACCATGCTGTTTGCTCTGAGCATGGATCTCCCATAGTCGGTGCGCAATGCCCCGGTGCGGCAGCCGAACAGCTTTTTCACAAACTGCCGCCATATACATTTGATTTGACGCCTTTCACGCTACCTTGCTGGGGTCGTGTGTTCACACGAAGCCTGCAACGTTGGACGACTGAAAAGCCCAACTACTGGGAACCAGGATCGGGCGACGATGAGTAGGACTAGCCCGAGTATGAACGTCCACTTGTGAATTGCGGATTTCACGCGGATCGCCCTTTAAATTTCGTCTAATCGGGATTGCCCCTTTTGAATGATGCCATCGCGTGTGGTGATAAGTTCGTGAGCGTCTGCGGGCTCCGGTTGGTCGTCAATCTGTACCTGCTGTATTCCCCGATCGGCGTGTTCTGCTAGTTCTTGACGCTCTTTGCGCAAGCCGTGTAGCTGCGCGCCAGTCTTGAGCTCAACGGGAATCCACCCCATCCTCCAGAGTCCGCATACACCTGAGACCGTGAGCGAAACCCAGCCGAGGATTTGCGAAACGTCAGCCGCACGGTAGGTGCCGAATTTTGCTGTCTGAATAGCGAGCCCCAAGATCGTGAAGATCAATGCGAGCAGGTAAAGCTCAAATTTCTCTTGCAGCTCGCGCGAGTGTTCAAGGTCGCTCATTATTGTCGTTCTGTCAGCAAGAGCTGTTAGCGACGTTTGCCATCGCGGATTTCTTCGGCGATTCGCTCTACTATTGCGTTCTTGGCTTTCCAGTCGGCGTCGGCTGCATCGAGTTCTTGCAAGTCGGCGTCCAGTGGTGTGCCGTTGCCGTATGGTGCGAATTGCTTGGTTACAGTCAAGAACGCTCGCTGCCGGCGCTCGAATGAGCGACGTTCATCTTCGATAGCCTGCTGCTCTTCGGCTCGTTGTTCTGCTGCTGTCGCCATGGCTGCCCCTCCCCGATATGGTTTGGTTGTGGAGCACACTATACGGCAAGCATCGGGAATCGCAATCTCAACTGCGAGAGCGCCCGCGGCAGGCAGTCAGCGCCGGAAATTTGGGCTCCGCTTCAAGCGCAGGTACCCGAGTCGGCGGACTTCAGCGCGCCAGTAAGCACCACGCTGGCTGATGTAGGCCATTTCCAGACTCCATGCGAATGATTGAGATTGCTTGGTCTGGATTCTTCCGTTCCGGCAGATTTCCGGCAAAGGCCAGTTTTTGATGCCTGCACACGCAGGCTATAGACGAAAAAAAGCACCGCGATCGCTCGCAAGTGCTTTATTTCCTACAGCAGAATTCGGTGGTGAGGCGTGAGTGACTCGAACACTCGACCTACGGATTAAGAGCCCCCGTCTAAAATGCCCGGAACCGCGCTCAGTACCAATGTAGGCCAGTCGCACCAACTGTGACGCCCAGTCGCAAAACTGTGGCGCCAGTCGCGCTTACTCTGGCGCCCTACGCCTGCTGCAACGCCTTCAAACGTCAATATTCCCCGCCCGCAACGCATTCGACTCGATAAACGCCCGCCGCGGCTCGACATCATCCCCCATGAGGGTAGTAAAGATCCCATCCGCAGCAATCGCGTCTTCGATCTGAACACGCAGCAGACGCCGCACTGCCGGATCCATCGTCGTTTCCCACAGCTGCTCGGGGTTCATCTCCCCCAGCCCCTTATACCGCTGCTTCGAAACGTTCCGCTCGGCATCCGCCAACAGCCACTTCATCGCGCTCTTGAAGTCCGCCACGGCCATGCTGCGCTCCCCGCGCTTGATGACCGCACCTTCCCCAATAAGCCCCTTGAACGTATTCGCGGTGGTCACGAGCTGCTGATAATCCGCCGTGTGCTGGAATTCCTGGTCGATGACCGAAACGCGCACGTTGCCGTGATGCGTCCGCTCGACATGCAGCGACCGTTGTTCGCGAACCGGGTCATACGAAGGCACGACACGAACTTCGTTCTTCAAAGCCTCGTCATGCAACGCAGCATGAAGAGCCTTCGCCGAAGCCTCGGTCGAAGCCTCAGTGGAGAGATCGATCACCACGCCGTCCATGACCGCTTCCAGCGCAGCTGGGTCATACAACCGGCTCAACCGCTCGATCACGCTCTGCGACAGCAGATACGACCGCGCCAACTCCCCAAGCGCATCACCCGAAATCGCCGCCGCATTCTCACCCGGCACCAGCTCCGACCCTTGCAGCGCCAACCGCAGCATATGCGCGTTGAGCTCCACGTCGTCCTTCAGATACCGCTCGTCCTTGCCCGCCTTGATCTTGTAAAGCGGCGGCTGCGCGATATACACGTACCCGCGCTCGATCATGTCCGGCATCTGGCGATACAGGAACGTGAGCAGCAGCGTCCGGATGTGCGCACCGTCGACGTCCGCGTCGGTCATGATGATGATGCGGTGATAGCGCAGCTTGTCGAGGTTGTAGTCTTCCTTGCCGATCCCGCACCCAAGCGCGGTCACGAGCGTGACGATCTGCTCCGACGACAGCAGCTTGTCGTAGCGTGCCTTTTCGACGTTCAGCACCTTGCCGCGCAGCGGCAGGATCGCCTGGAACTTGCGATCACGCCCTTGCTTTGCCGACCCACCTGCCGAGTCACCCTCGACGATGTAGATTTCGCACTTCGCCGGATCCTTCTCCTGACAGTCCGCGAGCTTGCCCGGCAGGCCGACGCCGTCGAGCACACCCTTGCGTCGCGTCATCTCACGCGCCTTCCGAGCAGCATCCCGCGCCCGAGCAGCTTCGACGATCTTCCCGCAAATGATCTTCGCGTCGATCGGCGTTTCCAGCAGGAACTCTTCGAGCGCCTTCGCCACAACTTCCTCAACCGGCGCACGAACCTCGGAAGAAACCAGCTTGTCCTTCGTCTGCGAGCTGAACTTCGGCTCCGGCACCTTCACGGACAGCACGCACGACAGCCCTTCGCGCATGTCGTCGCCGGTCGTCTCGACCTTCGCCTTCTTCGCGATTTCGTTGTCGGTGATGTACTTGTTGATGACGCGCGTCATCGCGGCCCGCAGGCCGGTCAGGTGCGTGCCGCCGTCGCGCTGCGGAATGTTGTTCGTGAAGCACAGCACGTTTTCGTTGTAGCTGTCGTTCCACTGCATCGCGACTTCGACGCCCACGCCATCCTTCTCGCCGTTGGCGAAGAACACCGTCGGGTGCAGGTTGGTCTTCGTCTTGTTGATGAACTCGACGAAGCCCTTCACACCGCCGGCGAACGCGAAATCGTCTTCCTTGCCCGAGCGCAGGTCCGTGAGACGAATCCGCACGCCGTTGTTCAGGAACGAGAGTTCACGCATCCGCTTCGCGAGGATGTCGTAGTGATACTCGACCGTGCCGAAAATGGTCGGATCGGCCATGAAATGCACTTCGGTGCCGCGGTTCTCGGTGTCACCGGTGATCAGCATCGGCGAAACTTCCACGCCATCGACCGTCTCGAGCACGCGCTCCTGCGCGACGCCGCGATGGAACTCCATGAAATGCTTCTTGCCGTTCCGGCGCACGGTGAGGCGCAGCCAGCTCGACAGCGCGTTCACGCACGACACGCCCACGCCGTGCAGGCCGCCCGACACCTTGTAGCTGTTCTGGTCGAACTTGCCGCCGGCGTGCAGCTCGGTCATCACGATTTCCGCGGCACTGCGCTTCGGCTCGTGCTTGTCGTTCATCTTCACGTCGGTCGGAATCCCGCGGCCGTTGTCGGTCACGGAAATCGAGTTGTCGGCGTGAATCGTCACGTGGATGTCGTTGCAGTACCCGGCCAACGCTTCGTCGATCGAGTTGTCGAGCACCTCGAACACGAGGTGGTGCAGACCGGTGCCGTCAGACGTGTCGCCGATGTACATCCCGGGGCGCTTGCGCACCGCTTCCAGACCTTCGAGGATCTGGATCGACGAGGCGCCGTAGCTGCTGTTATCGGGTTGCGAATTGTGCTGTTCACTCATGGATATCTTCCGGTTCTGCGAGGCCACTCAGGTGGCGGCGCGGTGCGTTTCAGCGAGAAATCGCCGGGCCGCTCCAGTTTCCTGGCCCGCCCCAGGCGCCGAAAAGGCACCAAAGGGACGGGTTGTCGGTTCGCCATAAAAACGCCAAAGGGGCTTGCCGCCCCCTGGTGTGTGTCGCGATGTCGTGCGCGTCAGATGCGCATCGGCATCACGACATACTTGAACTCGTCGTTCTCGGGCACGGTAATCAGCGCGCTCGAGCTGGCGTCGCCGAGGCTCACCTGCACGGTGTCGACCTTCAGGTTCGCGAGCACGTCGAGCAGATACGTGACGTTGAAGCCGATGTCGACGGTATCGCCCTGGTAGGCGATTTCGAGTTCTTCCTGCGCCTCTTCCTGATCGGCGTTGGTCGACATGATCTTCAGCTGGCCCGGCGCGATGATGCAGCGCACGCCCTTGAACTTGTCCGAGGTCAGGATCGCCGCGCGCTGCAGCGAACGCTGCAGTTCTTCACGGCCGATCTCGAACGTGTTCTTGTGCGCCTTCGGGATCACGCGCTGGAAGTCGGGGAACTTGCCCTCGACGAGTTTCGACACGAGCTCGACCTGGCCGAACGTGAACTTGGCCTGGGTTTGCGCGATGTCGATGGTGACGGTGTCGTCGATGTCCTCGAGCAGGCGCTGCAGCTCGAGAATCGTCTTGCGCGGCACGATGACTTCCTGGCGGCCGAACGTGCCGCCTTCGAGCTTCATCGACGAGAACGCGAGGCGGTGGCCGTCGGTGGCCACGGCCATCAGCTGGTCGCCGTCGACGACGAGCAGCATGCCGTTCAGGTAGTAGCGGATGTCCTGCTGCGCCATCGCGAAGTGGACCATGCCGAGCAGCTGGCGGAACGACTTCTGCGGGACGGTGAGCGTGGCGCCGAAATCCTTCGCCTGCGCGACGGTCGGGAACTCGTCGGCCGCCAGCGTCTGCAGTGCGAAACGGCTCTTGCCCGATTGAACGGTGAGGCGCTTGTCGGCGAGCGACAGCGTGACCTGGCCGTCAGGCATCGCGCGCAGGATGTCGAGCAGCTTGCGCGCGGCGACGGTGGTCGCGACCTGGTCGCCGCCGACGCCGAAATCGGCGCGCGTGGTGATCTGCAGCTCCAGGTCGGTCGACAGGAATGAAACGTCCGGGCCGTTCTTGGTGATCAGCAGGTTGGCGAGGATCGGCAACGTATGGCGGCGTTCGACGATGCCGCTGACCGTTTGCAGCGGCCTGAGGAGTGTGTCTCGTTCGGTCTTGACCAGTTGCATAGAGTTCCTTCGTTGAGTAACGGCCTGCAGCGCAGCAGCCTCGCAGCGCCCCGCCAGCCGGGCTCTTGGCCCGCCACCACCGGGGCGGTCAAACCAGTATTGTGCCTCAAAACCGAACCGCCCCCCTTAAATTGGGGCGGAGGCCGAATTATCAAGCGCGCCGTGCGTGCTCAACCCTTCAGCGTCTGTTCCAGCACGTGCAGCTCGTGGTTGAGCTGCGCGTCCTTGCTGCGCTCGTCGGCGATCTTGCGCACCGCGTGAAGCACGGTGGTGTGATCGCGCCCGCCGAACAGCTCGCCGATCTCCGGCAGGCTCTTCTGCGTGAGTTCCTTCGCCAGGTACATCGCAATCTGCCGCGGCCGCGCGATGTTCGCGGGGCGCTTCTTCGAATACATGTCGGCGACCTTGATGTTGTAGAAGTCGGCGACGGTCTTCTGGATATTCTCGACCGAAATCTGCCGGTTCTGCACGGTCAGCAGGTCCTTCAGCGCTTCCTTGGTCAGCTCGATCGAGATCTCGCGGCCGTGGAACTTCGAATACGCGAGGATCTTGCGCAGCGCGCCTTCGAGCTCGCGCACGTTCGAGCGCAGGTGCTTCGCGACGAAGAACGCGACGTCTTCCGACAGGTTCACGCCTTCCGACTGCGCCTTGCGCATCAGGATCGCGACGCGCATTTCCAGCTCGGGCGGCTCGATCGCGACGGTGAGGCCCGAGTCGAAGCGCGAGATCAGGCGATCGTCGATGCCCGAGATTTCCTTCGGATACGTGTCGCTGGTGATGATCACCTGCGCCTTGTTCGCGACCAGCGCCTCGAACGCGTAGAAGAATTCCTCTTGCGTGCGCGACTTGCCGGAGAAGAACTGGATATCGTCGATCAGCAGCAGGTCGAGCGAGTGGTAGTAGCGCTTGAAGTCGTCGAACGCCTTGCGCTGGTACGCCTTCACCACGTCGGACACGTACTGTTCCGCATGGATGTAGCGGATCCGCGCGCCGGCCTTGTCGAGCAGCAGCTGGTTGCCGATCGCGTGGATCAGGTGGGTCTTGCCGAGGCCGACGCCGCCGTACAGGAACAGCGGGTTGTACGAGATGCCCGGGTTGTCCGCGACCTGGATCGCGGCGGCGCGCGCGAGCTGGTTCGCCTTGCCGGTCACGAAGTTGTCGAACGTGAGCACGGGGTTCAGCTTCGAGCGCTCGTACATCGAATCGGCTTCGCCGCCGTTCGCGGGTGCCGCACCGGGGCCCGGACGCCACGTGCGGCGGCCGGCGGCCGCTTCGTGCGCGGGCAGGCTCGGCAGGTCGATGTCGGCGTCGTCGGCGTTCAGGTGGTGCGCGGCGGCCGCCGACGGCGTCATCGGCACGTCGGCCGGCGCACTGGGCGCAGCCGATGCATTCGCGGTCAGATTGGCGGCGATCGCGGCCACCGTGGCGGCCGGGCCGCTCGGTGCGAGCGGCGCACGCGGCGCGGCTGCGCCCGGTGCGGCGCTGGCCGCGGCGCTACGCATGCCTGCCTTCGGATCGAGGATGAACTGAACTTCGATCGGCGCATTCCAGAAATCTCGGGCCAGATCGGAGATCCGTCCCGAAAACTGGCTCTTGACCCAGTCCAGCTTGAAGCGGTTCGGCGCGGCGATGGACAGCGTGTTCGCCGACGCATCGAAGGCCACCGGGGCCAAGGGTTTGATCCACGTCACGTACTGCTGGGGCGTCAGCTCGCGCTCCAGCAGTGCGGAACAGTGTTGCCAGAAATCGTTCATCAAGTAACTGTCGTTTTTTGCGTGCACAGCGCGGCTCGCCGGCGCCCTTGTCGCGGTTGCGCAACAAGGCCCGAAGCGGTCGTGCGAGCGTGCCTCGGACGCCTGCGTCACAGTGTTGGAGGGGCAGGCGCGGGCCGAGGCGGCGTGCGGGATTCTTGGAGATAAGGCGAGATTCTACCGCCAAACGCGGCCACAGCGCGAGTTATCCACAGGCCGGGATTGTGGGTCGCGGGGCCGGATCGGCGCGGGCCGGCACAGGCGAGCGACTCCTAAAGTATTGACCGTCAAGAGAAAAACGGTTTAAATAGCGGGTTCCGCGAAAACCAATCCTGTATTCCCGGCGATTGCGTTCGCCCGAATGCCTCCGGTTAAGGGCACGCGGTCCCCTGAATTTCGACATTCTCGAACAAGTGAGAACATCATGAAACGTACTTACCAACCGTCCGTGACGCGCCGCAAGCGCACCCATGGCTTCCGTGTCCGCATGAAGACGGCAGGTGGCCGCAAGGTCATCAACGCTCGCCGCGCGAAGGGCCGCAAGCGCCTCGCCATCTAAGGCAGGTTGCGCGCTGTGTCCGCCGTCCGCAGTCCTGCGGAAGGTGCCGTCGAGCCGGGTGCGAATCCGTCGCAGACGAAAGCCGCCTTCCCGAAAGCTGCGCGACTTCTGAAAACGGATGAATTTTCATCCGTTTTTCGTTTGCGCCCCTGGCGGCGCTCCGCGCACTTCGTGATCTACGGCAAGCCGACCGGTCAGCCCGCGCGTCTGGGGCTCGTCATCGGCAAGAAGTATGCGCCGCGTGCAGTAACACGTAACCTCGTGAAGCGGCTGGCGCGCGATCAGTTTCGCCTGCGCCGGGCCGAATTCGCCGGTTACGACCTGCTGCTGCGGCAGCACACGCGCTTCGACAAGAAAGCGCTGCCGAGCGCGGCTTCCGCCCCGCTCGCGGCGATGTGCGCGGCCGAGATCCGCGAACTGCTCGACAGGGCAGTCCGGGAGATCGCCCGCCGGGCGTCGAAGCCCGCGTCCGAGTGACGCATCCGTGTCCGGTGCGGCGTTCGCGCCTGCCCGGCCGGTTTTGACGCGGCGTCGTACGGCGCCGCCCAAGGTATGGAAACGGTATTGATCGCCTTGCTGCGCTTCTACAAGGTTGCCGTGAGCCCGATGCTCGGCAACCGTTGCCGTTTTTATCCTTCCTGTTCGGATTACGCGCGCGAGGCAATCCAGTATCATGGCGCCGCGCGCGGCACGTATCTCGCCGTCAGGCGCGTGTGCCGATGCCATCCGTTTTCCGCGGGCGGCATCGACCTCGTCCCGCCGCCCAACTCCGACACTCGCGCTCGCGGCGAAGCCGACGCGCGGTCCCATCGACTCTGAGACAACGCATGGATATCAAACGCACCGTCCTATGGGTGATCTTCTTCATGTCAGCTGTCATGCTGTACGACAACTGGCAGCGCGACCATGGACGCCCGTCGATGTTCTTCCCGAGCGCCACGCAGACAGCCCCCGCGGCTGCAGGCGGTGCATCGGGCACGGGCGCGACGACGACCGCAGGTGACGCGCCTGCCGCAGCCGCAGGCACCGCACCGTCGACGACGGCACCGGCCGCGCAGGCGCAGCTCGTGAAGTTCTCGACCGACGTGTATGACGGCGAAATCGACACGCGCGGCGGCACGCTCGCGAAGCTGACGCTGAAGAAGCAGGGCGACGGCAAGCAGCCCGACCTGTACATCACGCTGTTCGACCATACGGCTGGCCACACGTATCTCGCGCGCTCGGGCCTGCTCGGCGGCGACTTCCCGAACCACAACGACGTCTACACGCAGGTCAACGCGGGCCCGACGTCGCTGACGGGCGACCAGAACACGCTGAAGCTGTCGTTCGAATCGCCGGTGAAGGGCGGCGTGAAGGTCGTGAAGACCTACACGTTCACGCGCGGCAGCTACGTGATCGGCGTCGATACCAAGATCGACAACGTCGGCACGGCACCGGTCACGCCGACGGTCTACATGGAACTGGTGCGCGACAACACGGCCGTCGAAACGCCGATGTTCTCGCATACGTTCCTCGGGCCGGCGGTCTACACGGACGCGAAGCACTTCCAGAAGATCAACTTCAGCGACCTCGACAAGAACAAGGCCGACTTCGTGAACTCCGCCGACAACGGCTGGGTCGCGATGGTGCAGCACTACTTCGCGTCGGCCTGGATTCCGCAGCAGGGCGTGAAGCGCGACATCTACGCTGAAAAGATCGATCCGACGCTGTACCGCGTCGGCGTGAAGCAGCCGGTCGCCGCGATCGCACCGGGCCAGTCGGCCGACGTGCAGGCGCGCCTGTTCGCCGGTCCGGAAGAAGAGCGCATGCTCGAGGGCGTCGCGCCGGGCCTGGAACTCGTGAAGGACTACGGCTGGGTGACGATCATCGCGAAGCCGCTGTTCTGGCTGCTCGAGAAGATCCACGGCTTCGTCGGCAATTGGGGCTGGGCGATCGTGCTGCTGACGGTGCTGATCAAGGCCGTGTTCTTCCCGCTGTCGGCTGCCAGCTACAAGTCGATGGCGCGCATGAAGGAAATCACGCCGCGCATGCAGGCGCTGCGCGAACGCTTCAAGAGCGATCCGCAGAAGATGAACGCCGCGCTGATGGAGCTGTACAAGACCGAGAAGGTCAATCCGTTCGGCGGCTGCCTGCCGGTCGTGATCCAGATCCCGGTGTTCATCTCGCTGTACTGGGTGCTGCTCGCGTCGGTCGAAATGCGCGGCGCGCCGTGGATTCTGTGGATTCACGACCTGTCGCAGCGCGACCCGTTCTTCATCCTGCCGGTGCTGATGGCCGTCTCGATGTTCGTGCAGACGAGCCTGAACCCGACGCCGCCGGACCCGGTCCAGGCGAAGATGATGAAGTTCATGCCGATCGCGTTCTCGGTGATGTTCTTCTTCTTCCCGGCCGGCCTGGTGCTGTACTACGTCGTGAACAACGTGCTGTCGATCGCGCAGCAGTACTACATCACGCGCAAGCTCGGCGGCGGCAAGAAGGCCTGACGCCCTTGGCACACGCGGGCGGCCAGCCGTCCGCGATGCACGTAAAAAAGCCGCATGGTTTCATCCATGCGGCTTTTTTGTTTCTGGCGGGTGGCGGCGCGGGGGCGTTGACCGCTGCCGTTCAGGCCTTCTTCGCTTCGATTTTCGTGTCGCCGCCGTAGAACTGCTCGATCAGTTCCTGAACGAGGTAACGCTGATGCGGCGGCAACGCCTCGATCTTCGACGCGAGTTCGATCGTCTCGGGTGTTGGCGGATAACGCTCGTCGCGCGGCAGCGGTTGCGGCGTCGTGTGTTCGGTCACGCTCGGCGACGGGCCGTAATGCAGCCAATGCAGTTCGACGCGCAACCAGTCGGCGAGCGTTTCGAGTTTGTCCGGCGTCGGAATCGTGCGGCCCGTCAGCCATTTGTGCGCGGTTTGCGGCGAAACCGGCTGCGCACCGCGGTGACGCAGATTGAACCGGTTCGCGAGTTCCGTCGCGCCTGTGACCTTGTCCGGGCTGCGCCGCAAGGCGAATTTCAGGCGTTCCGAGAACGCTGCTTTTTCTTCGGGTGTCGGCATGGGGGTGATTGTGCAATTCCACCGACACGTCTCAGACAACCATATGGGCTAAACATAGCCTATACGGACGAATCCCAACCTGCCGTGGACCGTGCGGCGGAATTGGGGCCGCAGTGTCGGACCGTTCGGAAAGGCATACTCGTCCGAAATGGACAGGACGTGATTGTCCGGCATTGATACTCGACTTATCCCCGTCGGGATAAATTCGGGTAAGTTCGACGCCGATCAGGCGTCCGGTGGCGTGCGGGCCGGCAGGCTACAATGCCGGCGTCCCGATGCCCGAACTGTTGTGCGGG
Source organism: Burkholderia sp. Bp8991 (assembly GCF_003853795.1). Lineage (NCBI taxonomy): Bacteria > Pseudomonadati > Pseudomonadota > Betaproteobacteria > Burkholderiales > Burkholderiaceae > Burkholderia > Burkholderia sp. Bp8991. The sequence continues at coordinate 8,612 of NZ_QTQJ01000054.1, read as the reverse complement.
CGCACCATTGACGTTCTGTTCACCCGATTCATCCGATTCCCATGCTCGCTACCGATTCCGATCCGATCGTCGCCATTGCCACTGCTGCCGGCCGGGGGGGCATCGGCGTCGTCCGCGTGTCGTTCGGGCGCGGCGGCGAGGCGGCCGCGCTGCCGCTGATCGACGCGTTGTGCGGGCAGCGGCTCGCGCCGCGCCATGCGAGCTACGTGCCGTTCCTCGACGCGCACGGCGCGCCGCTCGACCGCGGAATCGCGCTGTATTTCCCCGCGCCGCATTCGTACACCGGCGAGCACGTGCTCGAGTTGCAGGGGCACGGCGGGCCGATCGTGATGCAGCTGCTGCTGCAGCGTTGCCTCGATGCGGGGCGCGCGTTCGGGCTGCGGCTCGCGGAACCGGGCGAATTCACGCGGCGCGCGTTTCTGAACGACAAGCTCGATCTCGCACAGGCCGAGGCCGTCGCCGACCTGATCGAGGCGAGTACCGAAGCGGCGGCGCGCTCGGCCGGGCGCTCGCTCGACGGCGCGTTTTCGCGGCAGATCCACGCGCTCGTCGAGGATGTGATCACGCTGCGGATGCTGGTCGAGGCGACGCTCGATTTCCCGGAAGAGGAAATCGACTTCCTGGAAGCGGCCGATGCGCGCGGCAAGCTCGCGAGGATCCGCGAGCAACTGGCGCACGTGCTCGGTGACGCGCGGCAGGGCGCGCTGCTGCGCGAAGGGTTGTCGGTCGTGCTCGCGGGGCAGCCGAACGTCGGCAAGTCGTCGCTGCTGAATGCGCTCGCCGGCGCGGAGCTGGCGATCGTTACGCCGATCGCGGGCACGACGCGCGACAAGGTCGCGCAGACGATCCAGGTCGAAGGGATTCCGCTGCACATCATCGATACGGCCGGGTTGCGCGAGACGGAGGACGAAGTCGAGCGGATCGGGATTGCGCGCACGTGGAGCGAGATCGAGCGCGCGGACGTCGTGCTGCATCTGCTCGATTCGCGCACGGGGATGACGGCGGACGACGAGACGATCGCGGCGCGGTTCCCGGATGGCGTGCCGGTGGTGCGGGTGTTGAACAAGACGGACCTCACCGGCGTGCCGGCGTGCGTCGAGCATCCGGCGGCCGAAGGCGACCTGACCGAGGTGCATCTGTCGGCCAAGCGCGGCGACGGCATCGACATGTTGCGCGCGGAACTGCTGCGGATCGCGGGGTGGCAGGCGGGGGCGGAAGGCGTCTATCTGGCGCGCGAGCGGCACTTGATTGCGCTGCGGGCTGCGCAGGAGCATCTGGCGCAGGCGGCGGATCACGCCGAGCAGCGCGCGCAATCGCTCGATCTGTTTGCGGAGGAGTTGCGGCTCGCGCAGGAGCAACTCAATGCGATTACCGGGGAGTTCACTTCGGATGATCTGCTGGGCGTGATTTTCAGCAGGTTTTGTATTGGGAAATAACCTCGCTTCCACCGGGCTCCATCAAGGTCCACTGAAACCCTTGAAACCCGCATGAATACTAGGTTTCTTGCCCATCAAGCTCTGCTGAAGCACACTGAAAGCCGTCTGTTTTTATGTCCAAGTTTATGTCCAAGTAGCGGTTTTGGCCCAGGCCTTCCTCTACTTGGACATACGGAGGAAGAAGATGGCACTCACCGACACCGCCCTCAAGGCACTCAAGCCCAGGGACAAGACCTACACCGTTAGCGACGATCGCGGCCTGTACCTGGAGGTATTTCCAACCGGGGGATGGTCTGGCGCTACCGCTACCGGCTGAACGGCAAGTACGAAAAGCTCACGCTGGGCAAGTACCCGGCATTGACCCTCAAGAACGCCAGGCTCATGCGCGACGGCGCATCGCAGATGGCGGCCATTGGCGAGTCTCCCGCGCAGAAGAAACAGCGCGCCAAGGTGGCCGGCCCGGAAGACACCACCCTGAGCCAATTCGCCGAGCGTTTTTTCAAGGAGATCCAGCAGCGCGACCGCAAGAACAACACGATGCCGCGCCGCTATCTGGACAAGGACATTCTTCCGCACATCGGCATGAAGCCGGTATGTGAACTCACGGCCGAAGACGTTCGGTCGGTTATCTGGCGCAAGAAGGAGCAGGGTTTCGACGCGGCGGCGGGCCAGGTGCGCGGCCTGCTTAAACGCATGCTGGATTACGCGGTGACATGCGGGCTGATCTCGGCCAATCCAGTCATGGCACTGCCCATGCGGCATATCTACAAAGCTGCCTCGCGTGAACGTGCATTGCCCACCGAGGAAGTCAAGCAGTTCCTCCAAGCTGTACACCTGTCGAACGTCCGCCGTCAGTTCAAGATCAGCCTGCAACTCATCCTGATGACGCTGGTCCGCAAGTCGGAGCTGCTGTTGGCCAAGCAAAAGGACGTGCATCTCGAAGAGGCCGAGTGGCACATCCCCCAGGAGAACTCGAAGACGGGCAAGCCGCACATCGTCTATCTGTCAAAGCAGGCGGTAATGCTGTTCCGCGAACTCTTCGTGCTCGCAGGCACAAGCGGGTGGGTCTTGCCTGGACGTGGCACACAGACGAAGCCGTTCGCCCATAACGCGCTCAACCAGGCGCTAAAGGTGTCGCTGCGGGGGCAGGATATTCCAGCGTTCACCATCCACGACCTGCGCCGGACGGCATCCACCTTGCTCCATGAAAAGGGCTGGGCATCCGACGTCGTAGAGAAGGCGCTCAATCACACCATTGGTGGCGTGCGCGGTTTCTACAACCGGGCCGAATACGCGGAACAACGCAAGGCGATGTTGCAAGCATGGTCCGATACCATCGACACGCTTGTACCTTGCGCAAACTTGGTTGTTTCACGGCCGTAGCCAAGGCCTCTTGACCTTTTCGGGTAGGGCTTCTCTCCCTTGAACCCCTTCCCTTGGTCTTTGCATCTGGCCTTTTTCCATCTGCTCCGGAGCTTGCTTCTTGGCACAGGAATGTTGACGCTGCTGTGCCGTTGGACAGCGTTATGTTTTTCGAACCTGTCCCATATACATGGGAACGGCAGATACCTAGGCTTGCTTCCGTGGGCGTCCATGTACGCCCACGGACGTCCATATATCTGCTGAGAGCCCGCTGCCAGCCGTGCCCTGGCGGCAGCAACCGTAGGTGCTCAGCCCACTTGGAGCATCTATGGCAAGCCAAGCATCCAGCATGTCCACCGACGTATCCCTTGAGCGCCAAATCTCGGTCGCGCCGCTCAACCAGATTCAGTTGGGCGACGTGGCCCTCAGTATTTCAGCGTTTGACGAATGGCTTGGCGCAATCAGCCATGGCAGCGCGAACTTGAACCGCCTGCGCACCGTCGCTGGGAATTTTCCTGCAGTCCTCAACATCTTGAACCTGGCCGACCTGCTCGGCGATATCGTCACCCTTACGACCCACCCCGAGCCTCATGCCTCTGACTGGTTGAGCGTCAGCCTCAACCTGATCGGCCTGATGCCCGAGCCGGGTACCGCCGCTGCCCGTATGGTGTTGCGGCCCACCCTGTTCTTGGCGCGGCAGGAACTCCTGCAGGGCGGTAATGCGCTGGTGGGCGAGGCGGCACGGCGTACCCTGACCGCCAACCTGAACAACAGTATCGAGGGGGAACTGGACAACCTCGCGCGACAGGTGCAGTTAAGGCTACCCGGTCTGCTAGACGCGGCGGCGGCGTTTGGCGAAAGCCTGCTATTGGACCTTGCCAATGGCCTGGAGGCACTGGCCCGGGCGAAGCCTTCTGCGCCGGCTACCCTGGGGGCCAGCGCATCGGCAACGACCGAACTGCGCGATCCAGCCGCTGCGTTTTCCAACCTCTACGACGCAGCCTATCAATTCCTTCGCAGCAACGCGGCTGCCCGTCCCCCTCTCGAACAGAGTTCGCCCCTTGAGTCGCCGGCGCTGGTCAGCACCAACGCCCAGGCATTGCGCCAGTTCGCCGCATTATTGGGCAAGCAGGTGCGGCAACAAGGCAAGGCCACGCAGGCAGGCTGCGTGGGGTGGGTTGCAGCAGGATTGGTCCGCTCGCTTGATGCCCGGACAGCGGGCGCCGGGCAGAGTGCCAGCATCAAGCCAGACGCGACCAGCATCGCTGGGCGCCAGGTCCCCGGCGAGTCCCTTGATGTACGGGTCAAGGAGCGGCCCGCGGAGCAAGATCCCAGTATGTGCAAGAACGGCGCACCGTCGGGTAGCGGCAGCAGCATCAGCTTTGCCACGGGCACCGAAACCCTCTCGCACACCGACTTCGCCCTGCCGGGCCCGTTCCCCCTTACCTGGACGCGCACCTACCGCTCCAACTTGGGAGCCTACGATGCGGGTGAACAGGGCGCGCGCTGGATCACGCCGTACACCACACGCTTCGACGTGCAAGGCGACGGCCTGCGCTATCACGGCGCCGACGGCCGCAGCCATGACTACCCGTTACCCAAGGTCGGGCAGTTCCATGAGGATCGCATCGAAGACCTCCTCCTCGTGCGCGCAAGCGACCACCAGCTCGTCCTGTGCCGCGGCTACGAGCAACGCGAAACCTACCAGCGCCACGGCGAGCGTTTCCTGCTCGTGCAGATCGAGCTGCGCGGCGGCGCTGGCCTGCTGCTCGGCTACGACCACCGCGTGGGCGAGCGCGTGGTGCTCTCCGACCTCGTCACCTACCAGGACGACCCGAGCCAGCCGCATACCCACCTGGGCACCAACGTGGACGCGCATGGACGCATCATCGGCCTGTGGCTGATGGGCGAGGACGAGCCCCTGCGACGCCTGAGCCTGTATCGCTACGACGAGGCTGGCGACCTCACCTTGGCCCAGGACGAGAACGCCGAGGTCTGGACCTACCAGTACCAGCGCCACCTGATCACCCGCTACACCGACCGTACCGGCCGGGGTATGAACCTCGCCTGGCAGGGCGAAGGCCCCGATGCCCGCGCCGTGCACGAATGGGCCGACGACGGCAGCTTTGCGATGCGTCTGGCGTGGGACGAAAACATCCGCCTCACCTACGTCACTGATGCCCACGGGCAGGAAACAAGGCATTACTACGATAGGCTCGGCTACACCTACCGCATCATCCATCCGGACAAACGTTCCGAGTGGTTCCACCGCGACGACGCCAAGAACATCGTCCACCACATCCGTCCCGACGGCAGCGACGATCGCTACGCCTACGACGAGAACGGCAACCTGCTGGAGCACATCCGCGCGGACGGTACCACCGTGCACTACGCGTGGGACACGAAAGACCAGCTCATCAAGATCAGCGACGCCGAGGGCGGCCTCTGGCTGCGCGATTACGACACGCGCGGCCGGCTCACGGAGGCCATCGACCCGCTGGGCAACAAGACCGAGTACGCGTACAACCTGATGGGCTTGCCCATCGGTATCACCGACGCTAACGGCAAGACCAAGCAACTCGAGTACAACGCCAACGGCCAGCTTACCCGCTACGTCGACTGCTCCGCCAAGGCCAGCGCATGGACCTACGACGAACGCGGCCAGCTCGTGCAGTTCACCGACGCGGCGGGACAGGTCACCCGCTACCGTTACGACGCGGGCCAGCTTGCCGCTATCCGCCACCCGGACAACAGCGAAGAACACTTCGAGCGCGATGCCGAAGGGCGCCTGCTGACCCACATCGACGCGCTGGGGCGGCGCACCGAATGGGACTACACCGAGGCCGGGCTGCTCGCCAGCCGAGTGGACGCGGCCGGCCAGCGCCTGGGCTACCAGTGGGACAAGCTCGGCCAACTCACCGCGTTGCGCAACGAAAACGGCCGCGATGCCGAGTTCCACTACGACCCGGTGGGTCGCCTGCTCGCCGAAACCGGCTTCGACGGCGCGACCACCCGCTACGAGTACGAGGAAGAAACCGGCAAGCTGGCACGCGCCGTGGACGGGCAGCGCATCACGGCCTACACCTTCGACGCCATGGGCCGCCTTGCCGAGCGGCGCGCGGCGCTGCAAACCGGCGATGCCGAACCTAGTGAGCGGGACTGGCAGGTGGAACGCTTCGCGTATGACCTCAACGGCAACCTCGCGCTGGCGACCAACGCCGACAGCCGCCTGCAATGGTTCCACGACGTAGCCGGCAACCTGGTGCGCGAGCACCAGCATTACCGCAGCCTGGGCAAGCCGCTGGTGGCGGTATGGCAGCACGAATACGACGCGCTCAATCAGCGCACCGCCACTGTGCGCCCGGACGGGCACCGCGTAAGCTGGCTCACCTACGGCAGCGGCCACCTGCTGGCCCTGCAACTGGACGAGCGCGAACTGGTCAGCTACGAGCGCGACGACCTGCACCGAGAAGTCCTCCGCACCCAGGGCAACCGCCTGCTACAGACGCAGCAGTGGGACGCGCTGGGCCGTCTCAGCGAACAGGTGCTCGCTCACGAGGCCAAAGGGCCGGCCGCGCAGACTGCTGGCGGCGGCCGCTTGCTGGTGCGCCGCTACCGCTACGATGCCAGCGGCCAGCTCACCGACATCAACGACACGCGGCGCGGCCAGCTTGCCTACCGCTACGATCCGGTGGGTCGGCTGCTGGAAGCACAGAGCCGCCTCGGCCACGAAACCTTCGCGTTCGATCCGGCCAGCAACTTGATCGACCCCGAGGCGGAAAGGGAAACACAGCGCCAGCACATGCCGCGTCCGAAGGCGCTGGACAACCTGCTCAAGCAGTACGCCGGCACCCACTACCAGTACGACGCGCGGGGCAACCTGAGCAAGCGCTGGCACCAGGGCAAGGAGAGCCGCTACACCTGGGACCTGTTCGACCGCCTGACGCACTACGAAGACGAGCGACTGCAGGCGGACTACAGCTACGATGCCCTCGGCCGGCGCCTGACAAAGCACAGCAAGGCCCACTACGAGGAACGCCGCGAGGCCGGGCCGCACTGGAACCGCGGCGAGCGCGTCAAGCGCAACCGCGAACTGCAATGCGGCTTCACGCTGTACGGCTGGGATGGCGATACGCTGGCGTGGGAGAGCAAGATCGCCGACGAAGACGGCTTCGGTGCGCGCACCACGCATTACGTCTACGAGCCGGGCAGTTTCGTGCCGGTGGCGCAGGCGGTGCGACAGGATGCCATCGAACTGCCCGACCAGCCTGAGTACGGCGACGACTACCGGCAGGACGAAGACCCGCTGTGGCTATCGCCGCCGCCCGCGCCGGCCATCGACAGTCTGGCGTGGTACCAGTGCGACCATCTGGGCACGCCGCAGGAGTTGACGGACGAGCATAGCGAGATTGCGTGGAGCGCGGAGTATCGTGCTTGGGGCGCAGTCAAGGAAGTGATCCGCAAGGCCTCCGGTGGGCGCGTGGAATTGCGTAACCCGATCCGGTTCCAGGGGCAGTACCATGACCATGAGACGGGGCTGCACTACAACCGGCATCGGTACTACGATCCGCATGGTGCTCGCTATATAACTAAAGACCTGCTTGGTTTCGCTGGTGGCCTTAATCTTTATCTTTACGCGGGCGGGAATCCGCTAACTTCACTCGATCCACTGGGGCTGGATACGGTTGTTATTCATGGTCGAGGCATATTAAGCAATCCGTTTGGCCACGTTGCAATCGGATTTTCGGGGCAGGGGGTCTATAGCTATGGCACGGGTACACCACTCGGGGGGAGTGTGACTGATTATCTTGAGAAGCAAGCCAAGTATCGAGATACGACCGTATACACGATCAAAACCACGCCACAGCAAGAGGCTGAAATGTTAGAAAAGATTCAAGAGTACAGAAATACTCCCCTGCCGGATCCAACGAAAAGTCCAAGTGCGGCTGCGCGGGACACATGTGCAACGCGAACTCAGAACGCCCTTGAAGCCGGTGGAGTTAAATCCGTTTTCGTTCCATTGACAAGTCCTTTCCCAATAGATACGGGTGTCATCGCTCAAAGAAATGCCGCGACCATAATTGACATTCCAAAAGGCGGGAAAATTCCAGAAATCTTCTCGGTTTTTAACAGGCCGTGAGGTTGATGTGATTAAAAAGTATTGGGTGTTTATAGCGGCTATTCTTTGCGGATGCGATGGAGGGGCCATGAAAAATGAAGCCATCAACAAGCGTGAATACTCTGTGCTCCAGTCGATTGAATATCAATATAGAAATAAGGAAAACGAAAATCCTTATTTTGTTTTACGTAAAGCCCTTGAGACGGATTTGACGGTAATTGGGTTTCCGATAAAAGGCAAAACCAAGGGATATGCGGTAATGCTGGCAAATGCGAAAGGAATGCCTGAAGTAAAAATACTTCCTGATTCAGATTTTGTTGTTACTGAAAAATCATTGGCCGCAGTAAAGGCAGAAACGAATATATCTAGCGCACTTGACAGCGAGCTAGCCTCCAGAATGACTCACTGATTGCGTTTCTATATCTTCGCATATCGAGCTATTCAGATGATTCCATGCTTGGTGCCACATCTATGGCGGACTATTCCCGCTAACGCGATGACACCATGACGACGACTATTGACGAACTACGGTTTCGTATAAACGCTTTGCGAGCAAAATCTAGGCGAAAAGAGGTCGCAGAGATTGCGTTCGCACTAGAGTACCTGTCTTTAACGGTTTGGGGGGGGGGGGGGGGGGGGGGGGGGGGGGGGGGGGGGGGGGGGGGGGGGGGGGGGGGGGGGGGGGGGGGGGGGGG
>NZ_QTQJ01000053.1:0-32897 GCF_003853795.1 Burkholderia sp. Bp8991 | reverse complement strand
ACCGCAAGGACGATTTCTTCTCGAATCCGAAGTCGGACCGCGCGAAGGACTTCCTCGCGAAAATCCTGCACTGAGCGATCCCGCGCCGCCGCCCGTTCCATGCCGATGCTCCCGATGAAACGACTGCCTTCCCTCAATGCGCTGCAGGTCTTCGACGTCGTCGCGCGACACGGCAGCTTCACGCGCGCCGCCGGGCACCTGTGCCTGACGCAGGGCGCCGTGAGCCGGCAAATCCTCGCGCTCGAAAGCTTCTATCAGTTTCCGCTGTTCAAGCGCACGCCCAAGGGGCTGACGCTGACGGCCGAGGGCGAGCTCCTGTTGCCGACCGTGCGCGAAAGCTTCGCGCGCATCGAGGAAGTGTCGATGCGCCTGTCGCGCAGGCGCACCGAACTCGCGCTGAAGGTGCCGACCTGCATGATGCAGTGGATGCTGCCGCGCATCATGCGGTTCCAGGCCGAGCATCCCGAACTCCAGGTGCAGATCACCACCACCTGGGAGCATCACGTCGATTTCCGCATGGAGCCGTTCGACGCCGCGGTGATCTACGCGCCCGGCGCCGGCCCCGACATGCATGCGATCCCGTTGTTCGAGGAACGGCTCACGCCTGTCTGTGCGCCGAGCCTGCTGGAGCGGCAACCGCTCGCGAGTCTCGACGACCTGCTCCGTCACACGCTGCTGCATCCGACGCGCGATCACCGCGACTGGAAGCGGTGGCTCGACCATGCGGGCGCGCCGCACGTCGACTCGACGCGCGGGTTGAGCTTCGAGACGCTGGATCTCGCCACACACGCGGCGATCGACGGTTACGGCATCGCGATCGGCGACAGGACGCTGGTTGACGAGAGCGTGGCCGCGCACCGGCTCGTGATGCCGTTCAACGTATCGTTGCCAACGGGGATGGGCTATTACTTCGTGTATCCGCGCGGGTCCGAACAGCAGCAGAAGATCCAGTTGTTCGGCGACTGGATCGCGGACGAACGCGCGTGGCGCTGCGGCGACACGCCGGCCGTGCCGCCGTCTCCGCCATCGCCATCGCCGGAACTTCCGGACTGAACCGCGTCATGCGAGCGCCGCTCGCGTACGCGGACCTGCCCGGTCATGCGGTCGACGAATCCCGCAGTGAGGAAAACGGTTGTCGTTCCTTTCTCCGCCGTCGTCGGCGACGTAGCGCTCCCACCTGAAACCTGTCGACCAGACGGCCGGCCTCGTCGCGCGAAGCCGCGCGCGCGATCAGCCGATGCTCCGCGCCGTGGATTTCCGGCGTCTCGGACAGGAGCGCCGTGCCGCCGATGCGTTTCAGCAGATCGACGGCCGCGCCGAGCGCGGAATTCCGCGGTCGTCCCCGACTAGCCGTCGGACCGCCCCATCGCAGGCCGGCCGTCAGCCGCGAGGCCGGCACGGTGCTGCGCCGCGCGCCGATCCGCCAGTCATGCCGATGGGCGTCCCAGCGCGATTCAACCCGGACACAACAACCGCAAACTTACGATTGAAAATAACTCTCATTTGCATTAAATTCCGGCGCGCAAATGTACCGTTTGGAACACGGATGCCGGCGCAACGCGGCTCGTGGTGCCCGAACGCGAACCAATTTCTCAGGGACGGGTATGAGCAGAAAGAACTGGGCGGCCGCACCGATGGCCATCGCCGTCGGCACGGTCGGGCTGAACGTCGCCAATGCGCAGGAGCTGGTGCTTCCGGCCGTCGAGATCTCGGCGCAGCGCACGAAGGCACCGTTTCGCGCGCCCGACTCGACGAGCGCGACGCGCACCGAGGCGGACGTGATGGAGATCCCATTCGCGGTCAGCAGCGTCGATACGAAACTGATCCAGACCGTGGCCGCCACCCGCGGCGAAGACCTGTACGACTGGGTCGCCGGCGTCGCGCGGCAGAACAACTTCGGCGGGCTGTGGGACAACTACGCGGTGCGCGGCTTTGCCGGCGACGGCAACACGTCCGGCACCGACTACCTCGTCAACGGCTTCTCGTGGAATCGCGGCATCAGCGTGCCGCGCGACACCGCGACGCTCGAGCGCATGGAAGTCCTCAAGGGCCCCGCGTCCGCGCTGTACGGCCGCGGCGACCCCGGCGGGCTCATCAGCTACGCGACGAAGCAGCCGCAGTTCAAGCGCTCGAACACGATCGGCGTGTCGGCCGGCAGCTACGGCGCGCTGCGCGAGACGCTCGATTCGACCGGCCCCGTCACGCAGTCGCTCGCGTACCGCTTCGTCGCGATGAACGAGGACAACGGCAGCTTCCGCGACACGGTGTCGAGCAAGCGCTACCTGTTCGCGCCGTCGTTCACCTGGGATATCGGCGCCGACACGACGCTCCACTACGAATTCGAGACCGCGCGCCAGCGCGCGCCGCTCGATCGCGGCGTGGTCGCGGTCGGCGGCCAGCTCGGTGCGGTGCCGGCGTCGCGGTTCCTGGGCGAGCCGCGCGACGGCGACTACGACGTGCGCAACTCGGGGCACCAGTTCACGCTCGAACATCGCTTCGATGCCGACTGGTCGGTCAACGCCGGCTTCGCGCAGCGCGACACCGACCTGTCCGGCCGCTCGTCCGAAGCGTTCGCGCTGCAGCCGGATGGCCGAACGCTGTGGCGCCGCTACCGGCAGGTCGCGTTTCACTCGAACGACGTGCAGGGGCGCGTCGAAGTGGCCGGCAAGGCCCGCACGGGCGCCATCGACCATGCGTTCGTGATGGGCGTCGATGCGTATCGCTTCAACTACGACCAGTTCGTCGCGCGCTCGACGCCGACGGCCGCGGCGCCGTATGCGATCGACATCTTCGATCCGGTGTACGGCCAGCCGGCGCCCGTGCCGCGCACCGCGACGAACCTGCTCGAGCGCGACGACGGCCAGGGCCTGTACGCGCAGGACACGCTCGCGTTCGGGCCGCACTGGAAAGTGCTCGCCGGGCTGCGCTGGGACCGCTTTCACCAGTCGGTCGAGAATCGCCTGAAGGGCGTGACGACGAGCCAGCTGCAAACGGCGCTGAGCCCGCGGCTCGGCATCGTGTACGAGGCAAGCGCCGCGCTGTCGCTGTATGCGAACACCGCGTACTCGTTCCGGCCGAACAACGGCGCCGACGCGAACGGCCGCGCGTTCGATCCCGAGAAGGGGCACGGCTACGAAGCCGGCGTGAAGTGGGCCGGCACGCGCTGGCTCGCGACCGTCGCCGCGTTCTACGTGAACAAGCGCAACGTGCTGACTGCCGATCCGGCGAATGCCGGGTTCTCGCGTGCGGCCGGCGAAGTGCGCAGCCGCGGCGTCGAATTCGAATGGAACGGCGAACTGGGCCACGGCTTGCGCGGCATCGTCAACCTCGCCTACGTCGACGCGCAGGTCACGCGCGACACCGTCCTGACGCCGGGCGCGCGCCTCGTCGACATTCCGCGCCTGAGCGGCAGCGCGCTGCTGATGTACGAAACCGCGCTGCCGCTCGTCGACAAGGCCGGCGCGGGCGCGGGCGTGGTCTACGTCGGGCGCCGCGCGGGCAACACCGCGAACACGCAGGACGGCTTCGACCTGCCCGCCTACGCGACCGTGCAGCTCAACGGCTACGTGCAGGTCAACAAGCACCTGCGCGCGTCGGTCGTGCTGAACAACCTGTTCAACCGCACGTACTACGTCAGCTCGTACAACAGCCTGTGGGTCACGCCTGGCGCGCCGCGCAGCCTGTTCGCGTCATTGGCGTATTCGTTCTAGGCCGGCGCGGCGGGTCGACGGGCAGGCGCGGGGCGCGATTCGGCGATGCGTCGACGTGCCGGGGCGCGCATCCGGCCATCTCGAATCGTCAGGCAGCCAGCCACTGCGCCGCATCCGCCGCATCCACCGGAATCTCCGGATTGAACCGCGTCATGCAGTTCAGGTCGAGCGCGCGGATCTGCTCGGTCATGAAGTCGACGAAGATCCGGATGCGTGTCGGCAGGTGTTGCCGGCTCAGATAGCAGATGTAGTGGCCGCGATCCTGCGGCACATGCTGCGCCAGCGCGACGACGAGTTCGTTCGACGCGAGATGGTCGCGGATCTGGTAGCCGGCCATCTGCGCGATGCCCGATCCGTTCAGCACCGCGCGCAACACGAGATCGGCGTCGTTGAACGTGCGGCGCGCCGTCGGCAGGTACTTCTGCACGCGGCCGTCCACGTTGAATTCCCATTCGAACAGGCGCCCGCTCGCGAACCGGAAATTGATGCACTCATGGCGGTCGAGGTCCTCGATGCGTTGCGGGAGCCCGTGCGCCGCCACATACGACGGCGCCGCGCAGAGCGCCATCTGCATCGGAATCAGTTGCCGGGCGATGATGCTGGAGTCCTCGATGCGCCCGTTGCGGAACGACACGTCGATCCGCTCGGACACCAGGTCGACGGGCCGGTCGTCGAGCAGCAGATCGACGATGATGTCCGGATAGGCGTCCGCGAACTTTTCCAGCAGCGGCGCCACGATCTTCCTGCCGAACCCCGCGGCCGAGCTGATGCGGATGAGGCCGCGCGGCGGCCCCTGCCGCAACTCCAGCATGTCGTTCATCGCTTCGACGATCTGCGCGACGCCCTGATGGCAGTTCTCGAAGAAGCGCCGGCCCTCGCACGTCAGCTCGGTCGTGCGCGTGGTCCGCTGGAACAGCCGCGTACTCAGTTGCGCCTCCAGCTTCTGCACGTTGCGGCTCACGGCCGGCCGCCCGACGCCGAGCAGTTCGGCGGCCTTCGTGAAGCTCCCCTCGCTCGCCACCGCAACGAACGCGAGGATGCCCGCATAGCTCGCACCGAAGCTCGCCGACAGCGCATCGGCGCGACCGGCCAGGTCGCGACGAACGCCGTGCTCCGATGTTTCCGAATGATTCATTTCCGCTGCCCCCAAGCATGCTGCTCATACGGATCGGCGCGTCGCCGGCATGCGCCGGCCGACCGCCTGCGTGCGAACGCGATTCAGCGCCCCGCCAGCCACGCGTCGAGGCCGATGCGCCCGAGCCGTGCCGCGCCGAGCGGCACCAGCGACGTTGCCTCGACGCGGCCGCCGAAATAGCGGGCGTCGCGATCGGTCACCACCGCGCGTGTATCGCCGACCGACTTCAGATAGCGCGCGACGATTTCCGCGAACGGCGCGCGATCCGGGCCCGCGATCTCGATCGTGCCGTTCTGCGGCCCGGCGAGCGCGGCCTGCGCGACGAGGGCCGATACGTCCTCCGCGGCGATCGGCTGGAACAGCCCGTCGCCGATGCGTACGGTGCCGTCTTCCGTGCCGGCATCCGCGATGCCGCCGATGAATTCCATGAACTGCGTCGCGCGCACGATCGTGTACGGCACGCCCGCCGCCTCGATCGCCTGCTCCTGCGCGACCTTGGCCAGGAAATAGCCGTTCTCCGGCATGCGGTCGCAGCCGACGATCGACAGCGCGACGTGATGGCGCACGCCCGCGGCCACTTCGGCCTTGCCGAGATTGCGGGCCGACGTGCGGAAGAAATCGAGCACCGCCTGCGGCTCCCATGACGGCGCATTCGCGACGTCCACGACGACGTCCGCGGCCGTCAATGCATCGGTCAGGCCTTCTCCGGTGATGGTATTGACGCCGGTGCGCGGCGATGCGGCGAGCGCCTGGTGGCCGGCTTCCTCGAGCAGCGTGACGACACGCGAGCCGATCAGGCCCGAACCGCCGATGACGACGATCTTCATCGCAAAATCTCCTGACGAATGGATTGCAGTGGAATCTGACGGGGCGTGACGGCTGCCGGATCGGGTGAACGCGGCGATGACCGTCCATCGCTTGGCGCAATTGTGGAAGAATCATGTCCTATCCAGCAGTGCCAAGAATCGTCGATCGGACTGATCCATGCCGTGCCTGTCCCCGTCATCCGCGAGACCGTCATGTCTGAGCAACCCTCCACCCTGACCATCGAAATCGACCGGCAGCATCGGTTGCCGATCTATCTGCAGATCTGCGAGCGGTTCAGAACCGCGATCGCCGCGGGCCACCTGCGTCCCGGCGATCGCGTGCCCGCGCTGCGCGGCCTCGCGACGCAGCTGAACACCGCGCGCGGCACCGTCGAACAGGCGTACACGATCCTGGTCGACGAGGGCTATCTGCAGATGCGCGGCGCGGCCGGCACGTTCGTCTCGCCGTCGCTGCCGAAATCGGTGACGCGGGCGGCGTCCTCGCGTGCCGACGATCCGGCCCGGCACGCCGAGGACGCCGGCCGGCCCCAGCCGCCGGGCATGTCACGCGACAGCCCGCCGCCGCCGCGCGCGCAACCGATCGCCGTCGCGCTGAGCGGCGAGCCGCGCCCGCTGCAGCCCGGGCTGCCCGCGCTCGACGCATTTCCGCGCAAGGTATGGCACCGGCTCGTGTCGCTGCGCGCGCGCAGCGCCGACCGCGCGCTGCTGGGCTACCCGAATCCGGCCGGCTACCGGCCGCTGCGCGAGCACATCGCCACCTATCTCGGGCTGTCGCGCGGCGTCACCTGCGTGCCCGAACAGGTGTTCGTCACCGGCGGCTACCGCGCGACGCTGGAACTCGTGCTGCGCAGCCTCGCGCGCCCGAACGACCGTGTGTGGTTCGAGGATCCCGGCTATCTGCTCGCACGCAGCTTCCTGTCCGAGACCGGCGTGGAACTCGTCCCGGTGCCGGTGGACGCCGACGGAATCGACGTCGAGCGCGGCCGGCAGCTGGACGCGCACGCGCGCTTCGCGCTCGTGACGCCGTCGCAGCAGAGCCCGCTCGGCCATACGCTGTCGCTGTCGCGGCGCATCGCGCTGCTGGACTGGGCCGAAAAGACGTCGGGCTGGATCGTCGAGGACGACTACGACAGCGAGTTTCGCTATCTCGGCCGCCCGCTGCCGGCGCTGAAGAGTCTCGACCGGCGCGATCACGTGATTTATTGCAGCACCTTCAGCAAGGCGATGTATCCCGGCTTGCGGCTCGCGTATGCGGTCGTGCCGGAACGCGCGGTGGAACGCGTCGAACGCGTGGCCTGCAGCATGAACGCCGGCTCGCCGACGCTCCTGCAGGCGGCCCTTGCGGATTTCATCGAACAGGGGCACTTCGCCCGGCACCTGAAGCGCATGCGCACGCTGTACGGCGAGCGCCGCACGCTGATCGTGAACGCGTTGCGACAGGTGTTCGGCAAGCGGATGATCGTCGAACTGCCGGTGGGCGGCATCCAGTTCGCGGTGCGGTTCACCGACGGCCCCGACGGGCCGGTCGACGACGTCGCCGTCGCCGCACGCGCGCGCGACGCGGGGCTCGCGGTCGTGCCGCTGTCGATCTGGTACACGAACAGCCATGCGCAGCAAACGCCGCGCGGCCTCGTCATCGGGTTCGCGAACGTCGCCGACGCGGACGAAGCGCACCGTCACGCACGGACGCTCCTTGCGTGCCTCGGCGGCTGACGCGCGGCGTGCGGCTTGCGGCGTGCGGCTTGCGGAGATGGCGTGCGCCGCGTCGACAGGCGTGGCCGATCCCGGATGGGGGGTTCGATTGGTGTCGAACGGGAAACAGACAATCGCACGGAACGGCCATACCGCCCGCCTGGGCGCGCCGCTAGCATGGCAGCGTCTTTCTCGCGCAGACGAGCCCGGAGCCGGGCTGCACCGGACGCTTGCCGCATTCCTCATGCCATCGACCGCGCCCGTCATTCGTTGAAGACGCTTTTTTGCCCGGGCAGCCCTGCCCCCTTCGCGGCACGTTTCGACGATCGAATGACCGACGGTCGGCGCGCGTTGCCGAATTCGAGCACGCATCATGGATGACAACACGCTGCAGGCCCCGCCGCTTTCGCTCCTCGACCGGTATCGCGGCCAGGATTTCCAAGCGCTTTACACCACGACCGTCACCGTGTCCGGCGGCGAGACGGGCCACGGCCGGGCCTCCGGCGTGGTCCGCTCGGACGACGGCAATCTCGCCGTCGATCTGCGCCTGCCCACCGAGTGCGGCGGGCCCGGCACCGGGACCAATCCGGAGCAGCTGTTCGCGGCGGGCTTCGCCGCCTGCTTCCACGGCGCGCTCAACCTGCTCGGGACGCGCGCCGGAGTGGAGACGCCGGATACCGCCGTGGAGGTGCAGGTTTCGTTCGGCCGCGATCCGATGGACGGCGGCTACGCGTTGCTCGTCGACGTCCGGGTACGGATGCCCGGCGTCGATCGAAACGTCGCGGAAGAACTGGTGCGTACCGCGGAACGCTTGTGCCCGTACGCGAAGATGGCGCGGCAAGGCACCGTCAACATCGTGACCGTCGTCGACTGATTCGACGACGAGGCCAATCATGCATCTCGGGAAATCGTACAAGCTCTCGGAATTCCTGATCTGGACGCGCTGGAAAATCTACGAGCTGCTCGTCTTCGGATCCGTGCCGGTCGTGCTGTATCAGTTCTTCTCCGTGAGATGGCTGTCGATACCGCTGACGATCGTGGCGCTGCTCGGCACCGCGACGTCGTTCATCGTCGGCTTCAAGAACGTGCAGACCTACAACCGCGCCATGGATGCGCTGGAAATCTGGACCGAGATCCTGAGCAAGAGCCGCCGCTGGGGCCAGCTCGCGCGCGACTTCGCCGGCGACGACGAGAGCGCCCGAAAGCTGGTCTATCGGCACCTTGCCTGGCTGACCGCACTGCGCTACGACCTGCGCCGCCCGCTGATCTGGGAAAGCACGAGCAAACGCTACAACGCGGAGTACCGCCGGTTCTATCGTGTGCCGGAGTGGGAAAAGGACATCCGGGAATTGCTGCCGGAATACCTGTCCCCGGCCGAAACGGAACAGGCGCTGGCCTCCGCTTCCGTCGCCACGTTCGTGCTGAGCCTGCAGGGCACGTCGCTCAGGACGCTTCACATGGCCGGCCATCTGAATTCGAATTTTTATATGGAGCTTCAAAGGACGATCGGCGACTTCATCGATCTCCAGGCCCGCTCGGAACGGTTCAAGAACTTTCCGTATCCGCGCCAGTACGCGACCGTGAGCTCCCTGTTCGTCCGGTTCTTTTGCCTGTCGCTTCCGTTCGGTCTTCTGAACGAATTCAACCGGCTGAACGACGGCGTGAGCGGCTTCATGCACGGCAACATGGTCTGGCTCGTCGTGCCGTGCAGCGTCGCCATTTCGTGGATGTACACCTCGCTCGAGCAGGTGGGCGAAAGCACCGAGAACCCGTTCGAGGGCGGCGCGAACGACGTGCCCATTTCCACGCTGTGCAGCACGATCGAGCGCGACCTGAAAGCGATGCTCGGCGAACGCGCCGGCGATCCGTCGAGCCGCACGGTCATTGCGCTGTAGCGCGTCGGCGGCTCGCGTCTGCCCCATCGGCGGCACCGCTGCAGCCGGTGGAACGGCCGACGCAACCGATACGCGGCGTTCTCGCCGCATTGGTGCGAAGCGGGCAATACCATGCATCCCGGGACGATCTGGCCCGGCGACGCGTCTTTGCCTAGCATGCAAGTGCGCGACGACCATCCTTCGGATGGCGGTCATGGGGAACGACCTGCGGGCAAGCGCCGCGCCGATACGTACGGCCCGGAACCCGCGCGTCGGTCAATACAGGTACCCGGGAGGGATATGGAGAACGAGAGGTTGCAGCCTCCGTCACCGACACTGCTCGACAAATACCGCGGACACGAATTCGTCGCGCTCTACACGACCACGGTCACCGTGTCCGGCGGCAAGACGGCACACGGCCGCGCATCGGGCGTCGCGCGATCCGACGACGGCTGTCTCGCCCTCGATCTGCGCCTGCCGCGCGAACTCGGCGGCCCGGGCGGCGGCACCAATCCCGAGCAACTGCTCGCAGCCGGCTACGCCGCGTGCTTCCACGGCGCGCTGAGCCTGCTCGCGCAACGCGAGCGGATCGACATCCGCGACACGACCGTCGCAGTCGAAGTATCGTTCGGCCGCGATCCGGTCGACGGCGGATATGCGCTCGCCGCCAACGTCACCATCCGCATGCCGGGTGTGGACCGGCAGGTTGCGGAACGCCTGGTCCGCGATACGGAGCGCCTGTGTCCCTATACGAAGATGGCACGGCAGGGCATCCGCGGGGTTGTCGCGGTGTCGGACTGACGAACGTCGGCGGCGCGCCGCCACACCCGGCGCGCGATTGGTTCCGAAGCGGCAATAGAGTGCGCACCTTCCCGGCACTACTGGCCCGTGGGACCTGCAATTACGATGGTTGCCAGGCCGCTCGCGCAATGAATGGTCATGCGCAGCGCCGATAGCCCTGCTTCAGCAATCAGGAGAACGTATCATGACGCAACGTATCAACTACTTTCAGCAATCGCCGGAGCTGACGAAGAAGCTCGTCGAACTCGACGGGCTGCTTCAGAAGACGACGATCGAAGTGCCGGTTCGCGAGCTCGTCGAGATTCGCGCGTCGCAGCTCAACGGCTGCGCGTTCTGCGTCGACATGCACATCAAGATGGCCAGGATCCACGGCGAGCGCGAACTGCGCGCGCATCACGTCGCGATCTGGCGCGAGTCGCCGCTGTTCTCGCCGCGCGAACGTGCCGCGCTCGAATGGACCGAAGCGCTGACGCAGCTTTCGCCGCACGGCGTGCCGGACGATCTCTACGATCGCGTGCGCGCCCACTTTGCCGAGAAGGAACTGTCGGATCTCACCGTCCTCGTCGGTGCGATCAACTGCTGGAACCGGCTGAACGTCGCGTTCCGGATGGTGCCCGGCTCGTTCGACAAGATGTTCGGTCTCGACAAGGCCAACCTGGAGTAACGACATGAAACGCATCGTGCTCGCGCTTGCACCGCTTGCGCTGTCGCTGCTGATGCCCGTTCCGCCGGCTGCCGCCGCGCCGCAGGCCAAGGTGACGCAACTGACCACGGAGCCGCTGCCCGAGTATCCGGGCAAGGAAGTGGAGATGATCGTCGTCGATTATCCGCCCGGCAGCGTCGACCCCGTTCATCGCCACGACGCGCACGCGTTCGTCTATGTGCTCGACGGCAGCATCGTGATGGGCCTGAACGGCGGCAAGACGGTCACGCTCCATGCAGGCGACACGTTCCACGAAGGTCCCGACGACGTGCACACGGTCGGACGAAACGCCAGCGGTACGAAGCCGGCGAAATTCGTCGTGTTCCTGATCAAGAACAAGGGCGCGCCGGTTCTCACGCCGGTGAAGTAGCGGGATCGTCGTCGAGGCGCCAGGTCGGCCGGAAACGGCAGCTCGGCGCCGCGAATGCACGCGTTCTGCATCGCGACGGCTTGCCTGGGCTGGCCGGCCGACGCCGTCCCGGCCGGCGGACAGCCGGCAACCGGTCATGCAAACCGCATGCCCCGCCTTTGAAGGCCCTTCGCTGAAAAGCCGGGATCGACTGCGTACAGCCGGATGCCCGATGCGGGCGACACATGGACATGGGCGCGACGGACGGGAAGCCTCAATCTTGCGACGATCCCATCGACACGTCGCCGACGAGCACCCCTCTCAACTGCTCTCGCCACGCCGTGACATTCTCCGCACCGTTCAGTCGCTCGAACTCCCGTTGCGCTGCCTGCCAGAGTGGCGATGCTCTTTCGTGCAGGCGCCGGCCCTCCTCGGTGAGTTCGACAAGGCGGCTTCGGCCGTCGGTGGGCGAGGGCTTGATCGTGACGAAGCCGTCGCGCTCCAGGAAGCCGACCATTTTCCCCATCGCCGTTCGTTCGATATCGAGCCGTTCGGCAAGGGCGTTGACGGGGGTACTTCCCACTTCGTGCAGGGCGGCCAGGGTGAGGAATTGCGTGATGCGCAGACCCGACGGCTCGAGATGGCTATCGTAGAGTCGGGAGATCTGCCTGCTCGCCTTCCTGACGGCGAAGCAGTTGCATTGATCGATGCCGAGCGGCTGGTTCACGGGCAACATCGGTTGCACTCCTGATTTCGGTTGATTGCGCGAACGCTACGTGCGCGTCGCGCGAAGGTACGGTGGTAGCTATCGATGATAGCCGGGAGCGACCGGCGCTGGCCTACGATCCGCGCACCTCGCGGCTCGCCGCCGAATCCGGCCCGTGTCGACTGCGGTGTTCAAAACCCTGCCGGCGGCGTGATGTAGCCGGGTATCTCGGCCGCGAGCGTGCTCTTCAGCACCGCTGTCCCCTCGTCGGCCATGACCTCGCTCTTGCCGGCGGCGAGCGCGTCGTAGGTCCGTCGCACGACGTCCTCGGGACTGGCTTTGGGCACGTCGATGCCGTTGGTCAGATCGGTGTCCACGAACCCGACGTGCAGGCCGAGAACCTGGATGCCACGCTCGCGCAGGTGAAAACGAAGCTGGTTCGTGTAGCTCCAGGCGGCGGCTTTCGACGCCGCATACGGTGTCAGATAGGGCCGCGGGAGCCACACGATGTCGGAAAGCACGTTGATGATCGCGGTATGCGGCCGGGCCGCCAGGATCTGTTCGAAGGCCCGTGTGACGCGCACCACGCCGTGGTAGTTGGTATCGAACAGGCGGGCCGACTGCGCTTCCACGTCGGCCGACAAAGGCCCGTCGATCAGCGCGGCAATGCCCGCGTTGTTGATCAGTAGCGTCGTGTCGGCCGCTTGTTTCGCCGCCTCGGCGATCGACGCCGGATCCGTGACATCGATCCTGAGCGGCACGATGCCCGGCTCGTCGAAACCGCTCGTGTTGCGCATACCCGCGTACACCTTCGCCGCCCCGCGCCGAAGCGCCTCGCGCGCAAAAGCAAGGCCCAGGCCGCGATTGGCACCGGTGATGAAGACGGTAGCGTTCTTGATATCCATGACAAGCTCCTGTTTCAAAAGCCGCGTGCCGGGAAAGTGTCGACTCCATCCACGAGCGCGCGGGCGCCTGGTTCAAAGGAAGACGTGTTCCGGCAACTGCTTCGAAAGCGACTCCCGCAGACGGGTCGCGAGAGTCAGTACGGCGCCAAGCGGGCTCATCCGCACGCTGACTCGCGGCACCGAGCCGTCGGCGTTGCGATCGGCGACCACGACCGCGCTCAACGTCTCGCCGCTCGTCAGAACGGCCTCGTATTCGAGAAAAAGCCGCGAGCCGACGACTTGAACGAACGTTGGCGCCTGCGACACGTAAAAGGTCCCGACGGCGTCGACGGCGAGCCGGATTTCGTCGCGCCCGATCACGGGAGCGCGCAACACCGAGCTGACCAGCTCGGCGTCGGCCGTCAGATCATCGAGAAACGGATGACGATCAGGTTGGACGGGTGACATGTTCAAACCTCCCGATTCGTTTCAAGCACGTGTTCACACGAATGCGGCCCGATACTTCTCGACGAACTGCTGAACCGACAGCGGCGGCGTTCCGGTGACCTTCTCGACGACGTCGTTGGTGCCCGAGAAGATGCCGTCGTGGTAGTTCTGCGCGACTTCGACCAGATGCTGCGTGAGGAACGGCGGAAACTTGTAGAGGGTTTCCATCTTGTTCCGGAATGCCTCGATGGAAGTCGGCGCGTATTCGATCCGGGCGCCGAGAACCTCGCTCATCGCGGCTGCGATCTCGACGTGGTTCATCTCGACGGGGCCGTGGAGCGTGTAGGTCTTGCCCTCGTGGCCTTCGGGGCTGGCGAGGATGTGGGCGATCACGCGGCCCTGATCGTCGCTGGCAATCGGCGCGTGACGGCCGTCGCCAAACGGAAATTCGATCTTCTTCGTGGCCCATATCTCCCGCGCAAAATGCGGATAGACGAGCCAATCGGCGAAGAAGGTCGGGCGCAAATGCGTCGTCGCGACACCCGACCAATCGAAGACCTGCTCGGAGACCCAGTGATCCTGTGCCGCGTGGCTCAGCGACTCCCGGCGCGCGGAAATCTGCGACATGTTGACGATCGCCGTGACGCCCGCTTCCTTTGCTGCCTGCGCGAAATACGCCGCGGCCCCGATGATTCCCGGCGCGATCGGATGAAGGAAATACGCCGAGCGGATGCCTTCCATCGCTGCCCGAATCGCGTCGATGTCGGTGAAGTCGCCGACCGCGACATCGACGCCGCGCTGCCTCAGGACTGCCGCCCGATCATCATCCGTGCGCACATAGGCCCGCACGCGTTTGTGCATCTTGAGCAGCTCGTCAATGGCCATACCGCCGGTGCGTCCGGTTGCACCGCTTACAAGGATCTCAGGCTCGTTCATCGCTTCGCTCCGTTCGAAAATGAGAGCATATGCTCCCTTGAGACGAAGATTAGGAGCATATGCTCTCATCGTCAAGTTTTTTTGTTGTGGCCCCGGATAACATCATGCTCGGGTCGGCAGACGGCGTTGCTAGCGAGCATCGACAGGAGGCCGGGCAGGTGTCCCGCGATTGAAAGCGCCAGAGGCGTCGATATCGTCCTGGCTTACCTGGATGGCGGAATGTTCAGTGTCTGCTCGCCTTGAGAAGAGAGGGGCCCGTGCGATTCGACGATGTGATTTCCCGTGGCGCGGCGAGGGCGCTGGAGATCATCAGTAAGGGCCCCGAGTATTCGATCTGCCCGTGGATTCGTACCGGCTGCAAACCGCAAATTGCCGTTCGCGCCGGTCATCGCCAGCAATTCACTGACCGACGATGCACATGAGACGCGTCGCGCCAACCTCCCGGCGCGACACACTAGCGCTTTGAAGCACGCCTGCGCGTCGTCGCCTTTGCTGCCGCGACCGGCGCCACTTCCGCCGGGGCAGCCGCCGTGCCCGTCCGCTTGAACCACGGCGAACCCAGCGTGGCCGCGCTCATGTCCGACGCAGCCGCGAGCAATAGCGGCGCGAGTTCCTTCAGGCGCGATTCCGGCAGGCGGCTCGTCGGCCCGGCGAGGCTCACGATACCGACCACTTCGTTCGTGACCGGATTGCGCACGGCCGCCGCGATCGACGTCATGCCGACCTCGTACGTCTCGATCGCCATCCCGTAGCCACGCTCGCGCGCGCCGTTCAGATCCTTCAGGAACTGCTGGATCGTCTTCGGTGCGCGCGGTACATTCTGCGCCTTCGCGCCGAGGCCGCCCTGCCTCGACACCAGTTCGATCGCGCGCTCGTCGGGCAGCGTCGCGAGCCACGCCTCGCCGCTCGCGGTGCAATGCAGCGGCGGCTGGCTGCCCATGTCCGGGTCGTAACGCAGCCCGGACTTCGCACCCTGCGCCTTGCCGACGAACGTGATGTGATCGTCCTCGACCACGCCCAGCCGTGCCAGTTCGCCCGACGACTCGGCCAGGCGATCGAGCACCGGCTGGGAAATGTCGAATACCCCGCTCGTCGACAAATAGATCAGCGCGAGCGACACCAGCTTCAGCGCCAGCATGTATTCGCCGTGCTCCTCGTCCTGACGGACGAACCCCTCGTCGATCAGCATCGACAGCAGGCGATGCGTGCCGCTGCGGGGAATGTTCAGCGTATCGGCAATGGTAGCCAGCGGCATGCGGCCGCCGTTCTTTGCCAGCAATTCCAGCACTGCGAGCGCACGCTCGAGATTTCCTGCCATGGCGCCTTCTCGTCCGTATGGTGAATGTCAAATAAGAACACAATTCCATACTGGAATTCAAGAGAATTTGCGCGACGCCGCCCCCACCGTGGCGCCGCGCTCGCCGTCAGTGGCCGGCAGCCCCGCTCACGGCCACGAACCTCCCGCGATGGCGCGCGCCCTTGAGCAGCACCGCCGCGCCGCCCACGGCGGCAGGCACCGCAAGCGCCGCGAAGACCTGGCCGAAGCTCCAGTTCGCATGGAGCATGGCCGCGCCCAGCATCGCGCCCGCGATGCCGCCGAAACGGCCGACCCCGAGCATCCAGCTCGTCCCGGTGGCCCGCATTTCGGTCGGATAGGAGCCGGCCGCCAGCGCGCAGAAGCCCGTATTCGAACCGTTCATGCAGTACCCGATGCCGAACGCGAGCACGCAGATGACGCCGAACGGATGAGCCGACACACCCATGTACCAGGCCAGCGCGCCGCCGGCGAGCACGGTCGCGCCGAGCGCGGCGTGCGGATTGAACCGGTCCATCTGCCAGCCGATCAGCAACGAGCCGACCGTTCCGCCCGCCTGGAACAGCGCGCCGACGATCGCCGCCTCGGCCAGCGAAAAACCCAGACCGCGAATCAGCGTCGGCAGCCAGTTGCCGAGCAGATAGACGGTCAGCAATCCCGCGAAGTAGCAGATCCACAGCATCACCGTGCCGAACGCATGTTCGCGCGACAGAATCGCGCGAACGGGGCTACGCACGTCGCGCGCCGGTTCGGCGGACACGAACCGCGTCCGTGCGTCGGCGACCGCCGGCTGTATGCGATTCAGCACGCCGATGAGCCGTGCGCGGCGCCGCTCCGACAGCGCGAGATACCGTGCCGATTCCGGCAGCCATTTGACGAGGATGGGCACGTACGCGATCGGCAGCACGCCGCCGAGCAGCAGGACCGAATGCCAGCCCCACGTTTCGATCATCCACGCGCTCACGAAACCGCCGCCCGCCGCGCCGAAGGTGAAGCCGCAGAACACGGCCGTCACCATCAGCGCGCGCCGCCGCGGCGGCGCATATTCAGCCATCAGCGTGGCCGCATTCGGCATCGACGCGCCCAGGCCGATGCCGGTCAGGAAGCGCAGCACCGTCAGCGACACCACGCCGGTCGCAAACGCCGATGCAATGCTCCACAGGCCGAAGAACATCACCGCGCTGACCATCACCGTCTTGCGGCCGAAGCGGTCGGACATCGGGCCGGCCGTGAGCGCGCCGAACGCGAGGCCGAGCAGGCCACCGCTCATCACGGGGCCCAGCGCGTCACGCGGAATCGACCACGCGCCGGAAATCGACGGCGCGATGAAGCCGATCATTACCGTGTCGAGCCCGTCGAGCATCACGATCAGCATGCACAACACCAGCACGAGCCACTGGAACCGGCCCACCGGCCGCGTATCGAGAAATTGCTGAACGTCGAGCGAGCGCGTGTCTTTCGATTCGCTATCCTGAATGAAATGTTTCGGCCGTCGGGCCGTCTGCGAGGAAGTCATGCTGATGTCTCCGGAGATGCTGTTCTTGTTGTCGTATCGAATGCCCGATCCGCGCGCCGGCGCGATGCCTGGCGCCGATCGGGCCCGTTGCGTCGAGAAGGCGGCCGCCGCGCGATCAGGCCGGCACGGCCGCCGCATCGATCACGGCAACGGTGGCTTCACGCAGGCGGCGCGCGCGCTCGACGGCAGGCGTCGTCTTCGCCCACGCTTCGTTCGGCACCTCGACGCTCACCGGCAGGTGAGCGGGCAGCGCGCGCAGGATGCCCGCAAGGTCGAGACCGCCCTCGCCCGGCACCATCCGCGCGCAGCGTGCCTGGAACAGCAGCGTGTCGACGTCGGTCGGCCGTTCGGCCGGCGCATCGCAGAACTGGACGTAGCCGAAGTACGCGTGCGGCAACGCGCGCAACGCGCGCAACGCGTCGAGCGACGAGCCGGTACGATCGAAGTGGATCGGATCGACGATCAATCCGGTGTTGCGCCGGCCGCACGCGTCGACAATGCGCGCGCCGGCGCCGATGTCCTTCACGTCGGTCCACGGCATCGGCTCCAGCGACGGCGACAGGCCGAGCGGCGCGGCCAGGTCGCACAGCCGGCCGAGCCGGTCGACGGTGCGCGCCTCGTCGGGATCGTTGCCGGCCACGAGGACGTAGCGCGCGCCGAGCTCCGCCGCCGTTTCGAGCATCGGCAGGTAGTGCATCACGTCGGTATCGGGCTTCAGGCGCGCGATCTCGACGTCGAGCACACGCATGCCCGTATCGCGCAGGACCGCCAGCGTTTCGCGCCTGAGCGGCGTATCGCCGACGATCTCGTGGCGAACCTCGGTGTCGGTGGCCGGCAGCAGTCGCAGGCCGACGTAGTCGTAGCCGGCGTCGACGGCGCATCGCACCATCTGCGGCGGGCTCAGTTCGAGCACGGTCAGCGCCGACAGCGACAGCGCGCGGAATTGAGGCTGGGTCATATCGTCTCCTTGAGCGTCATGGCGCAATACGCGGCACGTTCAGCGCAACGGCGAAAACGGCGCGGGCACGCAGATCGTCGATTCCATGGTCGTGAGGTGGGCCGGGCCGCCCTTCGGCGGCCAGATGCCGTCCTTGACCGCTTCGGCGCGAATGCGCGAGCGCTCGTCCACGCTCGCATACGGCCAGATGTTCAGGAACCGCGGCGTGTCGCCGTCGAGCGCATACATCGCGCCGACCAGCGGCGAGCGGCGGGTGCGCTCCGGCACCGCCTGCTCCCACACGTCGATCGTGTGCTGCAGGCTGCCGAGCTTCGTGCCATATACGCGCATCTCGTAGATGCCGCCGTGCACGGCCGGTTCGATCGGCGGCAGGAACGGGAACAGCGCATAGCTGGCCGTCTTCACGTCGATGATCGATTCGCCGCAGCGGAACGGGTTGCCTTCGAGCAGCATCCGTTTGCGCTCGGCGACGAGCGCGGCCTCCGATTCATAACCGCGCAGCACCAGCACCTGACCGAGCGTGCCGATGTCCGAGTACCACGCGCCGAGCAGCCTGCCGCCGTGCGGATCGCCGCTGGCCTGAATCCCTTCGAAGACCTGCGCGTTCGCGCCGATCTTCACCGTGAGCGTCACTACGTCATACAGTCTCATTGCGTTGTCCTCGAGGATGAATCGATGCCGGCACGCGCGGGTTCGGGCGCGGCGTCGGCGAGAGAAAGGCCGGCGAGATAACCGAACGTCATCGCCGGGCCGAGTGTGATGCCGCCGCTGGGATAGCAGCCGCCCATCATGCTGGCAGAATCGTTGCCGACCGCGTAGAGGCCGGCGATCGCACGGCCGGCGTGGTCGAGCACGCGCGCGTCGCGGTCGGTGGCCAGGCCCGCGAACGTGCCGAGGCTGCCCGGCAGCAGCTTCACCGCATAGAACGGCCCCGCGTCGATCGGCGCGAGACACGGGTTCGGCTGCCGGTCGGCATCGCCCTGCACGCGGTTGTACGGCGTCGAGCCCTTGTGAAACGCCGGATCGCAACCCTGCTTCGCGTACTGGTTGTAGGCCGATACCGTGTCCACCAGCGAAGCGGCGTCGATTCCGCATTCGCGCGCGAGCGCGTCGAGCGTCGCGCCGCGCTTCAGATAGCCCGAGCGCCGGTACGGGCCGGTCGGGAACGGAAACGGCTTCGAGAAACCGAGCCCATAGCGCCGCTGAAAGCGATGGTCGCAGACGAGCCACGCGCATACTTCCTCGCCGGCCAGCGTCGTGTCGAGCAGCGCGGCAATGAAGTCGTGATACGACGATGCCTCGTTCACGAAGCGCTTGCCCGCGCGTGTCACCGCGATCACGCCCGGCTTCGCGCGTTCGATCAGATGCGGAAACGCAACGGCGTCGCCGCCCGGTTGCGGCACCAGCGAAACGGGCGCCCACGCGGCCGGCGCATCGAGCGACCGGTCGAAATGCGCACCGATCGATTCGCCGAGCCGGATCCCGTCGCCGGTATTGCAGAGCGGCGCCGCCGACCAGTGTTCGCGGCCCGACGGCGTATACGCGAACGTCTGCGCACGCCGCGCCTGATCGTGAGGGAAGCCTCCGCAAGCCAGCACGACGCCGCGCGCCGCGCGCACCTCGTGCACGATGCCGTCGATCGCCACGCGGGCGCCGATCACGCGCACGTCGTCGCGCAGCAGGCCGATCGCCTTCGCATGGGTGCGCAGGTCGACCCCGCGATCGGCGGCCGACTTCAACAGGCGCGCGACGAGCGCATTGCCGTTGACGAGATGCATCGAGCGCCCGTAACGCAGCTTGTGCCACGCGAACGCGGCCAGCCGGCGGCCGACATGCAGCGCGGAGCTCAGCGAGCGCGTCGCGCGATAGAAATGCGCGAGATCCTGGCCGGACGCGAGTGCCATCCCCTTGAGCGTCGTCACCGACAGCGGTGTGCGCAGCTTGTCGATCAGCGGGCCCAGTTCACGGCCGTCGTACGGCATCGCGCAGACCGAGCGCCCGCCCGTGCCGGCGCCCGGCGTGGTGTGGAAATCGGGAATGCGGTTGCCGTCGACGAAGCGCAGCGCCGTGTTCCGCTCGAAGAATTCGATCATCTCCGGGCCGCGTTCGAGCAGCGCATCGGCCTTCGCCGCATCGAACTGCGCGCCCAGCTCGTTCTTCAGGTACGTGCGCGGCGCATCGATGTCCTCGCGAATGCCGGCACGCGTCGCGAGCGGATTGCGCGGAATCCACATCCATCCGCCCGACCACGCGGTGGTGCCGCCGAACACGGCCTCCTTCTCGGCGACGATCACGCCCAGGCCCCGCGCCGCCGCCGTGACGGCCGCCGCGAGGCCGCCCGCGCCGGAGCCCAGTACCAGCACGTCGCAATCGAGTATCGGTTCACGCTTCATGTTCAGTCCTGCCCGTTCAGTATCTCCAACGCCGGATGCGACACGATCGCCACGTCTATGGAATATCATTGCGAAGTGGAATACTATTCCACTCAATCGGATTTCGCAAAGACTTTGTGACGACAGGGAGGCAACGCAATGCGAGTACTGGTAACGGGCGGCAGCGGTTTTCTCGGCGCATGGATCATCAGGAGGCTGCTGGCGCGCGGCATGGAATGCGTGAGCTTCGACGTGCGCACGAACCCGCGCCTCGTCGAGGCGCTCGCGCCCGAACGGGCTGCGGCCGTACGCTGGCGCACCGGCGACATCGCCGACGCGGCCGCCACGGCGCACGCCTTCGACGGCTGCGACGCGGCGATCCATCTCGCAGGCATCCTCACGCCCGACTGCGCGGCCGATCCCGTGCGCGGCGCGCGGGTCAACCTGATCGGCACGCTGAACGTATTCGAGGCCGCACGCTCGGCCGGGCTGCGACGCGTGCTCTATGCGAGCAGCGCCGGCGTATTCGGCCCCGACGACGGCGCCGTGCCGTTGCCGCAAACCCACTACGGCGCGTTCAAGCTTGCGTGCGAAGGATCGGCACGCGCGTACTGGCACGACCACGGGATCGCGAGCGTGGGCTTCCGTCCGCTCGTGGTCTATGGGGCCGGACGCGAGACCGGATCGAGCGCGGGGCCGAGCCTGGCCTGTCGGGCGGCCGCGCGCGGCGAGCGCTACACGATTCCGTTTACCGGCGCGACGGGCCTCATGTTCGCCGACGACGTCGCCGCCGCTTACGAGGCCGCGCTGCTGGCCGACATCGAAGGCGCACACGCCTTCACGCTGGCGGGCGAGATCACCCCGGTGAACACGCTGATCGAACGGATCGCGGCCCTCGTGCCGGGTGCGCACATCGATGCCGGCGGCCCGCCGCTGCCGATCGCGACGGCGTTCCCCGACGACCCCGCGCTCGACCGCCTGCTGCCCGGCCTGCCGCGGACCGCGCTCGACGACGGACTGCGGCAGACGGTGGCGTTCTACCGGCGCCAGCGCTAGGCCGGCGCCCGCTACCCGCGGCTACGCGACGACGTCCGCGGGTGCAACGCCCGTGCGCGTCGCAGCCGCGCGATGCACGGCGAGCGTCGCCGCGAGCGTGCGCGCGGCGTCGTCGGCCGGACACAGCGGCGCCTCGGCGCCCGCGATCACCGCCGCGAAGTGGCGCAACTGCTCGTGATACGGATCGGCGCCATGCGGCGTGCAGCGCTCGACCGTCAATGGATCGTGCCAGCCCTTCCCGCTGCGGTATTCCCACAGATCGAGCTGCGGCAGCGTGAGCGAGGCATCGGTGCCGATCAGGAAATGCGTGTTCACCTGCTGGCGCGGATAGTGCGCGGCCTCGCCCGCCGCGAGATCCCAGTTCCACGGCGAGGTCGCGCAGTCGGACACGGCCAGCGTGCCGAGCGCGCCGCTGTCGAAGCGCAGCAGCACGGCGGCCGTGTCTTCCACGTCGAAACCGCGCACGCGATTGGACGCCTGGGCCTGCACCTCGACGATCTCGCCGAGCAGGAACCGCATGATGTCGATGTCGTGAATCAGGTTGATCAACACCGGGCCGCCGCCCGCGCGACGACGCCATTCGATGTCGAAATACGCGTCGGGCTTGTAGAACGTCGCGAGCGCATTGGCCGCGACGGGTTTGCCGAGCCGCCCCGACTGCACGATCTCTCGCGCGCGCCGCAAGACCGGATTGTGGCGGCGATGATGGCCGACCAGCAGCGGCACACCGGCCTCGCGTGCGGCGCGACCGAGGCCCGCCGCCGCCGCGACGCTGTCCGACACCGGCTTCTCGATCAGCGCCGGCACGCCGCGCGCGATGCAGGCAAGGCCGACCTCGACATGCGTCGCATTCGGCGTCGCGACGATCGCGCCGTCCGGGCGCATCGCGTCGAGCATCGTCGCGTAGTCGGCGAACCAGCGCAGCCCCTCGGCACGCGCGAACTGCTCGGCCGCCGGCGACGGATCGGCGATCGCCGCGACTTCCACCTGCGCATGCGTGCGCGCGCGCTCCACGTGCATCCGCCCGATTGCGCCTGCACCGATCACTGCCAGCCGTCTTCTTGCCATCGCTTCATCTCCGTTGTGCGGGGCGTACGTGTCGCGTCGAGCCGTTCGTCTTCCGGATCGACCGGGTGAATACCCCGATTTATTGAAACCATCTTTGATTGTTGAATGCTATTCCACTTCTAACCAGAATTCACGAAAATTCGACACGTGTCGCGCGGCCCGCCCACGGACCGCACGGAATCGAACCTTGACCAGGAAACAGGAGGCCAGACACATGACTGATCAGCACGAGCAGAACGACACCCTTTCCGGCGCCCCGGCAGACGTGCCCGACCACCCGGCGGCGTCGCGCCGCGCGTGGCTCGTCACCGCGGGCAAGGCGCTCGCGGGCGGGGCCGCGGCGCTCGCCGCGCCGGCGATCGTGCGCGCGCAGGGCGAGCAACCGCTGAAGCTGGGCCTGCTGATGGCCAAGCAGGGCGTGTGGACCGAACAAGGCGAAGTGATCGCGAACGGCGTCAAGCTCGCGCTCGAGGAGGCGGGCAACCAGGCGCGCGGCCGGCGCGTCGATCTCGTCTGGTACGACGAACCGAACCCGCAGTCGGCGCAGCAGAACATGCAGAAGCTCGTCGAGCAGGACCACGCGATCGCGGTGATCGGCGGCACGAACAGCGGCACGTCGCTCGCGATGTCGTCGGTCGCATGGCGCACCAGGACGCCTTACATCGCGCCGAACGCCGCCGCGCGCGAGCTGACCGGCAGCAGTTGCAACCCGTACACGTTCCGCGTGCTGAGCCCGACGCCCGTCGCATGCCGCGCACTCGCGCCGTCGATGCTCGCGATCGGCAAGAAATGGCACTTCCTCGTCGCGAACTATGCGTACGGGCAGGACATTCAGCGCGCGATGTCCGACTTGTTGAAACAGGCCGGCGGCGTCATTACCGGCGCCGACGTCACGCCGCTCAACACCACCGACTTCAGCTCGTTCATCCTGAAGATCCGCCAGTCGAAACCCGATGTCGTGCTGCTCGGGCTGCCGGGCGGCGACCTGTCGACGTTCCTGAAGCAATACGCGGAAATGGGCATGAAAGGCCGCATCCCGGTGGCGTGCCCGATCATCGGCGACTCGGATCTCTGGTCGATCAACGCCGACGCCGCCACCGGCTACTACGGCAAGCCGTGGCATTTCAGCTCGCCGGGCCATGCGCCGGAAGAAGTTGCGTTCATCAGGAAGTACACGGCGAAGTACGGCAAGCCGCCGGCCGACAAGGCCTGGATCGGCTGGTTCACGGCGCGCGCACTGCTGCAGGCGATCAACCACGCGAAGAGCACGTCCGGCGCGGACATCGTGCAGAGCCTGGAGACCATTCAGCTCGCCGACGGCAGCGGCGCCGCCTACTTCCGCCCGTGGGACCACCAGTTGTTGCGGCGCTGGAGCGTGTTCAAGGTGAAGGACCGGATCGGCGACAAATGGGACTGGCTCGACCCGATCTCCGTCGTGCCGCAGAACCCCGGCGACCTCGACCGTCTCTTCGGCACACGCGAGGAGATCGGCTGCAAGATGGCCGCGCGCTGAGCCCGCGCGCCGCCGCCCCAAGCGTATCCCGCGCGCGTCGCGGCCCGCCGCTCGCCCGTCACGACGGGCCGCGGCGCGGCGCGGCGAGCCGCACTCTGGAGTAAGGGCATGGCTGAAATGTTGTTGTCCCAGGTCGCCAACGGACTGGTGCTGGGGTTCCTCTATGTATTGCTCGCGATCGGACTGTCGATCATCTGCGGGCTGCTGGGCATCGTGAATTTCGCGCATGGCGCGCTCTTCGCGCTCGGCGCGTATTTCGCGATCGCACTGTCGACGCAGTTCGGATGGGCCGCCGTCGCGCTCGCACCGGTGCTCGTCGCGGCGGTGGGCGTGCTGATCGAAGTGGTGTTCATCCGGCGCCTGTACGGCAAGGAGCCGCTCCTCGGCCTGATCGTCACGTTCGCGCTGTCGCTGCTGCTCACCGCACTGGTTCGCCTCGTGTGGGGCGCGGGCGGGCTGCCGTTCAGTCCGCCCGGGATGCTCAACGGGTTTCTCGTATACGGGCCGCTGCTGATCACGAAGTATCGGCTGTTCGTGCTCGCCGCGACGATCGCGATCCTCGTCGTGCTGTGGTGGTTCATGAACTACACGCCATACGGGCGGATCCTGCGCGCCGGCAGCCGCGATCCTGAAATGGTCGGCCTGCTCGGCATCAACCTGCCGCGCGTGCTGACCGGCGCGTTCGCGCTCGGCGCGCTGCTCGCGGGTGCCGCGGGCGTGCTCGCGGCGCCGCTCGTCACGGTCACGCCGGGGATGGCGACGACCGCCGTGATGCCCGCGTTCGTGATCGTCACGATCGGCGGGCTCGGCTCGTTCGCCGGCGCGGTGGTCGCCGGCCTGCTGGTCGGCATCGCAACCGCGCTGGCCGTCCAGTTCTTTCCGGCGGGCTCGTCGGTCGCGATGTACGCGCTGATGGCACTCGTCCTTCTCGTGCGCCCTCGCGGGCTGTTTGGTGAACGCTGGGAGCGCTTCGAATGAAATTCGATTATCTGACCCGCCATCCGGTTGCAGTGCTGACCACCGCGCTCGTCCTCGTGTCGCTTGCCCTCACCGCGACCGGCACGCCGCTCGAGCGCGCAACCCAGATCGCGATCTACACGCTCTACGGGATGGGCGTGAACCTGCTGGTCGCGTATACGGGGCTCGTCCCGTTCGGCGCATCGGTGTTCTTCGGCACGGCCACGTACCTGGTCGCCGTGTCGCTGCTGCGCGTGCTGGGCAACGAGTTGCTCGCGCTGGCGGCCACCGTGATCGTGACGACCGTGCTCGCCGCGCTGATCGGCGCGGTTGTGTTGCGCCGGCGTGGGCTCTACTTCTCGCTGCTCACCCTCGCCTGTTCGCAGATCGCGTTCGAGATCGCGTTCAAGTGGACCGACGTGACCGGCGGTGAAAACGGCCTGCAGAACGTGCCGCGCCCGACCTTCCCGACGACCGTCGGCTTCCACGTATTCGCATGCGTGACGGTGATCGCCATCGCCTGTCTGCTATGGCGCCTCGTGCACGCGCCGTTCGGACGGGCGCTGCAGGCACTGCGCGACAACGAGCAGCGCGCGGCGAGCCTCGGCTACGACACGTATCGGCTCAAGCTGCGCGCGTTCGTGATCTCGGCTGCGGTGATCGGCTACGCGGGCGGCCTGCTGTGCCTGATGCTGCAGGGCGCGTACGCGAACAACCTGAGCTGGGAGCACGCGGGCGACAGCCTGCTGATGACCGTGCTCGGCGGTGTCCACCAGTTTCTCGGGCCGCTGTGGGGCGCGATCGCGTTCATCCTGCTCGAAGACAAGCTCAGCAGCCTGACCGAGCACTGGTGGCTGATCTTCGCGCCGATCGTCATCGCGTTCGCGTTCTTCTCGCCCGAGGGCATCCACGGCATCGCGCAGCGGCTGTTGCGACGTCCGCGCTGGACCCTCGTGCGCGACACGATTCCCGTGCGCCCCGCCACGATCGCGCCGTATCGCGCGGGCGGCGTCGAGACCGATCCCGCCACGCCCGTGCTGAGCGTGCGCGGATTGTCGAAGCGTTTCGGCTCGCTCGTGACCGCCGAACGGATCGACCTCGACGTCCATCCGTGCCGGCTGCACAGCTTCATCGGCCCGAACGGCGCGGGCAAGACCACGTTCTTCAACATGCTGACGGGCGTGCTGTCGCCGACGGCCGGCACGATCACGTTCGACGGCAAGGACGTGACGAAGCTCGCCATGTTCCGCCGCGTGCGGCTCGGCATGAGTCGCTCGTTCCAGATCCTCAGCGTATTTCGCAATCTCACCGTGTTCGAGAACGTGCGGGTCGCGGTGCAGGCCGCGCAGCACGATCGCCTCGGCCTCTGGCGCGACGCGCACACGCTCGGCGAACAGAACGAGATGACCTGGTCGCTGCTCGCGGCGGTCGGGCTGACCGAGCGCGCGGCGCATGGTTGCGAAAGCCTGTCGCACGGCGAGCAGCGCCTGCTCGAAATCGCGCTGTCGCTCGCGACTCGCGCACGCCTGCTGCTGCTCGACGAGCCGCTCGCGGGGCTTGCCGAAGCCGACCGCGTGCGCGTGGCGGCGATCATCCGCGAACTGGCGAACCATCACGCGGTGCTGCTGATCGAGCACGACATCGATCGCGTGCTGACGATTTCCGATCGCGTCAGCGTGCTCCATCGCGGCCGGCTGATCGCCGACGGCTCGCCGGCCGAAGTCGCGCGCCATCCCGAGGTGATCGAAGCCTACCTGGGCCACGCGAAGGGCGAGCGGCCGGTCGATGCGAGGCTGGCCGCCCGACGCGGCGTGCAGCACGAAGATGCCGCACCGGCGCGACGCCCGCTGCTGCGCCTCGAAGGCGTGAAGGCCGGTTATACCGGCAACACGATCCTCGACGGCATCGACCTCACGCTCCACGAAGGCGAAGTGATCGCGATCCTCGGACGCAACGGCGTCGGCAAGACGACGACGTTGCGCGCCGCGACCGGCGTCGCCGACGTGACGGCCGGGCGCATCGTGTTCGACGGCCACGACATCACCGGGCGCCCCGCGCACGAGATCAATCGTCTCGGCCTCGCGATGGTGCCCGAGGGCCGCCGCCTGTTCCCGAACCTCACGGTCGCCGAGAACCTGCGGCTCGCCGCACGCAAGGGCGGCGCGAGCGTCGACGAGATGTTCGCGCTGTTCCCGCGACTCGCGACGCGCAAGGATGCGCGCGCCGAACATCTGTCCGGCGGCGAACGACAGATGGTGGCGATCGCGCGCGCGCTGATGGCGCCGGCGAAGGCGATCCTGCTCGACGAACCGTTCGAGGGGCTCGCGCCCGCCGTCGTACAGGAAGTGCTCGACGCGGTAGTCAAGCTGCGCGAGCGCGCGAGCGTCGTGATCGTCGAGCACCAGGCCGACATGGTGCTGCCGATCGCGGATCGCGCGTACGTGCTCGTCAACGGTCGCGTCGCGCACGAAAGCAGCGCGGTCGCGCTCGAACAGGACACCGCCACCCAGGCGAAATTGCTCGGCATCGTACACGACGAGGCCGGTTCAACCCAGGAGATGAAAACAGCATGACAGCCCCCTTGACCCCGACCGCCCCGGTTTCGCTCGACGAAGGCCTGAGCGGTGCGACCCGCATTCATTTCATCGTCGGCGATCCGATCGCGCAGGTCCGTTCGCCGAAAGGCGTGACGGCCGCGCTGCGCGAGGCCGGACTCGACGCGCTGGTCGTTCCCGCTCATGTCGCACCGGCCGATCTTGCGGCGTTCTTCGCGGGCATCACACCGATGCGCAACGTCGACGGCGTGATCATCACCGTGCCGCACAAATTCAGCGCCGCCGGGTTCTGCTCGCGCCTGTCCGATGAAGCGGCATTCCTCGGCGCGGCGAATACGCTACGACGCACCGCCGAAGGCGGCTGGCACGGCGGCATGTTCGACGGCACCGGTTTCGTCGCCGCGCTCGGCGACGAAGGCTGCGACCTGCGCGGCAAGCGCGCACTGCTGGTCGGCGCGGGCGGCGCAGGCTCGGCAATCGGCCATGCGCTGGTGATGGCGGGTGTCACGTCGCTCGACGTGCGCGACAACGATGCCGGCCGCACCGCGTCGCTGGTCGAGCGGCTGGCCACGCTGCGACGCGGCACGGTGCGCGTCGCCGCCGCGGAGGTCGCAGCCGAATCGTTCGACGTGATCGTCAATGCGTCGCCGATGGGCATGCGGCCGGACGATCCGCTGCCCGTCGACGTCTCGCGCGTGCCGGCCACCGCGTTCGTCGGCGACGTCGTCACGAAACCGCCGCTCACGCCGTTCATCGAGGCGGCGCGTGCCCGCGGTTGCCGAACCGTCACGGGCACGCAGATGTTCGCGCGGGTCTGCGATCGAATGGTCGCATTCCTGGTCGATACCGCCGCCTGAGTGCATGTGGACAGGTCGCGATCGTCATGCGCGGCGCGGCCTGCCGAATCGTTTCCGCCGCGCCGGCGTCGACGCGCAGCCGGTGCAGGCATCGTGCACCCTGAATGAAGTCGCGCCTCGTCTTCCGGACATATTTCGGAACACCA
Source organism: Burkholderia sp. Bp8991 (assembly GCF_003853795.1). NCBI lineage: Bacteria > Pseudomonadati > Pseudomonadota > Betaproteobacteria > Burkholderiales > Burkholderiaceae > Burkholderia > Burkholderia sp. Bp8991. Next base: position 4,520 of record NZ_QTQJ01000053.1, on the reverse strand, counting down.
TTCCACTTTCTTTGTTATTGGAATAACATTCCACAAAGATCGAAGCCTCTTCCGCCGCGCGCACGAATCCGGACGTGCGGCGGAACGAAACGAAGGAGACGTGGACATGGCTGCAGTGCAACAGGGTTGGGACGAAGAGGTGGACCTGCTGGTGTTCGGCGCAGGTGCGGCGGGCATGACCGCCGCGCTCGTCGCGCATCACGAGGGGCTCGCCGTCCTGATTTGCGAAAAAACCGCCGCGGTGGGCGGCATCACGTCCACGTCGGGCGGCACAACGTGGGTGCCGGGCACACGCTTGAGCGTCGCCGCGGGCGTGCCCGACAGCGTCGACGATGCGCGCCGCTTCCTGCAGTCGGTGGTCGGCGCGCGCGGCGGCGACGACGCGCGCGAAGCATTTCTGCAAAGCGGCCCCGACGCGATCGACGAACTCGCGCGCATCAGCGACGTGAAGTTCGTCGCCGCCACCGCACATCCGGATTACGTCAACGGCCCGGGCGCGGCCTACGGCGGCCGGGCGCTCGTGCCCGCGCCGTTCGATGCGCGCGTGCTCGGCCGCGCGTTCGCGCGCGTGCGCCCGCCGCGCAAGGAATTCATGGGCCTCGGCGGCATGATGGTCGCGCGCGCCGACCTCAATGCGCTGCTCGCGCCGTTCGCGTCGGTCGCGAACTTCAAGCGCACGATCACGGTCGTCGGGCGCTATGCGATGGATCGCCTGCGCTTTCCGCGCGGCACGCAGCTGGTGATGGGCAACGCGCTCGCCGCCCGGCTCTATTACAGCCTGCTCAAACGCCAGGTCGAGATTCGCTTCGACACGCCGCTGCTCGAACTGGTACGCGAGAACGGCCGCGTCACCGGCGCCATCGTCACGACACCGGATGGCGGTCGCAAGCGAATCGGCGCGCGGCGCGGCGTGGTGCTCGCGACCGGCGGCATCACGCGCCATCCGTCGCTGCGCCGGCAGTTCTTCCCTGCCGCGGCCCAGCCGCTGTCGCTGTCGCCGAATACGCATACCGGCGACGGCGTCGACCGCGCACAGCGCGTCAATGCGCGGGTCGAAAACGGCGGCGACAGCCCGGGGCTATGGATGCCGTGTTCGATCCGCCGCGCACCGGGCGCCCCCACGGGCAGCGACGGCGACAGCGTCTGGCCGCACATCATTCTCGATCGCGCGAAGCCCGGCCTCATCGCGGTCAACAGCCGCGGCGAGCGCTTCGTCAACGAATCGAACTCATACCACGACTTCGTGATGGGCATGCTGCGCGACAGCGGCAACGGGCCGAGCGTGCCGGCCCATCTGATCGTCGATGCTGCGTTCATTCGCACATATGGCCTGGGCCTGCTGATGCCGGCGCGCAGTGCGGCCCGCATCGCCGAATTCGAACGCGCCGGCTATCTGGTGAAAGGTGCAACGCTGGCCGAGCTGGCGGCTAAGTTGCAGGTGGATGCGAACGGTCTGACGCGCACCGTCGCGGCCTACAATCGCGACGCCACCGAAGGGAGGGATCCGGCATTCCAGCGCGGCAGCAGCCCGATGAGCCGCTTCAACGGCGATCCGGCGCAACAGCCGAATCCGTGCATCCGCCCCATCGGCGCCGGCCCCTACTATGCGCTAACCGTATGGCCGGCCGATCTCGCGTGCAGCGCGGGGTTGAGCGGCACGGCGAACGGCGAGGTGATCGATGTCGACGGGCGCGTGATCCCCGGCCTGTTCGCGTGCGGCAACGATCTCGCGTCGATCTTTCGCGGCACGTACCCCGGCCCCGGCACGACGCTCGGCCCGGCCATCGTATTCGGCTGGCGCATCGCGAAGTTCGTCGCGCGACGCGAAGCGGCATCGACGGGCACATCACCCGCGGCCGCGGTGCACCGCTCGACCTGCGACAGCGCGCAACGCTGACGAACGCGCCGGCACGGCACGCGCAGGCCGCGCCGGCTCACCCCATCGAGAAGGAGTCGTTCATGCAACGCATCGTCAACCGCCATCGATTGAACATGCCGAAACTGGGGCTCGGCACATGGCCCATGCTCGGCGACGAATGCACGCGCGCGGTCGCGCTCGCACTGGAGTCGGGCTATCGCCATATCGATACCGCAGCCGCGTACGAGAACGAAGCGGCGGTCGGCAACGCCATCGCCGCTTCGAACGTCCCGCGCGAGCAGATTCACGTGACCAGCAAGGTATGGTGGGACAAGTTGAACCCCGAACGCATGCGGAAATCGCTCGACGACACCTTGCGCGCGCTGCGCTGCGACTACGTGGACCTGTTCCTGATCCACTGGCCGGCGCCCGACTGGAATCTTGCCGAGACGATCGACACGCTCGTTTCGTTCAAGGAGCAGGGACGCGCCCGCGCGATCGGCGTCGCGAACTTCCCGCTTGCGCTGTTGCGCGCCGTCGTCGAACAGATGCAGGCGCCACTGGCCGCGATACAGGTCGAGTATCACGTGCTGCTCGGTCAGGCGCGGCTGCTGCAATTCGCGCGCCAACATGACATGGCGCTGATCGCGTACAGCCCGCTCGCGCGCAACCGCGTGTCGGAGATCCCGGAACTGCAGCGGATCGCCGACAAGCATCGCGTGCTGCCGAGCCAGGTGGCGCTGAAATGGCTGCTCGACCAGCCGAACGTGGCCGCCGTGCCGAAGGCGGCCGGGCAACGCAATCAGCTCGCCAATCTGGCATCGCTCGACGTGAACCTGGACGACGCTGATCGGGCGCTGATCGCCGGCCTGCCGAAGAATCAGCGGCTCGTGAGTCCGGCGTTCGCGCCGCAGTGGGATCCGGCCATGTAAGGAACGGCGTGTGGGTCGGCAATCGTTGCGGGCACGGGATGAAATCGCGGCTTCGGCACGCCTGTCGCCCACGCCGCGCGGCCCCTTCACCTGGGTGCCGGCCCGATCACGGGCGCCGGAACCCGATCGGCGTCGACGAATCGCTCGACGCCGACAGACCGGAGATCGCACTGGCCAGCACTGGGGCTTTGCATCGCGCCTGCACCGCGAGCCAATGCCCGCAAGGCATTCAAATCCGGCCCCATAAATCAGAATTTGTGCCGGTCAACACCTGACCGATCGAGACCTGGCACCCGCCATCTTCCGCAAGCATGTCTTTCCGGGGTTTACCTAACTGACTGGACGCCGAACGCATGCTTAAATAAATCAACTTGATTTATTTAATGCGCCGAAAGCGGCGCCACATGGAGGGAGACGCCATGCGAAGCCCGCACATCGGCCAGGGCAGCAACTCGGTCAACGTGCGCCGTTACAACGAGCGCCTTTTGCTGAAGACGCTGCGCCGTACCGGCAGCGCGTCGAAGGCCGACCTCGCCCGCCACGCGAACATGACGAGTGCGGCTGTCGGCGGCATCATCGCGTCGCTCGCCGACGCGAAACTGATCGAATTCGCCGGCCGCACCGAAGGCCAGCGCGGCCAGCCGGCGTCGCTGATTCGTCTCGATCCCAATGGGGCATTCGGCATCGGCGTCCGCATCGACCGCATGCGCATCGAAACGGCGCTGGTCAACTTCGCGGGCGAGATCATCGGCCGCCGCTCCCACGACACCCTGCTCCCTCCGCCCGCGACCGTGCTCGAACTGGTTCGCAGCGACATCGAAGAGATGCAACTGCTGCTGCCCGCGCAGGATCGCGATCGGCTGGCGGGCGTCGGCGTGGCCCATCCGTTCAACCTGGGGAGCTGGCTGCGCGAACTCGGCCTGCCGGCCGAAGCCTTCCGCGCGTGGGCCGAGATCGACCTGGCCCGGGAACTCGCTAATGTCATTCCGCTGCCGGTGTTCAGCGAAAACGACGGCAATGCGGCCGCCATCGCCGAGCTCTTTTACGGCTGCGGCCGGCAACGCGACAATTTCGTCTATCTGTTCCTCGGACCGGTGATCGGCGGCGGGATCGCGATCGACGGCGACTGCCTGCACGGCCGCACCGGCAACGCCGGCGATTTCGCCGTGATGCCCGTACACCCGAGCCGCCTGCCCTCGGCGCCCGCGCCGCACGGCGCGTGGGACATCCTCCTGACGCGTGCATCGTTGAGCGCGCTGATTCGTCATCTGCGCCATTGCGGCGAGCAGGTCGAGAACCGCGCGGATCTCGACGACTGCATCGCACGCAACGTGCCGGCCGTCGACGAATGGATCGACGATTGCGTCGATGCGCTCGCGTTCGCGCTGCGCGGGGCGCTATCCGTACTCGATTTGCCGGTCGTCGTCCTTGATTCGGACGTCGATGCCGGCCTGCTCGACACGCTCATGCAACGCCTGGGCGTGGCGCTCGCCGACATCACGCCGGAAGCCCGCAGCGCGCCGGAACTCGTGCGCGGCTCGTTCGGCGCCGACGCCGGCGCGATCGGCGCCGCGACGCTGCCGATGTTCTTCAATTTCTCACCACGCTCCGGCATCCTGCGCGGTGCAGGCCTGGATACGCAAGAGGTCGCTTATGTCGCGTTCTGAGTCCCCCCGGCCGCTGCTCGAGATGCGCGGCATCAGCAAGACCTTCCCGGCCGTGCGCGCGCT
>NZ_QTQJ01000052.1:0-36351 GCF_003853795.1 Burkholderia sp. Bp8991 | reverse complement strand
AAGAACGTGTTGTAGAACGGCAGTTCCTGCAGTTGGCGATATGCGGCATCGGCAAGTTCCTTGCGGCCGTAGCCGACGTTCACGCACCAGAGGCCGGCCATCCCGTCGATGATCTTGTTGCCGTCCGAGTCCCACAAATAGACGCCGTCGGCCTTCACGATCACGCGGCTGCCCGCGCGATTGAGCGCACCCATGTCCGAGAACGGATGGATGTGATGCGCGGCGTCGAGCGCGCGGTATTCGGCGGTCGAGTGTGCTTGCGTCGTGCGCGGTGCGGTGGCCGGCGCGGTGGGCTGGATCCACGCGGGTTCGTTACGGTAAGTCATGTTTCCTCCGTCGTTCCTTGATGCGGTCGTGCGCACGCTCACACGTGCAGCAGCAGATGGCGACGTTCCCACGAACTGATCACGCGGAAGAACGCTTCGTATTCGGTTTCCTTCAGCGCCAGGTACGCCTTCACGAACTTGTCACCGAGAATGCCGGCGAGCGGCGTGCACGCCGCCATCAGCGAGATGCCTTCCTCGAGGTTGCGCGGCAGCTGGTACGGCAGGTCGTAGCCGTCGGACGCGATCGGTTCGGTCGGCGCGAGCTGCTGCGTGAGGCCGAGATAACCGGCGGCGAGCGTCGCCGCGAACGCGAGGTACGGATTGCAGTCGACGCCCGGAATCCGGTTCTCGATGCGCCGCGCGACCGGCGTCGACTGCGGGATGCGAAAGCCGACCGTACGGTTGTCGTAGCCCCACTGCACGTTGATCGGCGCGGCCATGAAGCGCGACAGGCGGCGATACGAGTTGATGTACGGTGCGAAGATCGGCATCAGCGCGGGCGTATATTTCTGCAGGCCCGCAAGATAGCTTTGGAACATCGGCGACACGACGCCGCCGTCGTCGGCGAACAGGTTGCGGCCGGTGTGCACATCGGCGAGGCTCTGGTGGATATGCATCGCGGAGCCCGGCTCGTTTTCCATCGGCTTGGCCATGAACGTCGCATACATGTTGTGGCGCAGCGCCGCCTCGCGCACCGTGCGCTTGAACAGGAACACCTGGTCGGCGAGCGACAGCGCGTCGCCGTGCACGAAGTTGATCTCCATCTGCGCGGCGCCGACCTCGTGGATCAGCGTCTCGATGTCGAGGCCCTGCATCTCGCAGTATTCGTAGATGTCCTCGAACAGCGGATCGAACTCGTTGACGGCCTCGATCGAATACGACTGACGGCCGGTTTCCGCCCGCCCCGTGCGCCCGACCGGCGGACGCAGCGGCAGGTCGGGGTCGGCGTTCATGTCGACCAGATAGAACTCGAGTTCAGGCGCGACCACGGGCTTCCAGCCCTTTTCCTTGTACAGGTCGAGCACGCGGCGCAGCACGTAGCGCGGCGAGATCTCGACCGGCGAACCGTCGAAATGCACGCAATCGTGGATCACCTGCGCGGTCGGGTCGACGGCCCACGGAATCAGGCAGATCGTCGACGGATCGGGCACGCACACCATGTCGGGATCGGTCACGCCGGTCAGCGTGCCGTCTTCCGGATAGTCGCCGGTGACGGTCTGCACCATCACGGCCTGCGGCAGGCGCATCGATTCGCCGGACTCGAATTTGTTGCGCGGAATGATCTTGCCGCGCGCGATGCCGGCCATGTCGGGAATGATCGCCTCGACTTCGGTGATGCGGTGCTGGCGCAGGAATTCGCTCAGTTCGGGTTGCATGATCGGCCTCGTTCAGTCGATGTCGGATGCAGCCGGCGACGGCATGGTGCCGCCGGCCGCATAAATGCGCTGTGTCATGCGCGCGCGGCACGCCGCGCCGAATGCCGTAAAGATGTCGCGCGACAGCGGTTGCTCCGCGTGGCGCCATTCGGGATGCCACTGCACGCCGAGCGCGAACGCACGCGCGCCGCGCACGCTCACGGCCTCGATCAGCCCGTCGGGCGCGCTCGCCTCGACCGCGAGGCCCGCGCCGAGCCGCGCGATACCCTGGTCGTGCAACGAATTGACGATCGCGTCGTGCGCGCCGTGCGCGATCCGTTGTAGCAGCCCGCCCGGCGCGAGCTGCACGCGGTGCGCGGGGCCGTACTGCCGCTCGAGCGGATCGCCGTCGCGCTCGCGATGATCGTCGAAGCCCGCGCTCGCATGCAGCCGCTGATGCAAGGTGCCGCCATACGCGACGTTCAGCTCCTGCATGCCGCGGCAGATCGCGAGCACCGGCACGCCCGCATCGATCGCCGCTCGGATCAGCGGCAGCGCGGTCGCATCGCGCGCGGGATCGTGCAGGGTATCGGGCGCGCTCGCCGGGCCGCCGTAGTGATGCGGCTCGACGTTCGAATAACTGCCGGTCAGCAGCAGCCCGTCGATCGCCGCGACGATCGCGTCGACCGGCTGCCGCGCACCCAGCGCGGGCAGCACGAACGCCAGCGCGCCGGCACCGTCGACCAGCGCGACGAGATACTTCTCCCCGGCCGTGTGGTTCGGATGGGCGCCGCGCATGACGCGATCGGCGGTGACGGCTACGAGCGGGCGCGGTCGCATGATCGCCTCCGCGATAAATGCGCGACGCGTGCGGACGCGCAGGACGATGGCGGCCCGCGATGGCGCTGCACGCGTCCACGCGCGATCGTGCCGCTCGGACGGTGCGGCAGCAGGCGGTGCGATCCGACGCGAAAGCGGAAAAGGACGCTAGGGCAACAATGAAGCGCTGCCGTCGCACTGCACCGCGCTGAACACGTGTGCGGTGACGACATTGAAGCGGCGCAGGCCGCGATGGGGCACAGCGAAGAAGCGGGGCTCGCGTATGGGGGCGGCGCGCGTGCCGCGATCAGCATGCCGGATCGGCCCGGCCTGAGGCGGCGCGCCCGCCGACGGACTTCGGGTCCGGCGTATCGAAGGGCTGGCGGCTTTCACGATCGTACTCGACTGACTGATGAAGGCAGGACACGTGTCGCGATGAAGCGGGGGCGGCAATGCCGCGCGACGACACGTCGGCAAGGTGTCTCGCAACGGATTCCGGCGCGGTGCGGCGCTGATCGACGCCGTCGCGGCCGGGGCGCGCGTGACGACTTCCTGACATTCAGCTTATATCACCTAAAAATTGCGTCAAATTTTCAGGTACCGATCCCGACATCGATCAGACGAAAAAAAGGCATCGACCGCTCGGGTCGATGCCGTTTTGTGCGATGCACCAATGTGCGCCTTGCCAGCCGGCCGGCCGTGGCGCGACATCGCGCCGTGCCGCCGCACGCGCCGACGGATCAGCGATGCGCGAGCGCGGTTTCGACGAGCGTCTGCAGCAGCGGCACGATCCGCGCGGCGCGCGCTTCGTCGTACGCATACGGACGCGTCTCTTCCATGTAAGTGATCTGCGACAGCTCCAGTTGCACGGCTTCGACGCCGGTCGCGGGCACGCCGTAGTGGCGCGTGATGTAGCCGCCCTTGAAACGCCCGTTCGCGACGGCCGTATAACCGCCGTGCGCGCTCACGCATGCGGCCAGCGCCTCGGCAAGGCCCGGCGCGGCGCTCGCGCCGCTCGACGTGCCGAAGTTGAAGTCCGGCAGGCGGCCCTCGAAGAAGCGCGGCACGTGCGAGCGGATCGAATGCGCTTCCCACACGAGCACGCGGCCGTGCTCGCGCTTCAGCCGCGCGATCTCGCCCTGCAGCGCGTCGTGATACGGGCGCCAGTAGCGGTCGCGACGGCGCATGATCTCGTCGTTGCCGGGCAGCGCGCCCGCCGGATACAGCGGCGCCTTGTCGAACGTATCGACCGGCACGAGCCCGGTCGTGTCCTGCCCCGGATACAGGTTCTCGTTGTCGGGCGGACGGTTCAGGTCGACGACGTAACGCGCGTGCGACGGCACGAGGATCGACGCGCCGAGCGTCGCCGCGAAGCCGTACAGGCGCTCGAGGTGCCAGTCGCAATCGTCGACGAAGCGCGCGTCGGGCGTCATCGTCGCGGCGATGTCGTCGGGGATGTGGGTGCCTGCGTGCGGAATCGAGATCAGCAGCGGCAGCGTGCCCTGCTTCAGCGTGAATACAGCCGGTTGTTCAGTCATGTCGCATCACCGTAAAAGTCGGCCGGCGCACGCGCGCGGCGTGCGCCGGATGCCGCGCATTCAGCGCAGCAGTTGCGCCAGCGCGGCGCGGTAGTCGGCATAAGCTGCGGCTTCGTCGCGATGGCGGCGGCCGCTCACGACGCGCTCGCCGCCGGTATAGACGTCGAGCACCGGCGTGTCGCCGTGCTCGGCGAACACCGTGCCCGACAGCCAGGACGCGCTGTCGTGCTCCGCGATCGCCGGATGATCGGGATCGAGCACGAGCCAATCGGCGCGGCAGCCTTCACGCAGCGCGCCGATGCGCCGCCCGCTCGCCTGCGCGCCGCCCGCGAGCGACGCGTCGAACAGCCGGTCGGCGACATGCGCCTGCGTGTCGCTCGCGAGCACGTTGCGCGCGCGATGCACGAGCCGCTGCCCGTATTCGAGCAGGCGCAGTTCCGAGCGCCAGTCGACCGACGCATGGCTGTCCGAGCCGACGCCGATCACGCCGCCCTGCGCGAGATAGTCGAGCGCCGGGAACACGCCGTCGCCGAGGTTCGCCTCGGTGGTCAGGCACAGGCCAGCCACCGCGCGACGCTTCGCGAGCGCGGCCGTTTCGGCCGCATCGACGTGCGTCGCGTGCACGAGGCACCAGCGCGCATCGACGTCGAAACGATCGAGCAGCCATTGCACGGGACGCGCGCCGTACGCGCGCACGCAATCGTCGACTTCGGCCGTCTGTTCGGCGATATGGATATGCACCGGCGCGTCGTCGGGCAGGCCTTCGAGCAGCACGCGCAAGCCGTTCTCGGACACCGCGCGCAGCGAGTGCGGGGCGACGCCGTAGCGCAGGCCGCCGTGCTCGGGCGCGACGCGGCGCATCGCGTCGAGCAGCTCGAGCAGGCCGTCCGGCGTATTGATGAAGCGGCGCTGGTCGTCGCGCGGCGGCTTGTTGCCGAAGCCGGCGAACTGGTACGACACGGGCAGCATCGTGATGCCGATGCCTGCCGAGCGCGCGGCATCGACCACGCGCGCACCGAGTTCCGCGATCTGCGGATAGCGCGAGCCATCCTGCGCGTGATGCACGTAGTGGAATTCGCAGACCGACGTGTAGCCGCACTTCAGCATCTCGACGTACAGCCAGCGGGCGATCGCCGCGAGCGCGTCGGGCGTGATCTTCAGCGCGAAGCGGTACATCAGGTCGCGCCAGCTCCAGAAGCTGTCAGCGGGATTCGCGCGATATTCGGTGAGCCCCGCCATCGCGCGCTGGAACGCGTGCGAATGCAGGTTCGGCATGCCGGGCAGCACAGGCCCGGCCGCGCGCGCGACGCCGGCCGGCGCGTCGGTGTCGGGCGTCACGTCGGTCAGCGTGCCGGCCGCGTCCCAGCGCAGCAGCACGTTGCGGCGCCAGCCATCGGGCAGCCGGGCATGGTCCGCGAACAACATAGAGTCGGTCATCGTGAGTCCTTGTTGGCCGGATTCGGCGAGCTAACGCGCAGTCCGGTCCCAAGCCCCGGATGGCAGGAGGCGGCGCGTCGGCGCCCACTTCCGCTCCGTGGCGATCGACCGGACCGACGCTTCAGCGCCGCGTCCGGCCCTCCGCAAAAACTAGCCGTTCATCCGGCGAAACACCGTCGCGCCGCCGCGCACGACCTGCTCGCACAGCGGCCGGCCGATCCAGTACGCGAGCTCCGACAGCGAGCCGACCGACCAGACCGCGAAATCGGCCTGGCGGCCGATCTCGAGCGCACCGTGACGATCGGCGCGACCGAGCGCCGCGGCCGCATGGCGCGTCACGCCCTGCAGCACCTCGGGCACCGTCATGCGGAACAGCGTGCAGCCCATGTTCAGCGTCAGCAGCAGCGATTCGAGCGGCGAGGTACCGGGGTTGTGATCGGTCGCGAGCGCGATCGGCACGCCATGCTTGCGCAGCAGCTCGATCGGCGGCAATTGCGTTTCGCGAATGAAGTAATACGCGCCGGGCAACAGCACGGCGACCGTACCGGCCGCCTTCATCGCCTCGATGCCGGCTTCGTCGAGAAATTCGAGGTGGTCGGCCGACAGCGCGCGATAACGCGCGGCAAGCGCGGTGCCGCCCGCGTTCGACAACTGCTCCGCGTGCAGTTTCACCGGCAGCCCGCGCCGCGTCGCGGCCTCGAACACGCGCTCGGTCTGCGCGAGCGAAAAGCCGATGCGCTCGCAGAACACGTCGACCGCGTCGACCAGGCCTTCGTCGGCGAGCGCCGGCAGCATCCGGCCGCACACTTCGTCGATGTATTCATCCGCACGGCCCGCATATTCCGGCGGCAGCGCGTGCGCGCCGAGGAACGTGGTGTAGACCGTGACCGGGAAGCGCTCGCCGAGCTGGCGCGCGACGCGCAGCATCTTGCGCTCGCTCGCGAGGTCGAGCCCGTAGCCCGACTTGATCTCGATCGCCGTCACGCCGTCGGCGAGCAGCGGCTGCAGGCGCGCGGCGGCCTGCACGAACAGGGTCGTCTCGTCGGCCGCGCGCGTCGCGCGCACCGTCGACACGATCCCGCCGCCCTGCCGCGCGATCTCCTCGTAGCTGACGCCGGCGAGGCGCTGCGCGAACTCGTCGGCCCGCGTGCCGCCGTACACGAGGTGCGTATGGCAGTCGACGAGGCCCGGCGTCACCCACGCGCCGTGCAGGTCTTCCCGCTGCCAGTGCGCATAACCGTGCGGCAGCGCGGACAATGCGCCGAGCCACACGATCGTGCCGGTTTCGTCGACTGCGATCGCCGCGTCGTCGATCGTCTCGTCGGGATGGCCGTGCGGACACAGCCTCAGGTGATGCCAGACAGTCGGTTTCATGCGTTCAGTCTCGTTCGCCGACGGCGAGCGACACGGCGAGCAGCGCGCCGCCTCCGCTCACGACGACGTCAAACGCACGCTGCGGCCCGTCGAGCCGCAGCGTGTCCATTTCCTGCAGTGCGTAGTGCGCGCCGTCGATCTCGACGCCGACCGCGCCCGTCGCGCAGAACAGCAGCACGGTATCGGCGCGCTCGGCGCGGTGCGTGCCTTCGGGCCACACGTCGAGCGTCCCGCGCGCGGCCGAACGGCGCGTCATCAGGTTGAAGTCGCGCGTCGCGCCGTCGTGCAGCGTCGCGTCGATCGCCGTCTCGCCGGCAAAGTCCGCACGCGCGAGCGGCGCGTCGAGCACGTGGCGCGCGCCCCCTTCTTCGGCGAGCGTCATGCCCGCGCCGGACAGCAGCACGAGCGTGCGGTCGATCCCGTCGAAACGCGAGAACGGGCCGGCCGCGCCGACGTCCGCGACGCTCACGCGCCATGCGAACCTATCGAGCGCGGCGCCCGGCGGGAATGCACCGATCTCGCGCGTCACGCCGCCGCCGTTCTTCCACGGCGACGCGACGAGATCCGCCGCGCGGATCATCGTCACGCTCACCGGCGCCTGGTCGAGCGCCGTCATGCTCAGCGGCCGAGCATCGGCAGCTTCAGGCCGGCTTCGCGGGCCGTCTGCTGCGCGAGTTCGTAGCCGGCATCCGCATGGCGCATCACGCCCGTCGCCGGATCGTTCAGCAGCACGCGGCCGAGACGCTCGTGCGCTTCGGCGGTACCGTCGGCGACGATCACGACGCCCGAGTGCTGCGAGAAGCCCATGCCGACGCCGCCGCCATGATGCAGCGACACCCACGATGCGCCGCCTGCGGTGTTCAGCAGGGCGTTCAGCAGCGGCCAGTCGCTCACGGCGTCCGAACCGTCCTTCATCGATTCCGTCTCGCGGTTCGGGCTCGCGACCGAACCGGTGTCGAGGTGGTCGCGGCCGATCACGATCGGGGCCTTCAGTTCGCCGTTCTTCACCATCTCGTTGAACGCCTGGCCGAGGCGATAGCGATCCTTCACGCCGACCCAGCAGATCCGCGCCGGCAGACCCTGGAACGCGATGCGCTCACGCGCCATGTCGAGCCAGTTGTGCAGGTGCGGATCGTCGGGGATCAGCTCCTTCACCTTCTGGTCGGTCTTGTAGATGTCTTCCGGATCGCCGGACAGCGCGACCCAGCGGAACGGGCCCTTGCCTTCGCAGAACAGCGGGCGGATATAGGCCGGCACGAAGCCCGGGAAGTCGAATGCGTTCTCGACGCCCATTTCCAGCGCCATCTGGCGGATGTTGTTGCCGTAGTCGAGCGTGGCGGCGCCGCGCTCCTGCAGCGTCAGCATCGCGCGCACCTGCACGGCCATCGACTGCTTCGCGACCTTCACGATGCTCTGCGGATCGACCTTCTGCGCTTCGCGCCATTGCGCGACGGTCCAGCCTTGCGGCAGGTAGCCGTTGATCGGGTCGTGCGCGCTCGTCTGGTCGGTCACGCAGTCCGGCGTGATACCGCGCGTCACGAGTTCCGCGAACACGTCGGCCGCGTTGCCGAGCAGGCCGACCGACACCGGCTTGCCGGTGCGCTTCGCTTCGTCGATCATGCCGAGCGCTTCGTCGAGCGTCGTCGCCTTCTTGTCGACGTAGCGCGTCTTCAGGCGGAAGTCGATGCGCGTCTCGTCGCATTCGACCGCGATCATCGAGAAGCCGGCCATCGTCGCGGCGAGCGGCTGCGCGCCGCCCATGCCGCCGAGGCCGCCCGTCAGGATCCAGCGGCCCGACGGATCGCCGTTGAAGTGCTGGTTCGCGACCGAGAAGAAGGTTTCATAGGTGCCCTGCACGATGCCCTGGCTGCCGATGTAGATCCAGCTGCCGGCCGTCATCTGGCCGTACATCATCAGGCCCTTGCGGTCGAGCTCGTGGAAGTGATCCCAGGTCGCCCAGTGCGGCACCAGGTTCGAGTTCGCGAGCAGCACGCGCGGCGCATCCTTATGCGTGCGGAACACACCGACCGGCTTGCCCGACTGGATCAGCAGCGTCTCGTTCTCTTCGAGATCCTTCAGCGACGCGAGGATCTGGTCGTAGCATTCCCAGTTGCGCGCCGCGCGGCCGATGCCGCCGTACACGACGAGCGCGTGCGGATGCTCGGCGACTTCCGGATCCAGGTTGTTCTGGATCATCCGGTAGGCCGCTTCGGCCAGCCAGGTCTTGCAGACCTTCTCGCTGCCGCGCGGCGCGCGGATCGTGCGGGTCGGATCGAGACGGGGATCGATGTGTTTCGGATGGTTCATGACGACTGCTCCCGAAGGAAAATGACTATCAAATAGGAATCAGAAATGCCCGGTGAAGCGATAACGGCTGCCGGGGTGCCACAGATTCGCCACCGAGGCGACGACGCCCTGCGACCAGGTGCGCCGATGTAAAACCAGACACGGCTCGACGTCGTCCATCCGCAGCTGCTCGCGCCGCCCGGGCGCCGGAGCCGCCGCTTCGATCCGGTACTCGACGCGCTGCAGCGGGGCCGCGCGCATCAGGTACAGGTTCGGCGTCGTGTTCGTAAAATCCTGCTCGGCATAATCCGGCGCGACCGCCGGATTCACCCACCGTTCTTCGAGCTGGACGGGTTCGTCATTCTCGAAGTGCAACACCTGTGAATAAAACAGCTTCGCGCGCACGGCCATCTGCATCTCGTCGGCGAGCGCCTCGTCGGCGCGGATCGTCTCGAGGCCGAGCACGCTGGCGCGGTACGCATGCCCGCGCGCGTCGACCTCTTCCGAGATGCTGCGGATCGCGACGAGCGTCGACTCGTACTTCGGCCGCGCGACGTAGGTGCCGGCGCCCTTCATGCGCGTCAGCACCTGCTCGGCCGTCAACTCGCGCAACGCGCGGTTGACGGTCATGCGTGCGACCTTGAACTCGCGGGCCAGTTCGTTCTCGGAGGGCACCTGGTCGCCCTCCGCCCACTCGCCGGCGTGAATGCGGCCCAGGATGAAATCCTTGATCTCCTGGTAGACCGGCGCGCTCATGGGCTTACTGTTCCGATGCGAACGAGAACGGCGCGACCTTCGCGAACGCGCGCTCGCCGACGAGCTTCGCGATCACCGCGATGTCCGGTGCGAAGTAGTGGTCGAGCTCGTAGTGCGCAACCTTGCCGCGGATCGTTTCCATCACCGGCGCGAGCTTCGGGCTCGTGTGGTACGGCGCGCGCAGGTCGACGCCCTGGGCGGCGGCCAGCAGTTCGATCGCGAGGATGTGCTTCGTGTTGTCCGCGATGTCGGCGAGCTTGCGCGCGGCGAACGTCGCCATCGACACGTGGTCTTCCTGGTTCGCCGAGGTCGGCAGCGAGTCGACCGACGCCGGGTGCGCGAGCGTCTTGTTCTCCGATGCCAGCGCGGCCGCCGTCACGTGGGCGATCATGAAGCCCGAGTTCACGCCGCCGTCCTTCACGAGGAACGGGGGCAGGCCCGACAGCGTCGCGTCGATCAGCAGCGCGATGCGGCGCTCGGCCAGCGCACCGATTTCCGCCGCGGCGAGCGCGAGGTTGTCGGCCGCGAATGCGACGGGTTCAGCGTGGAAGTTGCCGCCCGACAGCACTTCGCCGGTATCCGGGAAAATCAGCGGGTTGTCCGACACGGCGTTCGCTTCGACCAGCAGCACGTCGGCTGCATGGCGCATCTGGTCCAGGCACGCGCCCATCACCTGCGGCTGGCAGCGCAGGCTGTACGGATCCTGCACCTTGTCGCAGTCGCGGTGCGACTGGTTGATCGGCGAGCCTTCGAGCAGGTCGCGGTACGACCCGGCCGCGTCGATCTGGCCTTGATGGCCGCGCAGTTCGTGGATGCGGGCGTCGAACGGCTTCACCGAGCCGGCTGCCGCGTCGACCGACAGCGCGCCCGCGACCAGCGCGGTGCGGTACAGGTCTTCGATCGCGAACATGTTGTCGAGCGCCAGCGCGGTCGACGCCTGCGTGCCGTTCAGCAGCGCCAGGCCTTCCTTCGCCTGCAGCGTCAGCGGCGCGAGGCCCGCGACGCGCAGACCGTCCAGCGCGCTGGCGCGCTCGCCGCGGATGAACACTTCACCGACGCCCAGCAGCACGGCCGACATGTGCGCGAGGGGTGCCAGGTCGCCCGATGCGCCGACCGAGCCCTTCACCGGGATCAGCGGCAGCACGTCGGCGTTGAACAGCGTGATCAGCGCGTCCATCACTTCGCGACGAATGCCCGAGTGGCCGCGGCCGAGGCTCGACAGCTTCAGTGCCATCAGGAGACGCACCGACGAGCGCGCCATCGGCTCGCCCACGCCGACCGCATGCGACAGCACCAGGTTCTTCTGCAGCAGCTCGAGCTGGTCGTGCGGGATGTGCGTGCTGGCCAGGCGGCCGAAACCCGTGTTGATGCCGTATGCGGGCTCGCCCTTCGCCGCGATGTCGGCGACGGCCTTCGCGCCCGCGTCGATCTTCGCGAAGCTCGCCGGGTCGAGCTTGAGCTGCACGGATTCGCGAGCGATCTTGCGCAGTTGCGGAAGGGTCAGGTGGCCGGGGGTCAACGTAATCATGTGAGCAATCCTGTCTAGACAAGTTCGGGATGGATTGCAGTGTAGCCACCACGACTTGTCTAGACAACCTGTTTTTCATAATTCCGACTCGGGAGTTTCCCTGATGTCCGGCGCGGCGCGCCGGAGCGGCCAGACAGGCCTCGCAATTAACATATGTTGCAATTATTTTGTTTTTGGCAACATACGAATCGACGCTTCCCTACGATCCGCCCACGGAGATCCGCCATGACCATCCCGCCCCGGTTGACCACCCTTCTCGGCCGCAGCCTGCTCGTCGCCGCGTGCGCGCTCGCGTGCGGCGCATCGCTCGCCGCGGAGCCGCTGTCCGGCACGCTCGAGAAGGTGCGGCAAAGCGGCCTGATCTCGATCGGCCATCGCGAGACGTCGGTGCCGTTCTCCTATGTCGACGCGAGCGGCAAGGTGATCGGCTTCTCGCAGGACCTGTGCGACCGCGTGATCGCCGCCGTGAAGGCGCGCACCGGCAAGCCCGACCTGCAGGCGCGCTTCATCCCGGTCACGTCGCAGAACCGCATCCCGCTCGTGCAGAACGGCACCGTCGATCTCGAATGCGGGGTGACCACCAACCTCGCCGCGCGTCACGCGCAGGTCGCGTTCTCGACCACCTTCTTCGTCGCGACGACGCGCCTGCTCACGCGCACGAACTCGGGCATCCGCGACTTCCCCGATCTCGCCGGCAAGACGGTCGTGACGAACCAGGGCACGACGTCCGAACGCCTGCTGCGCAAGATGAACGAGGAAAAGAAGATGAACATGCAGATCATCAGCGCGAAGGACTACGGCGAAGGACGCCTCACGCTCGAATCGGGCCGCGCGGCCGCGTACATGATGGACGACGTGCTGCTCGCCGGCGTGCGCCAGCTCGCGGCGAAGCCGGCCGATTGGGCGATCGTCGGCACGCCGCAATCGTCGGAAGCGTACGGGTTCATGCTGCGCAAGGACGATCCGCAGTTCAAGGCGCTCGTCGACGGCGTGCTCGTGCAGCTGATGAAGAGCGGCGAGATCAACGCGCTGTACGACAAGTGGTTCATGAAGCCGGTGCCGCCGAAGGGGCTCGCGTTCGAGTTCCCGATGAGCGACGTGATCAAGGCGCGCTACGCGGCGCCCAACGACGTACCGCTCGAATGAGCGTCGCGCGCTGAAACGGGGTCACCGCGCCCACGCGACGCACGCCGCGTAGCCGGGCGCCGCGTCGAGCCAGCCCGCGTCGAACGCGGCCACGCCGGCGGCGGGCGCGGCCGGCTCGACGATCGTCGTCGCGGGCGTCGCCGCATCGCGCGGCGGCACGACCGCGAACGCGCGCAGCCCGCCGACGATGCCGGTGCCGAGCGCCTTCAGCAGCGCCTCCTTCGCGGCCCACACGCGCATGAACGCGTCCGCGCGGGCGGCGAGCGGCAGGCCGTCGAGATACGCAGCCTCAGCGGCCGCGCACACTTCGCGCGTCAGCGCACGCCAGTCGGTCGTGCGGTTGCAGCTTTCGATATCGACGCCGACGCGCCCCGTCGCCGCCCACGCGATGAGCGCGTGATCGCCCGCGTGCGACACGTTGAAATCGAGCGACACGCGATGCGCGGAATCCAGCGACGGCCGTCCCGATGCGTCGACGACGATCGCGATGTCCTTCGGCGCGATGCCGAGCGCCGCACCGAGCACGTCGCGCAGCGCGGCGCGCGTCGCGGCACTGCGCACCGCATCCTCGTGCCGCAGATAGCGCCCGGCACGCGCCCGCTCCGCGTCGCTCAGCGCCGCGTAGGCGGGCGATGCGAGCGGCACGCGCCAGTCGAAATCGACGCGCGCGACCTGCACGCCGGCACGCGACGCGGCCGGCGGCACATCGAGCAGGTGCACGCGCCACGCGCGGGACAGGTCGTCGGCAATCTCGGAATCGGGAGGAATGGACATCGGCACGCGGCAGTCAGGCGAACGAAACGTTCGATGTTAATCGATCGTACGGGACGGAGACCGACGCATCGCGACCGAGATCGTCGGCAGCGGCAGCAGCGGCAGCCGGTGCAACCGTCTCATCGACGCGATGGCCGGGTTGCGCGCGCGTTCACCCGTGCGCGACGGCACCCGGCACGCCGCTTCCCGCCAGCCGCGCACGCTGCGCCGGATGGCGCGCGTGGACGCGGCCCGGCGCATCGGCCGGCAGCGCGCCGTGTTGCAGCCAGTCCAGCGCGACGGGCCACAGCGTGTCGGTGAAGCGGCTGTGGAAGAACGCGAAGTGGCCTATCGCGTCGACGCCGATGTCGCGCGGCGCGATCCGCAGGTGCGTGACGTCGCTGCCCGTGTAGTAGCCGACCAGCCGTTCGATCGCGTCGACCGTGCCGAACCCGTCGTCGTCGAGGCCGATCGCGAGCATCGACGCCGGCAGCCGCGCGAAGCGGGCCGGCAGCGCGGCGCGGCTCGCCGCGGGTTCGGCGAGCAGGCCGTCCGTGAAGGCGTCCTCGAAGCGCGGTTGCGCGCGCACCCACGACAGCGCGATGCCGCGCGGCGTGTCTTCCATCCAGCCGAGCCGCTTCGCGGGCACGTAGCCGAATACGGCCGCGAGCGCCGGCATCGCGACGTGCCATTTCCACCACATGCGCCGCCGCTCTTCCGGCCGATAGTCGCGCCAGTACGCATACTGCGCGCCCACCGTCACCACGTGACGCACGTACGCGTTCGACGCCGCGAGCCCGAGCACGCAGCCGCCGATGCTGTGCGCGACGACGTCGAGCGGCTGGCCCGGAAAAGCGTCGCGCGCGTACTGCAAGGCGGCCTCGCAATCGAGCCGCCCCCAGTCGAGCCAGTTCGCGCGCAGCTTCGCGAGCCGCGCGGGGCGCGAGCCGCCGATCCCGCGATAGTCGTAGACGAGCACGTCGCGCCCCTGCGCGAACAGCCAGGCCGCGAAACGGAAGTAGTAGTCGCAGCGCACCGACGTCGCGCAATTGACGACCGTCACGGGCCGCACGGTGCTGCCGCGATGCCGCCACACGTAGCCGCGCAGCACGTAACCGTCGGCCGCGGTCAGCGTCACGACCTCCGGCGGCAACGCACCCGCCGGGCGCCCCGCTGCCTGATCCGCCGCGCACGCGGCCCCGCCTGCTTCGTTCGAAATCGTCATCGTGTCTCCTGTGCGGCACCGCCTGCCCGGCGCCCGCCCGATCGGCCAGCCTCCATTGAACTTGACGCGCCGGACGTTCTCAACCAATCTTGCTGCTCCGTTCGCATGAGCCCTACGCATGTCAACGCCGCTCGTCCGTCTCCCGTCGCTGGACCTCGTGCGCGGCTTCGTCGCCGTCGGCCGCCGCATGAGCATCACGCTCGCCGCGCAGGACCTGTGCGTCACGCAGTCGGCGGTCAGCCGCCAGGTGCACGCGCTCGAGGCGCATCTCGGCGTCGCGCTGCTGCAGCGCGGCTATCGCAAGATCGCGTTCACGCCGGAAGGCGAGCGGCTGTTCCGCGCCGCCGATGCGGCGCTGCTCAGCCTGCAGGACACCGTCGCATCGCTCGCCGCCGCACGCGAGCGGCAACCCGTCACGATCACCGC
Source organism: Burkholderia sp. Bp8991 (assembly GCF_003853795.1). NCBI lineage: Bacteria > Pseudomonadati > Pseudomonadota > Betaproteobacteria > Burkholderiales > Burkholderiaceae > Burkholderia > Burkholderia sp. Bp8991. The sequence continues at coordinate 21,382 of NZ_QTQJ01000052.1, read as the reverse complement.
GAGCATCGGCGTCACCGCGCTGTGGCTGCTGCCCAGACTCGGGCGCCTGCAGGCGCGCCTGCCCGACATCGACTTGCGCGTGGCCGCGAACGACAAGGTACTCGATTTGCGCGCGGAAGGCATCGACCTCGGAATCCGCTACTGCCCGCGCGAGCGCGCGCCGGCCGGCGCGCTGCACCTGTTCGACGAGATCGTCGTGCCGGTCGCGCACCCCGCGCTGGCCGCCCGGCCCGTCACCGACGCAGCCGCTATCGCCGAGCACGTGCTGCTCGAATTCGACGGGCCGCCGCAAACCCGACTGCAGTGGCGTGCGCACCTGCACGCGGCCGGGCTCGGCGACGCGCGCCCGAAGGGCGTGCTGCGCTTCAACCAGTACGACCAGGTCATCCACGCCGCGATCGCCGGCCAGGGCGTCGCGCTCGGCAGGCTCGCGCTCGTCGCGCCGATGCTCGCCGACGGCCGGCTCGCGGTGCTCGGCCCGCACTCGCAGGCGTTGTCGGATGCGTACGGCTACTGGCTGTTCCGGCACGATCCGGCACCGCGCCGCGAAGTCGCCGACGTGCGCGACTGGATCCTCGCGGAAGCGGCCGAGTGCGACGCCGCGATGCGGGCGTACGACGTGGCGCAGCGGTAGCCGCGAGCCGCGAGCGAAATCCCGCATCGAGGCGGCGCCGGCGTGGCCTTCGCACGTACATGAACGCCGCCACGGGCGCTGCACCGACGCCCCGCTCCGTTGCATCGGCCGCCTGTCACGCCGGCTGCATGCGGCGCAGCGGCTTCACGCATCCGGCGCATACAGCCCGCGTCGCCGACATCGCGTCCGCGCCGCATCGCATTCCCCGCACGCATGCGAACGCGACCGAATGATCGCTTGAGCGCCCCGGCACCGGATCGTCTAATCGGATCGAACGCGGCCGCCGCGCCACACGCATCCATCCGGAGACACGCATGACCCCGATCGAACAAGACGCCCGGCGCCGCTGGCTGCCGGTGCTCGCGGGCGGCCTGATCATGGGCGCCGCGCTCGGCATCCGTCACGTGCAGGGACTGTTCCTCGCCCCCGTCACGCTCGACCACGGCTGGTCGCGCGAAGCGTTCGGCCTCGCGCTCGCGCTGCAGAACCTGATCTGGGGCATCGCGCAACCGTTCACCGGCATGATCGCCGACCGCTTCGGGTCGGTGCGCGTGATCGTCGCCGGCATGCTGCTGTACGCGGCCGGGCTCGTCACGATGGCGTTCGCCGCATCGGCCGGCGTGTTCACGGCCGGCGCGGGGTTCGTGATCGGCGTCGCGCTGTCGGGGTCGGCCTTCGCGTCGATCTACGGCGCGCTGAGCCGCCTGTTTCCGCCCGACCGGCGCGGCTGGGCGCTCGGCGTCGCCGGCGCGATCGGCGGGCTCGGCCAGTTCTGCATGGTGCCGGTCGCGCAGGTGCTGATCGGCGGCATCGGCTGGCAGCATGCCTTCGTCGCGCTCGCCCTCGTCGCCGCGCTGCTCGCGCCGCTCGCCGCGCTGGTGCGCGACCGGCCCGCGCAGGCCGCGAGCCGCGCGGACGGCCCCGACCAGTCGATCGGCGCGGCGGTGCGCGAAGCGTTCGCGCATCGCGGCTTCTGGCTGCTGAACGCGGGATTCTTCGCGTGCGGGTTCCAGCTCGCGTTCATCGCGACCCACCTGCCCGCCTACCTGCTCGATCACGGCCTGCCGGCGCGCCACGCCAGCGTCGCGCTCGCGCTGATCGCGCTGACCAACGTGGCAGGCACCTACGCATGCGGCCATCTCGGCGGCCTGCTGCGGCGCAAGTACGTGCTGTCCGTGCTGTACCTCGTCCGCGCGCTGGCAATGGCCGCGTTCGTTGCAGCGCCGTTGTCGCCCGCGAGCGTCTACGTGTTCGCGGCCGTGATGGGCTTCACGTGGCTCGGCACGGTGCCGCTGACCAACGGCGTGATCTCGCAGGTGTTCGGCGTGCGTTACATCGCGACGCTGTTCGGCTTCGTGTTCTTCGGGCACCAGCTCGGCAGTTTCTTCGGCGTCTGGCTCGGCGCGCTCGTGTACGACGCGACGCATTCGTACCTGCCGCTGTGGATCGGCTCGATCGCGCTCGGCGTGCTGGCCGCGCTGCTGCACCTGCCGATCGACGACGCGCGCATCGCGCGGCCGGTGCCGGGCAAAGCCGCATGGGCGTGATGCGTGCGGCGCTGGCCGCCGGCGCGCTCGCGTTCGTCGCGTGGTGCGGCGCGGCCTACTTCGATTCGGGCGTCGTGCTCGCGCTGCTCGAGCACGCGGCGTTCTGCGACTGACGCGGCGAACCGTGGCCGCGCGCAGCGACGGCCGGTCACGCCTGGCGACGCTTCGGCAACGAGGCCAGCGCATCGAGCGCGCGACGGCGCGCGCCGTCGTGATCGACGATCGGCGCCGGATAGTCGACGTCGAGCCGCACGCCGGCCGCCGCAAGCTCCATCGGGGATGCCTCCCACGGCGCGTGGATCGTCACCGCGTCGAGGCCCGCGAGTTCCGGCACCCAGCGGCGCACGTACGCCCCTTGCGGGTCGAACTTCCGGCCCTGCGTCACCGGATTGAAGATGCGGAAATACGGCGCGGCGTCGGCGCCGCAGCCGGCCACCCATTGCCAGTTCGCCGGGTTGTTCGCGGCATCCGCGTCGACGAGCGTGTCGTGGAACCAGCGCTCGCCGGCCCGCCAGTCGATCAGCAGATGCTTGACGAGAAACGATGCGACGACCATCCGCACGCGGTTGTGCATCCAGCCGGTCGTCCACAGCTCGCGCATCCCCGCATCGACGAGCGGGTAACCGGTCAGCCCGCGCTGCCACGCGCGCAGCGCGGCAGGATCGTCGCGCCACGGCATCGCGTCGAACTGCGCCCGGAAGTTGTCGGTCGCGAGCGCCGGAAAGTAATACAGCAGCACATGGCTGAATTCGCGCCAGCCGAGTTCGCTCAGGAACTTCTCGGCGCCGGCCGCGCAGGCCGCACCGCCCGCCTGTGCCGCACCCTGCACCGCATGCCACACCTGTCGCGGCGACAGGTTGCCGAAGCGCAGGCACGGCGATAGCCGGCTCGTCGCCGACCGGTCGGGCCGGTCGCGCGTATCGGCATAGCCGGTCAGCGACTCGACGGAAAACGTATCGAGCCGCGCCTGTGCGCCGGCTTCGTCGGGTGCCGGCCACGCGTCGCGCAGGCCGCCCGCCCAGTCCGGCGCGTGCGGACGCAACCCGAGCGCGTCGAGCGGCAGCGCGCGTTCGCGCACGCCGGCCGGCCACGGATGAAACGCGATCCGCTCAGGCTCCGGCAGCGGCGCCGCCACCGTGCGATCGCGCCGCACCGCGCGCCAGTACGCGGTGAACACCTGGAACGGCGTGCCGGCGCCCGTCAGCACGTCCCACGGTTCGTTCAGCAGGCTGCCGTTGCTGCTCTCGACCTCGACGCCGCGCGCCTTCAGCGACGCCTTCAACGCCGCATCGGCATCGCGCTGCGGCTGCGCATAGCGGCGGTTCCAGTACACCGCTGCCGCGCCCGTGTCCTGCGCGACGCGTTCGATCTCGCGCGGCGCATCGCCGCGCAACAGCAGCAGGCGTCCGCCATGACGCGCGAGCGCCGCATCGAGTCCGGCGAGCGACCCATGCAGCCACCAGCGCGCCGCCCCGCCGAGCGCGCGCCCCGCGCCTTCGCCCGTGTCGTCGACGTACACGCATACGAGCGGCCGGCCCGACGCAACCGCGCGCGTCAGCGCGGGCTGGTCGGTCACGCGCAGATCGTCGCGGAACCACACGATGGCAGGAGCAATGGTCGACTTCGCTGGCACGGGCACCTCGAGCAGGAAACTGAAGAGTGACCGGTATTGTCGCGGCAGGTTCGCGCGATGTCGACGTTCGAACCGCACGGCGTACCGCGCGCGTGCGTCGCGTACCGACGCCGACACCGGATCGCCGGCCCGGTGAAACGCCTTAGTCCGTTCCGACGATTCTTCGCCGCACGCACCGGCCTACGCTCGATGTGGGGTTCGCCGCGATGTGCGACGCGCGCCGGCCGCCGCTCAGCCCCATGCATTGCACGGCGCGTCCGCCATGCCCGCCGGCGCCGGCGCGACCCGTTCCGGCTGTCGCGGCGCGTACCCGCCCGTGCGGGCGCAGCCGCGGCCCCCTCCGCTCACTCACTCACATTCGATACCCGCCATGACCAAACCAGCCAATCTCGTCACCTCGATCACCGTCGCGATCGACGCCCCCGCCGCCGTCGTCTGGGAAGTCCTGACCGACTTTCCGCGCTACGGCGAATGGAACACGTTTTGCGTCGGCCTCGAGACAACCGGCCGGATCGGCGACTTCGTGCACATGCAGGTGCGCATTCCCGGCACGGAGACGGTGATTCCCGTCAACGAAATCCTCGTCGCATACGAGCCCGAGCGCCTGCTGTCGTGGGAGCAGCGCCCGACCGACGACAACAAGGACGCCGCGCGCCGCGACCAGTACGTCGAAGCCGACGGCGCCGAGCGCTGCCGCTACTTCACGACGGACCAGTTCCTCGGCCTCAACGCGGAAACGATCATGCGCGAGCACGGCGGCTGGGTGAAACAGGGGTTCGACCAGTGCGCGCGCGACGTGAAGCAGCGCGCGGAAGCGCTGCATGCGGCCCGCCGGTGCAAAAGCGCATGACGGAGCGCAACCGATGCCCGACCTGCAGACCCTCTCCGATCATCACGACATCCGCGAGCTGATCGTCGCGTACTCGAGCGCGATCGATGCGCGCGACTTCGACGCGCTCGATACCGTGTTCATGCGCGACGCGACGATCGACTATCGCGCGATGGGCGGCATCGCCGGCACGTATCCGGACGTCAAGGCGTGGCTGCGCACCGTGCTGCCGCAGTTCCCGCAGTACCAGCACATGGTCGGCAACCTGTCGATCACGCTCGACGGCGACACCGCGCGCGGCCGCACGATCTGTTTCAATCCGATGGAAGTCGCGCTGCCGGACGGCGGCACGCAGGTGATGTTTCTCGGGCTGTGGTACGTCGACCGGTTCGTGCGCACCGCGCAGGGCTGGCGCATCGCCGAGCGCGTCGAGGAACGCTGCTACGGCCACAACGTGCCGGCCGTGCTTGCGAACGCGACCGGCTGAACAGCGACACGTCGCACGACGCGCGCGCCGTGGCATCGTTGCACGGCGCGCATGTCGCAGGCCCTCGGGTCAGTCGAGACGGAACGCCGCTTCGAAGCGCGCGGCGAACGCGTCGAACTCGGTTTCCGGCAGATGGTTGATGCCGCCCGCGCGCTTGCGCCCGCCGCCGGTCGGGAAGCCGCGGCAGAACTCGTCCGCGCCGAGCGCCCGGCCGTCCGGCACGCGCACGCTGACCACGAACCCGCCCTGCGCGCGCGGCGACAGCACCGCGAGCGCCGCATGCGGCGCATTGCGCATCCGCTCGTTCGCGAGCATCCCCGTCGCGCGCCGCGCCCACGGATGATCCGGCATCCTGATCAGCGTCGCGCCCGGCACGTCGCGCAACGGCGCGAGTGCGCCCGCGAGCGCCATGTCGTCGCGATAGCCGTCGCGCAACGCGGCGAACACCGGCGTGTCGCGCACGAAGTCGAGCGGATCGACGCATGGCAGCATCGCGTCGGCCAGCACGGCCGGATCGAAATGCAGGTCGCCGACGCATTCGCCGTAGGCGTTGTAGTTCAGGTAGAGGCCGAGTTCGGCCAGCGTGCCGCGTTCGGCTGCGTCGATCCCGTATTCGCGCGCGAGCGCGTCGCCGAGCGCCGGCAGTTCGTCGCCGAACGCCGCGACGATCGCCCAGCGCACATGCCGGCCGCCGAGACGGCGGTTCACGAGCGCGCTCGTGCAGACGTCGGCGGCCGTGTCGATATACGCGTCGAAACGCGGATCGCCGGGCAGCTCGCCCGCGAAGTGATGGTCGAAGTAGCGAACCGCGGCGCCGTCGCGCAGCAGCCGCGCGCATGCGTCGCGGTTCTGGTCGTGCGACACGTCGAGCACGGTCACGCGGTCGCCGGCCCGCGCGTCGATGCGCTCGAGCAGCCTGATGTCGCGCTTCACGCCGGTCACGAGCGTGCCGCGTTCGCCCTCCGCGAGCCGCAGCTGCTGCAGCGCGCACAGGCCGTCCGCATCGCCGTTGAACGCGAAGAAATGCCGCCCCTGTTCCTGTTGTCGTTCCTGCATGATCCGTTGCTCCGTCCTCAGGGCATGAAATCGCCGCCGTTCGCGTCGAGCGTCGCGCCGCTCACCGCGTTCGCGTAATCCGACGCGAGGAACAGCGCCGCGCGCGCGCAGTCGTCGTCGGTCGGCAGCTTCGCGAGCGCGATGTTCGACGCGATCGGCGCGATGATCGCCTCCTCCGTCGTGCCGTACTCGGCGGCCGCCTGCCGGAAATACGTCTGCGTCGGCACGCCCCACATCCAGCCCATGTGGATGCTGTTCGCGCGGATCCCGTGCACGCCGAGCTCGCGCGCCAGGTATTTTGCCGCAACCGCGAGCGCGCCCTTCGATACAGCGTAGCCCGCTTCCCCTGCAAACGGCTTGCGGGTCGCCTGCGTGTTGATCATCACGATCGCGCCGCGCTTCTGCCGCTTCATGTGCGGCACGATTTCCTGCGTGAGCGTCATCGTGCCGAACACGTTGGTGTCGAACACCGCGCGCCAGCCGTCGAGATCGGCTTCCTCGACCGGCTCCGGGAACGTGCCGTGCGCGAACGCGCTGTTCACGAGCGCGTCGATCCGGCCGAAGCGCTCGACCGCCTGCGTCGCGAGCTGCCGGCACTGCGCGCGCTCGGCGATGTCGGTGCGTACCTTCAGCACGTCGCACGCGACGCCGAGTGCGCGGATCCGTGCTTCCGCGTCGTCGAGCTTGTCCATCGTGCGTGCCGCGACGACCACGCCGCGCGCGCCCTCGCGTGCCGCCTCGACGGCGAGCTTCACACCGAGCCCCGGTCCGATCCCTGAAATCACGACGATCTTGTCCTTCAGCAACATTGGTTGTCTCCTGGTTATCGTTCGTCTCGCGGGCGCGCCGTCAGCCGGCCGCCCGCAGGTGCCGCGCGCGATACGCGGCGAAGTCGTGCTCCAGTTGCGCATCGGTGAAGCCGAAGCGCGCGATCGAGTAATCGTGCGCGGCGCGCTTGTCGCGGCCGTTGCGCGCCATCCAGGCCGTCATCGCCGCGCGCTGCGGCGCATCGAGCGACATGCCCGCGAAGCGGTACACGGCTTCGGCCACGCCGAGCGGATCCGACACCGTGTCCTCGAAACGCACGTCGAGAAAGCGCTCGGCCGGCAGCGCGTCGCGCGCCGTCATCGCCGCGCCGATCGCGCGCGCCATGCCGGCGTTCCACTGCGCGCCGACCGTGCGCGGATCGGGGTCGTCCGCATACATCTGCCACAGCGTGTGCGCCATGCTCGCCATCGACGGAATCGTCTGCGCCGGGTCGCGATGCGTGAGCACGACCTGTGCCCGCGGAAACACGCGGCACAGCACGTCGAGCGCATGCAGATGCTGCGGCGTCTTCAGCAGCCAGCGCGCGGCCGCTGCGACGCCGCGTTGCGCCTTCTGCCACTGCAGGAACTGCAGCATCCGCTTCAGGTACGTATAGACCGGCGTCAGGTCCTGCTTCGCGAGCCACGCCGTATAGCCCGGCACGTTCGCGTACGAATCCATCGCGCACACGAACGAATGCTCCATCAGCATGAACTCCTCGTCGGCAAGCATCGCGTCGAGCGGATGGATCGCGAGGATCTGCGGAATGCAGTCGATCATCGTCGCGACCTCGGCCTGCGCGCGCGCGATGCGCACGCTCGGCGCGTCGAGCGTCTCGCCGGCGAGCGGCGCCGGATAGCGCGTTTCCCACCACGCGGCCGAATAAAAGCGCGGATCGACCGCGAGCAGCCGCTGCAGCAGCGTCGTGCCGGTGCGCGGCAGCCCGACGATCACGAGCGGATCGTCGATCTCGATGTCGGCGATCTCCGGATGACGGCCGAAGTAATCCTCGATAACGAGCCGGTTCACGAGCTGGCCGACGAGTTTCTCGCGCATCATCGCCACACCGCGCGCCGACAGCTTCGCTTCGTCGATCAGCGATGCGCACATCACGTCGAGCGCCTCGCGATACGGGCCGTCGCCGAACGCGGTGAGGCCGCCCGTGCGCGACACGGCCTCGGCGATCAGCGCGTCGGCGTCGAGCTGGGTGCGGATCGGGTCGAGCGGCGCGTTCATGCGGCCTCCTTCAGCGCGGCGAGCTTGACGACGCGCGTGCGCGGATGCACCGGCTGCGCGGCGCCGACCCAGCGCCAGCAGATCGTGCCGGTGCGATGCCCGGCCGTATCGAGCCAGTTCGCGCCACCCGGCCGCGACGCGGCGACCACCACCGTCACGCCGCCATCCGCATTCAGCCGCGCGCTGTGCTTGTTCACGCAGATGTCGAAGTGCCGATAGTCGAGCGACTCCATCCAGTAATTGTTGAGCTGCACGTTCCAGAAATCGCAGTCGGGCACGGTGTCGACGTCGATCACCAGCGCCTCGTCGTCGGCGAGCGACCAGCACGAGTGGTAGTAGTAGATGTTCGGATCGCCACCGACCGACTGGCACAGCGCCTGGTCCGCAGGCGGCAGCGCGTTTACGTGCGAGCCGTAGCTCGCGGCCCAGTCGGCGAACAGCTTCGCCGTCTGCTCGACGAACTGCGCGGCGCGCGTGAGGCCGCCCTGCAGCACGAGTGGATCGAGCGGCGCCGGGCGATCGTGCGCGCCGATGCGTTCGATCTTCAATTGCGCGGGCGTCTCCGCGCGCCGGTCGAGGAAAGTCTGACGCACCAGCAGCGCGTTCGTGCCCGGCTCCATGCGCACCCAGTTGCCCGCGCGCGGCGTTTCGCTCAGCACGATCTCGAAGCTGCCGTCCGGCGCGAGCTCGAGCTGCTTCGCGTCGAGAAACCCGGTCTGCAGCATCTTGCCGTCCGTCTCGTAACCGCCCTTCTGCGTGCCGAAGCTCAGGTATGCGACCGTGCCGCGCCGCCCCGTCACACGATATTCGCAGCGGCCGTCGAGGCGCGCGTACTGGTACAGGTTGTCGGGATTGTCGGCGCCGATCTTCGCGGTCTCGTGCGACGGCGAGAAGAAGCCGGGCCACGCGCCGTCCGCGAACTCGACGTGCATTTCGAGCGCGATGCGCATCAGCCGGCTCAGGTAGCGGAATCCTTCCGCGCGCGTGAGCGGATCGTCCGGCGCCTCGGCGCGCAGGATCTGCTCGCCGCTGCGTTTCAGGGTGTCGCAGAAATCGGCCCAGGTCTGGCCCGAAAGCAATTGCGTGGCGCGTGTGTCGTCCGTCATGTGTCGTCTCCGCCGATGGTCGAGCGCTCACCTTAAGCGAGCGCCTCGCGCGCCACTTCGTCCGGGTGGACTAAGGAAAGATCCGCTGCCCGCCGCGCCGCGTGTTAGTCCACCCGGACGAAGAACGGCACCGCCCTCGCTCGATACCGTTGGCGTCATGCACGAAACGCCGCACATGTCGCGCGGCGCCGGCATGCAACAAGGAGACGAACGATGTTGACCCACTTGGAGCGACTGGAGGCCGAAAGCATCCACATCATGCGCGAGGTGGTCGCGGAAAGCGAAAACCCGGTGATGCTCTATTCGATCGGCAAGGACAGCTCGGTCATGCTGCATCTCGCGATGAAGGCCTTCTACCCGGCGAAGCCGCCCTTTCCGCTGCTGCACGTCGATACGACGTGGAAGTTCCGCGAGATGATCGCGTTTCGCGACGAGACGGCCGCGCGCCTCGGCCTCGACCTGCGCGTGCACGTGAATCCCGACGGCGTCGCGAACGACATCAATCCGTTCACGCACGGCTCGGCCGTGCACACCGACGTGTGGAAAACGCAGGGACTCAAGCAGGCGCTCGACCACTACGGTTTCGACGCCGCGTTCGGCGGCGCGCGCCGCGACGAGGAGAAATCGCGCGCGAAGGAGCGCATCGTGTCGCTGCGCTCGGAGCAGCACCGCTGGGATCCGAAGCGCCAGCGTCCCGAACTCTGGTCGCTGTACAACGCGCGCAAGCGCCGCGGCGAAAGCCTGCGCGTGTTCCCGATTTCCAACTGGACCGAGCTCGACATCTGGCAATACATCCGGCTGCACGACATTCCGATCGTCCCGCTCTACTACGCGAAGGAGCGGCCGGTGGTCGAGCGCGACGGCGCGCTGATCATGGTCGACGACGAACGCCTGCCGCTGCGCGACGGCGAAGTGCCGCAGACGCGCAAGGTGCGCTTTCGCACGCTCGGCTGCTATCCGCTGACGGGCGCGATCGACAGCGACGCGAGCTCGCTCGACGACATCCTGCAGGAGATGCGCGACACGCGCACGTCCGAGCGCCAGGGACGACTGATCGACAGCGATTCGGCCGGTTCGATGGAAAAGAAGAAACAGGAGGGATATTTCTGATGGCACACGTACTCACCGCCCCCGAGGCACTTGCGCACACGACGCCCGACATGCACTCCGACGATGCGCAACCGAAGGACCTGCTGCGCTTCATCACGTGCGGCAGCGTCGACGACGGCAAGAGCACGCTGATCGGCCGTCTGCTCTACGAATCGAACCTGCTGTTCGACGATCAGTTGACCCAGCTCGAAGCCGATTCGAAGAAGGTCGGCACGCAAGGCGGCGAACTCGATTTCGCGCTGCTCGTCGACGGCCTGTCGGCCGAGCGCGAACAGGGCATCACGATCGACGTCGCGTACCGCTTCTTCGCGACCGCGCGACGCAAGTTCATCGTCGCCGATACGCCCGGCCATGAGCAGTACACGCGCAACATGATCACCGGCGCGTCGACCGCCGATCTCGCGGTGATCCTGATCGACGCGCGCAAGGGCGTGCTCACGCAAACGTGCCGCCACAGCCATCTCGTCGCGCTGATCGGCATCAAGCGCGTCGTGCTCGCGATCAACAAGATGGACCTGGTCGACTACGACCGCGCCGTGTTCGAGCGTATCGACGCCGACTATCGCGCGTTCGCGGCCGAACTCGGCCTCGACGAAATCGTCAGCATTCCGATGTCCGCGCTGCGCGGCGACAACGTGATCGCATCGAGCGCGCGGATGCCGTGGTACGCGGGCCCGCCGCTGATGCGGCATCTCGACACGCTGCCGCTCGTCGAGCGCGTGACGCGCGACGAACCGTTCCGGCTGCCCGTGCAATGGGTCAACCGTCCGCACCTGAACTTCCGCGGTTATGCCGGCAGCATCGCGTCGGGCGAAGTGCGCGTCGGCGAACGCGTGCGCGTGCTGCCGTCCGGCAAGGAGAGCCGCGTTGCGTCGGTGATCACGCCGGCCGGCGAAGCCGATGTCGCGCGCGCCGGCGAAGCGGTGACGCTCACGCTCGCCGACGAGATCGACGTGAGCCGCGGCGACATGCTCGCGCGCGCCGACGCGCCGCCGGAAGTCGCCGACCAGTTCGAGGCGACGCTCGTGTGGATGCACGACGAACCGCTGCTGCCGGGCCGGCCGTATCTCGTGAAGCTCGGCACGCAGACGGTCGGCGCGACCTGCGCGACGCCAAAGTACAAGATCGACGTGAACACGCGCGAGCATCTCGCCGCGCGCACGCTCGCGCTGAACGAGATCGGCGTGTGCAACCTGAGCTTCGACCGGCCCGTCGCGTTCGATCCGTACGACCTGAATCGCCACACCGGCGGCTTCATCGTGATCGACCGCTTCACCAACGACACGGTCGGCGCCGGGATGCTGCACTTCGCGCTGCGCCGCGCGCACAACGTGCACTGGCAGGCCGTCGACGTCGACCGCGACGCGCGCGCGGTGCAGAAGGCGCAGACGCCGCGCATCGTATGGCTGACCGGGCTGTCGGGCGCGGGCAAGTCGACGATCGCGAACCTCGTCGAGCGGCGCCTGCATGCGCTCGGCAAGCACACGTACCTGCTCGACGGCGACAACGTGCGGCACGGCCTGAACCGCGATCTCGGCTTCACCGAGGCCGATCGCGTGGAGAACATCCGGCGCATGGCCGAAGTCGCGCGGCTGATGCTCGATGCCGGGCTCATCACGCTCGTGTCGTTCATCTCGCCGTTCCGCGCGGAACGCGACATGGCGCGCGCGCTGGTTCGTCCCGACGAGTTCGTCGAAGTGTTCGTCGACACGCCGCTCGCGGTCGCCGAGGAGCGCGATCCGAAGGGGCTGTACAAGAAGGCGCGCAAGGGCGAACTGAAGCACTTCACGGGCATCGACTCGCCGTACGAGCCGCCGGCGCAGCCGGAACTGCGCATCGATACGGTGGCCGAGTCGCCGGAGGCCGCGGCGGAACGCATCGTCGCGTACCTGCTGCGCGAACGCACCGCGTAAGCGGCGCCGGGGGCTACGCACGCTGCGTCGCTCCGGCACGGCCCGCGTCGTCTACTCCGTTCGGATGACGCGAGCGGCTGGCCGGTCGGTATGCTGGCTCGGGAGCATTCACCCCGACCCAGGAGAGCACGAGCATGCGGATCGCGCTGGCGCCCGGCGACACGGCCGCACACGACAGCTTCGACGACGCGGCATGGACGGCCCGCGAACTCAGCGCGTGGCTCGGGCTCGTCTATCAGGGCCCGTCCGAGACGACGCCTTGGGCGGGCTTTCTCGAAGCGATGCGCGTGCGGCTCGACGCGAGCTTCACGACGCTCGTGCTGCGCAGCCCGCGCGGCACGCGGCGCGGGCTCATCATCAACGCATCGACCCACGGCCCGCTGCTGCCCGGCGAACCATCGTACAGCGAAGAGTTCTACGCGCTGTGCCCGTTTCTCGACCACCCGCCCGGCCAGGTGTTCACGGCCGACACGCTGTTCGGCGCGACGCGCTGGTGCGCGCACGATTTCTACCGGCAATACCTGCAGCCGCTCGACCTGCGCTTCATCCTCGGCGCGAATCTGCGCGGCGAGCGCGGCGTCGAGAGCGCGTTCTTCGTGAGCCGCCCGCATCATGCGCGCGACTTCGACGCGGCCGAACGCGCGCAGGTCGCGACGCTGCTGCCGCACCTGCAGCGCGCGGTCGAGCTGCACGCGGCGCTCGACGTGCTCGACGCCGAACGCGCGCTGTACGCGGGCACGGTCGACCGGCTCGACGTCGGCACCGCGATCCTCGACGAGGACGGTCGCGTGATCAAGCACAACCGCATCGCCGAGCGGCTGTTCGAGCAGCAGGACGGCCTGTGCCTGCGCCAGGAGCGGCTCCATGCATCGTGCCCGCTCGACGAGCGCCGGCTGCAGAAGGCGCTGCAGGCCGCGCTCGAGCATTTCCGCGCGGATGCGCTCGGCCGCATCGAGGCCACCACGCTGTCGCGCCCCGGCGGCGCGATGCCGTTGAACGTGCTGCTGCGCCCGCTCGCGCCCTTTCACGGCGCGGAGGACCGCCAGCACCGGCCGGCCGTCGCGGTGTTCGTCCGCGATCCGGCGTCGTCGCCGCAGACCTCGCGCGACATGCTGCACCGGCTGTTCCGCCTCACGCCGATGGAAACCGAGATCGCGCTGCTGCTCGTCGACGGCCTGACGCTCGACGAAGCGGCCGCCGCGACCGGCATCACGAAGAACACCGCCCGTGCGCATCTGCGCGGAATCTTCGCGAAGACGGGCGCGACGCGGCAGGCCGTGCTCGTGAAGATGCTGCTGAACAGCGTCGTGTCGATGGCATAGCGGGCCGCGTACGAAGCCGGCAGGTTGCCGGGGCGAAGGGCGCCGCAGGGCAGGACCGAACGGCACGCCTGCCCACTCACGTCATCCGTCATCAGATGTGATTGCGCACGGAGACAATCTCCCGACATTTCCCGGTATTCGGATATATCCCGGGTAAACCCGTGACGTCATATCAGGATCTCAAGCGTACCATGTCATACGACAACATACTACTTAGATCCCCACCCGACGCGAACGCGGGCCGCTACCCCGTTCGCCGCCCGCCCGGAGACTCCCTTGACCTCGCCCGCCCTGCCCGGCCGCGCCCCGCTCGCATCCGCCACCTCGAAAGTGAAATGGCACGCGCTGCCGCTCGTGTCGATCATGTTCATCGCGAACGATATCGACCGCTGCCGACGGCCTTCGGCTATCTGAAGCAACATACGGGTTCGATCGCGGGCGGCCGGGATGCGCTCGCGATCGCGTTCCTAGTCGCCACGGTCGCCGCGCCGTTCGCGCGCACGCGCCGCGCAGCGATCCGCCGCGCGGCCTGCCGACCGACGAGTCCTTCACGCACACCGCAATGCTCCGCCATGCCGAACACTGACCGCCTGACCGTCGTCGTCCCGAATGCCGTCGACGGCGACCTCGCCACGTTCTCGCTCACGTCCGACGGCACGCTCGCGCCGCTCGCCCGCTACCCGGCCGGCGACGTCGCGATGCCGGTCGCCGTGCAACCCGATCGCGCGCGGCTGTACGTCGCGACGCGCGGCGAGCAGCCGACGATCGTCGCGTTCCGCGTCGCGGCGGCGACCGGCGCGCTCGCCCGCATCGGCGCGACCGCGATCGACGCGAGCCTCGCCTACCTGTCGCTCGACCGCAGCGGCCGCTGGCTGCTCGGCGCGTCGTACGGCGGCCATTCGTTGAGCCTCTACGACGCCGCGCGCGTGCGCGACGGCGACGGCGCAGCGCTGCAGGTCGCGCACGGCATCGCGAACGCACATGCGGTCGTCGTGTCGCCGGACAACCGCTTCGCGTACGTGAGCTCGCTCGGCTCGGACCGGATCTTCACGTTCGCGCTGATCGAGGATGCCGGCGGCCTGCGTGCGGTCGAGCACGGCGAAACGCGCGTGCCGGGCGGCTTCGGGCCGCGCCACCTGCGCTTCGCGCGCGACGGCCGGATGCTGGTCGCGGTCGGCGAATTCCAGGCCACGCTCGCGACCTTCGCGCGCGACGCCGACAGCGGCCGCCTCGGCGACGCGCGGGTCAGCGCGCGCCACCCGGCCGTCGCCGGCCTCGCGCAAGGCCATGCGCGCCCGCCCGCGCCGACCGGGCCCGCCGTGTGGGCTGCCGATCTCCACCTGACGCCCGACGAGCGCTTCGCGTATGTGAGCGAACGCACGTCGAGCCAGTTGCTCTGCTATCGCCGCGATGCGGACGGCACCTTCGACCCCGTACACGCGACGGCCACGGAAACGCAGCCGCGCGGCTTCGCGATCGATCCGTCGGGACGCTGGCTCGTCGCGTGCGGCGAGCAGTCGGAATACGTGTCGGTGTACGCGATCGCGCCGGACGACGGCTCGCTGGCGTTGCACGCCCGCGTGCCGGGCGGCCGCGGGGCGAACTGGGTGGCGATCGTCTGACGGGTCCATCGACCGATGGATCCCATGATCGATTCATCGACGCCGGGCGCACGACCGGCACCGGCCCGCGCCGCCCGGCGCGGCGTCAGCGCCGCTCGCTCGGCGCGACGCCGGTCCAGCGCTTGAACGCACGCGTGAAATTCGCGCGGTCGGTATAGCCGACCCGCGCCGCGATCTCGTCGACCGGCAGGCGCGTGCCCTCGAGCAGCCGGAGCGCATCGCGCAGCCGGATCTCGTCGAGCAGCGCCGAATAGGTCGCACCGAATTCCGCGAGCTTGCGTTTGAGCGTGCGCGCTGACACATGCAGTTCGCGCGCGATTTCGTCCACCGACGGATAACCGGTCTCGCCGCAGATCAGCAGGTTGCGCACGCGCTCGACAATGCTTTCCGCATAGCCGAGCCGCGCGAGTTCGGCCTCGCATTGCTGGACGATCATCTGCGCGGTCTGCGCGTTCGCGGTGCCGATCGGCTCGTCGAGCAGCGCGGCGTCGCAGCGGATACGGTTCGCGCTCGCGTCGAAATGACAGCGCGGCAGCCGCGCGCGATAGCGCTCGAACCACGGCGGCTCGGGCCATTCGAAATGCAGCTCCGCACGCGACTGCAGCGTGCGCCCCGGCGCGGGATTGAGCAGCGAGTTGAACAGGACCGCCGTCTCCACCAGGAAGTTCTCCACCGCGAACTGGCGCAACCGGCCGAGCGGAAACGCCTCGAGCACGTCGATGTCGACGATCCCGTCGAGCTCAGCGAGCCGCACCGAAAAGAACGGCACGCGCGTCGGCAGGTAGCGGATGCCGAGCGCGATCGCCTCGCCGAGCGTTGCGCAACTCATCAGCCCGAAGCCGATCAGCCCCGATTTCGTGAGGCTGCTGCGCAGGCCGATCTCGATCGCGATCGACGGATCGTCCGTCGCCTCGAGCAGGTTGAACACGATCGCCGCCTGCTGCTGCGGCGTGATGCGTGCGTCGGGCTGCGCGAGCCGCTCGCGCTCGACGCCCGAGCCGGCGAGAATCCGGCCGCCATCGATGCCACGCTCCTCGGCGAGCATCAGCATGAACAGCGCATACGCGGACGATACCGTCGCCTTGTTCAGCTGGCGCGCGGCATCCGGGGCGGACAGGGCCATGCGGCGGACTCCGGAGCGGTTTCGGCGGATTGTAGCGCTGCTGGCCCGTAATGACACCGCAGCGGCATTCTAGCCGCCCGATGCGGCATCGCACGCCCGTGCACCGGCCACCGTGACCCGAAATGACACCATCATTGGCACCGGCGGCCCTCGCGTGCGCTCCGGGGCGCGCCTATGCTTGTCACATCGGCATTGCGCCCCACTCTTTCCGCACGGATTCCGGTCGATGAGCCAACCCGCACGAACCGTCTTTCGCCACGACGCCGACAAGGTCGCGTATGTCCGCCGCGAGGTCAACGCCGCGAGCGACGCGATCCGCGCGCGCTTTCCGCTGCTCGACAACCAGAACCTCGTCGGCGCGACCGTGATGGCCGTGTCGGTGGGCGCGATGCTCGCGATCGCGTGGCTGTATGCGCGCGGCGCGATCGCGTGGTACGTCGCGTTGCCGCTCGCCGCGTTCGTCACGTCGCTGATCCACGAACTCGAGCACGACCTGATCCACCTGATGTACTTCAAGAAGACGCCGTGGGCCTATCACCTGATGATGGCGCTGTGCTGGCTCACGCGGCCGGGCACGATCAACCCGTGGACGCGCCGGCGCATGCACCTGCATCACCACAAGGTATCGGGCGGCGAATCGGATCTCGAGGAATTCGGCATCACCAACGGCGAACGCTGGGGCGTGAAGCGGCTGCTGATGATCGCGGACGGCATGCTCGCCGTCGTGCTGCGGCCGGATGCGATGCGCCGCAAGGTCAAGCAGTACGTGGCCGCGCAGCCGGTGCAGGATGCGGCCGAGCGCGCGCAGTTGCGCATCGAGCAGGTATCGTCCTACATGCCGGTCGGTCACGCGTACTACGCGCTGTGGCACGCGTTCATCGTGTATCACGCCGGCCTGTTCGCGCTGCATGCGTTCGGCTACGCGGTGACCGTGCCGGCCGTCGTCGAGCGCGTGATGAGCGTCGTCGATTTCCTCGCGGTCGTGTGGCTCGGGCCGAACTTCGTGCGCAGCTTCTGCATCAACTTCGTCAGCTCGAACATGCATTATTTCGGCGACATCGATTCGCGCAACGTGATCCAGCAGACCCAGGTGCTCAACCCGTGGTGGATGCTGCCGTTCCAGCTGTTCTGCTTCAACTTCGGCAGCACGCACGCGATCCATCACTTCGTGGTGCGCGATCCGTTCTACATCCGGCAGCTGACCGCGCGCACCGCGCATGCGGCGCTGCGTGAAGTCGGCGTGCGGTTCAACGATGTCGGCACGTTCAGGCGAGCCAATCGCTGGGGCGCGTATCGTCCGATTCGCGGTGCGCGCGGCGCGCAGCGCGCCGACGCGTAACGGCGGGCGGCGCGGCTCGCCGCGCGGGTCCCGTCAGTCGGTCAGTCGGTCAGTCCTTCAGCGCCGATCGCCGGCATCGGTCCCTGCCCGCGGATCCATGCCCGGTTCGCGAGTTCGGCCATTTCCTTGTCGCCGCGGCTGTCGCCGTACGCGAACAGCTTCGCGGGCGGCTGATTTCCCCACCAGCCGCGCAAGCGCACGACCTTCTGCGGGCCCCAGCAGTTCTCGCCGTTCAGCCGCCCGGCAAACGCGCCGCGCTCGAACGCGAGGCGCGTCGCGAGCACCGTCCCGATGCCGACCGTCTTCGCCCACTTCTCCAGATACAGCGACGGCGACGCGCTGACCAGCACGACTTCATGCCCGCGCGCCTGATGCTCGCGCACCCGTTCCAGCATGTCCGGACGCACGAGGTTCGGCAGATAACCATCGACGAAGCGGCGCGCGAGCGCGTCGAGCGCGTCCTCGCGGATCGGACCGAACGCGAACCAAGCGAACTTCGCCTTCGCATCGCCGCGCGACAAGAGGCCCGCCTTCATCGCGACGATCCACGGCAGCGCGCGCAGCCCGGCCCATGCGAAACGCGGCGTGCCGACCGCGTAGCGGACGAAATGACGGAAGCTGTCGGTAGTCGTGATGGTGCCATCG
Organism: Burkholderia sp. Bp8991; assembly: GCF_003853795.1. NCBI lineage: Bacteria > Pseudomonadati > Pseudomonadota > Betaproteobacteria > Burkholderiales > Burkholderiaceae > Burkholderia > Burkholderia sp. Bp8991. The sequence goes on along the minus strand of NZ_QTQJ01000052.1, from coordinate 2,973 downwards.
AAATCGAATGCGGCGACGATGCGGTCGGTCATGGAGAGGCGGGAAAGCGGTGAGATGCCCGGGAAGATAGCAGAGTCGGGACGCCGTGCGTGCGGGCGCGGGCGTGAGTTGAGGGCACGGCTCTTCCGCGGCGGCTGCATTCGGACGACGCAGGGCCGCCGCGCGAGCCGCGGGAGGCGGCTTCCCGGTTAATTTCAGTGGCTCGCCAAAGAGAGTGGCGGGAGGCCGCCAGAGTTTGCTATACTTTCGGTCTTCCGGAGAGATGGATGAGTGGTTTAAGTCGCACGCCTGGAAAGCGTGTATAGGTTAATCGCCTATCGGGGGTTCGAATCCCCCTCTCTCCGCCAGAACGCAGGAAGCCCCTTGATTCCCCTGAGAAATCAAGGGGCTTTCTTTTTCCCGCCACGATGCCCCCCATCCAGCGCCTTCGCGTCACGGATGCCGAATGTAATCCACCAACGCCCGCGTATACTCATCCGGCTGCCGATCTAACAGGCTGACTGCGATCGCCACCGCGAACCCCGCCGGCACGCCGAACACGCCTGAACTGATCGGCTCGATCCCGAACCACGTCTGCCCGGCGAATCCGGTGAGCTGCGTGAAGTACGGATAAGTCGACACGATGTAGTACACGCACACCGCGAGCCCCGTCACCATCCCGGCGATCGCACCGCGCGTCGTCGTGCGTTTCCAGAACACCCCAAGCACGAGCACCGGAAAGAAACTCGACGCCGCGAGCGAAAACGCCGCCCCGACCAGAAACAGGATCTTCCCGGTATTGAGCGACGCGACATACGACGCGAACAGCGCGACACCGAGCAGCAAGACCTTCGAGATCGTCACGCGCCGCTGGCTCGACGCATCCGGCGCGACCATGCAGTAATAGACGTCGTGCGACAACGCATTCGCGATCGTCAGCAGCAACCCGTCCGCGGTCGACAGCGCGGCAGCCAGCGCACCGGCCGCGATCAGCCCCGACACGACATACGGCAACCCTGCGATCTCCGGCGCGGCGAGCACGACCATGTCCGGCTGCATCTGGATCTCGGACCAGTGCACGATGCCGTCGCGAACCACCTCGACGACGCTGATCAGGTCCGGCTCGAAGTGATGCCACTGCGTGACCCACGCGGGCAATTCAGCGGTCGGCCGCCCGACGAGGTTGGTCAGAATCTCGTACTTGATCATCACCGCGAGCACCGGCACGCTCAGGTAGAACAGCGCGATGAAGAACAGCGTCCAGCCGACCGAGCGCCGCGCGGATGCGACCGACGTCGTCGTGTTGTAGCGCGTGAGGATGTGCGGCAGGCTCGCGGTGCCGAGCGACAGGCACAGCAACAACGCAAGGAAATTCCGCTCGCGCGGCTTGCGGTCGTCGTCGTTCGCCGCGGGAAACGGCTCGTGCATCGGCACGGGCGGCTCGGCGCGTGCCAGCAGGTCGTCGCGCGCCTGTGTCCACGTCACGCGCGCCGCCGTCGGGTCGCGCGGAAAGTCCGCCAGTTCGCGCTCGCGCTGGTTGATCTCGCGCAGCGGCCCGTTGTGGCGCCGCAGGTCCGCGAGCTGGTCGACGAGTTGCCGGCGTGCATCCGCATATGATGCGGGCAAGCGATCGAGCTGCGACTGCACGGCCGCCGCCTGCCGGCGATACGCATCGCGTACCTGCTGCTCCTCGGCCGCGTCGCGCAGCTGCGCCTCGCGCGCCGCCACGCGTTCCATCAGCTTGCCGTAATTGAACTGCGGCACCGGCCCGAGCCCGTTCTTCATCGCGATCAGCGACACGGGAATCAGGATCGCGCTGATCAGGATGATGTACTGCGCGACCTGCGTCCACGTGACCGCGCGCATTCCGCCGAGAAACGAACACACGAGAATGCCCGCGAGCCCGCAGAAGATCCCGATCGCGAAATCGACGCCGATGAAGCGCGTCGCGATCAGCCCGATCCCCTGGATCTGCGCGACCAGATAGACGAACGAGCACAGGATCGCCGCGCCGGCCGCGAGCGCGCGCACGGCGGTGCTCGAAAAGCGCGTGCCGAGGAAATCGGGAGTCGTGTAGCGCGCGAGCTTGCGCACGTACGGCGCAAGCAGGAACGCAACGAGGCAGAACCCGCCGGTCCACCCCATCACGTACGCGAGCGCATCGTAGCCGGTTGCGTAGAGCGAGCCGGCAAGGCCGATGAACGACGCCGCCGACAGCCAGTCGGCCGCCGTCGCCATTCCGTTGAACGCGGATGGGACGCGCCGCCCGGCCACGTAGTATTCGACGAGATCGGACGTGCGCGACAGCAGCCCGATCACCGCATACACGGCGATCGGCACGAACAGGAACACATAGCCGATCCACACGCCGGAGCCGGCCGCGCGCTCGATCCGCCACAGCAGCAGCACGAACCCGAGAAAGCCGAGTGTGTAAAGCGCGTACGCGCGAATCAGTCGATGCGTCAGCATGGATCAGCGAGCATGGTGCGCATTGCCCGCGTGCGCGGCATGTTCGTCGTACGCGCGCCGCAGCATGCGGTCCGCGCGTTGCATCAAGCCGATGTAGACGACGATCAGCACGAGATACACGAGAATCGCGCCCTGCGCACCGACATAGAACGGCAGGCTGAAACCGGCGAAGCGAATGCCCGCGAGCGCGGGCGCGAAGAACGGCACGACGAACGACACAGTGAAGCCGATCGCCATCAGCACCAGGATCAATGCGACGTTGAAGCGCCAATAGCGCGCATGCGCACGCGCGAGCGGCTCGGGAACGGGCGGCGGCGCGGCAGGCGCCGGACGGTGCGGAACGGTCATGCCGTTATTTAGCAAAAAGCCCCTGCGCAGGCAATCGGGATTGCCGCGCAGGGGCCCGTGCGCGCAACGTGCGCAACAGGCGCGATCAGCGCACTTCGGCGAGCTGCTCGAGGATCGCCGGGTTCTCGAGCGTGGACGTGTCCTGCGTGATCGCCTCGCCCTTCGCGAGCGAGCGCA